>JACPYM010000002.1 GCA_016196035.1 Acidobacteriota bacterium | reverse complement strand
TGGAGCGCGCGCTCCACCACCGGCTAATATCCGCCGTGCCTCCGGCACACAGAAGCTGTCAACGCACTCGGTTCAATTCGACTGCGTAACATCAATCAATAAGGCAGGTAAAGCTTGAAGAGAAAACATCGTTTCCTATTGTCGCTCTTGGCGCTTAGTCTGGCCGCCAACTTTCATTGGCTGGTCAGCGGGCAGCAACCCGCGCTAAAAAAATGGCAGCCGGGCAAAGGCTGGGGCTGGGTTTGGGGGCAGGAAGACGAAGTGGGCGCGCTCAACGAAATGACCGACGCCACGCGCCTCGCGGCTCTGCGTCTTGCGGACAAAGGCAAGACCTATGACCTGGGCGTCAATTACGACCGCACGTCATACAAGTGGCCCGGCCACAGTCCCACCGAAGTCATGTCCTTCCGCACGCCCGAAGGCATCAAGCGCCAGCGCGACTTGCCCGCGCTGGTCAACGACAATGCTGACAAACTGGCCTGGCACAGCGCCGCGCTGTTCATCAGCGATAACGTCGGCACCCAACTCGACGGCCTGGGCCACATCACGACCGACGACGACAATCATTGGTACAACGGTTTCAAAGAGAGCGACTGGGGCGGCAACTTCGGCCCGCGCAAGGCCGATGCCGAAACGATCCCGCCGATTGTTGCACGCGGCGTGCTGATTGATGTCGCCGGATGGAAAGGCGTGGATGCCTTGCCCGGCAACTACAGCATTACCGCGCAGGATTTGCAGCAGGCTTTGGCGCAAGAGAAAACACAGTTGAGACCGGGCGATGTTGTCCTCATTCGCACGGGCACGCTGCGCTATTGGGGCGCAACGGGCAGTGATCATGCAACGATTGCGCAACACGACTCAGCCGGCATCAGTCTGGAAACCGCCAAATGGCTGGTCGAAGAGCACGGCGCAATGTTGATTGGCAGCGACACCAGCGGCCTCGAATGCGGCCCGGCGGAAAAAGACAACGCCGCCTATCGCGCCAAATATCGCTCCTTCAATCCGGTGCATCGTTACCTCCTGGTCGAGCAGGGCATTCACATCGGCGAGTTTCATAACCTGGAAGGACTGGCGCGCGATCAGGTTTACGAATTCTGTTACGTCGCCGCGACCAATAAGATCAAAGGCGCGGCGGCGGGTTTTACGATGCGGCCGTTGGCGATCAGATAAACGGCATTTCTGAACGAATCAATAGCCGGTAAGTTTGAGCGGGTGAATACATTCGAAGTTGAACGTCAGTGATGTCATCACATCTGAGAATCAAGGGGCCAAGCTACCAGCAAACAAATGGTCTGGTGTATTATCGCGAGCGGAAAAGAAGCCTATGAAAATTGAATCTATTTCGCTCAGGAATTTCCGCGCCTTCAAAGATGTGACGATTGAGAACCTGCCTTCGATGGCTGTTTTTGTAGGCGCGAATGGCAGCGGGAAGACGACCTTATTTGATGTATTTGGGTTTTTACGTGACTCGTTGATCCACAATGTGCGTCAGGCGCTGGCGCGGCGGGGCGGTTTTCGTGAAGTCGTCAGCCGTAACACGGATGGGCCTATCGAAATTGAGTTGAAGTTTCGTAGTAAGCCCACAGATCCGCGCGTCACCTATTCACTCGCCGTCTCCTTACAAGACGCTCTGCCGGTGGTCGAACGCGAAGTCTTGAAATACCGCCGCGGCAGTTTCGGCCAACCCTGGAAGTTTCTTGATTTCCGCTTTGGTGAAGGCGAAGCGATTACCAATGAAGAAGCCTACGATACGCCAGACGCCGAACAGAAACGTGAGCATCAGAAACTGGAATCCGCCGACATCCTTGCCATCAAAGGGCTGGGGCAATTCGAGCGCTTCAAAGTCGTGAGCGACTTTCGCAAACTGATCGAAAACTGGCACGTCTCCGATTTTCATATTGCGGATGCCCGGCCTAGCCAAGAAGCCGGATATGCCGAACATCTTTCCTCACGCGGTGATAATCTGCCGCTCGTGGCACAATATCTTTACGAGCATCATCGGCCACTCTTCAACCAAGTCCTGGAAAAAATGGCCCAGCGCGTGCCCGGCGTCGAACGGGTCAATCCGGTTGAAACGGAAGATGGCCGGTTGGTGCTCAAATTTCAGGATGGTTCTTTCAAAGACCCGTTTATCGCGCGGTATGTTTCTGATGGCACCATCAAGATGTTTGCCTATCTGCTGTTACTGCACGACCCCAGCCCACATCCGGTGTTATGTGTCGAAGAGCCGGAAAATCAGCTTTACCCGGAACTGTTGCGCGAATTAGCGGAGGAATTCCGGTTGTATGCCGAGCGTGGCGGGCAAGTGTTTATTTCCACGCATTCACCGGATTTTTTGAATGGCGTCGAACTCGAAGAAATCTTCTGGCTGGCGAAACGGGATGGCTATACGCGCGTTTTGCGGGGTGCGGATAACCCACAATTGAAAGCCTTGATTGAGGCAGGCGATTTGCCGGGTACGCTTTGGCGGCAGGGGTTATTTGCAGGAGCCGGGCCACAATGAACGAGTTAGTCTTTCTTCTGGAAGAGGCCTCGATGCGTGAGGTGCTCAAAGTTATCCTGCCGCAAATCGTTCCGCCGGAGATTTCTTGTGTCCTGATTACGCACGAAGGAAAACGCGATCTGGAAGTTTCCATCCCGCGCAAGCTGCGCGCCTGGCAGAATCCTGGAGCGCGTTTTGTCATTGTGCGAGATCAGGATATGGCGAACTGTTACGACCTCAAAGATCATTTACGCACGTTGTGCACGCAGGCGGGCCGGCGCGATAGTTTGATCCGCATTGCTTGCCATGAACTTGAAGCGTGGTTTCTGGGCGACATGCAAGCTGTTAGCCGCGCTTTTGAGTTGCCCCAATTGAAGAAATTGAGCGAGAAGCGCAAGTTTCGTGAACCGGATTTGTTGGGGAATGCGGCAGAGGAACTTCAGAAACTCGTCAGACGCTACAAGAAAGTTGGCGGTGCCAGAGCCGTCGCGCCGCATCTTGACCTGGCTGCCAATCGCTCGCACAGCTTTCGAGTCTTTCTGGCTGGAATCCGGCGCATCGTTGACGCAATGACAAAGGAAAGCTGACATTCAAGCATCGTAAATCTGTCACTCCCCACGTGATGTTGAGGTGTAAACCTCAAAAATGGGCTGAAGCTCAGCGGGCTTCAGCCTATAGCATTTTCAGTTGTCTGAACCGCTAGGTTTAGAATTTGTACCGCAAGCCCACCACAATGCGGCGGCTGTCGCCATTGGTGGCCCATTGGTGCAGGAAGTTCGCGCCCGAATTGATGGTGTCACAAGTACACTGCCCTCACTGGAGCGGAGTGGTTTGGTAACCGAAACAGCCGCCCGGTTAATCGGGGCGTTAGGCGGTTAGCTCTCCGTTACATTCAGCCTGTCAAAAGCATACTAGCCAATTTCTCGTCAGCAGTGCCTATCGGCCAAGCGCAACCGCCACTCTCAAAAGTTCCGCCACACTCCACGCCTGCGCCACACACCCACGCGGCAAATGCGGTGCATCCGCATCGAAAATCTCTGACACCTGGCCCAAGCCTGCTTCGCGCAAATGTTCGGCAAACGCCGCCAGCCACGCGCGCGCCTGTTGATGCGAACCAACGCTGTTTTGATTCACCTTCAAATACGCCGTGATGAATGGCCCCAGCAACCACGTCCAGACCGTGCCTTGGTGATAGGTGCCGTCGCGGCTGGGGATGTCGCCGGTGTAACGCGGGCAGTAGCGCGGGTCGCCGGGCGCAAGGCTGCGCAAGCCGCAGGGCGTGAGCAATTCGCGTTCGACCACGGTGACGACTTGTTGGGCGCGCTCCGGGGTCAACATTGTGTGCGGCAAACTGACAGCGAAGATTTGGTTGGGGCGAATCGAGGCGTCACGTTCAGCGCCGTTGACGACATCGTATAAACAACCGGCCTCCGCATTCCAAAACACTTGATTGAAACTGGCTTGGGCGCGCGCGGCCAATTGCGTGCAGCGTTGCTGATTGGCGGCATCGCCGAATTCGGCGGCCAGATCGGCCAGCACGCACAGCGCGTTGTACCAGAGCGCCTGAATCTCAACGGGTTTGCCGATGCGCGGGGTGACGACCCAGTCGCCGACCTTGGCGTCCATCCAGGTCAATTGCACGCCCGCTTCGCCCGCGTGCAAGAGGCCGTCGTCATCAACACGAATGCCGTAGCGGGTGCCGCGTTCGTGCCAGTAAATGATTTCGAGCAGCTTGGCGTATAGGTGTGTGCGCACGAATTCGTAATCGCCCGTGTGTTCGAGCAGCGCGCGCACGGCTTCGACGTACCAGAGCGTCGCGTCCACCGTGTTGTATTCGGGCGCTTCGCCCGCGTCGGGGAAGCGGTTGGGCAACATGCCCTGGTCGAGATAGCGCGCGAAGGCGAGCAGGATGTTTTTGGCGATGTCGTAACGCCCGGTCGCCAGCGTCAAACCCGGCAGCGCGATCATCGTGTCGCGGCCCCAATCGCTGAACCAGTGATACCCGGCGATGATCGTTTCACCGTCATCGCGCTTGACGATGAATTGATCGGCGGCGGCGGCCAGCGCGCGCGTCAATTCAGCGGCTTTGGCAAAGGGTTCGAGCACGGCGGCGCGACGCGCAAGTTCGGTTTGTTTGTATTCGTTGACGTGCGCGACGTCCACACGTTCGGTCGAAGCGATGACGGCGACCTGTCCGGCTTGTCGCAAATCGAAGCGCAGCACGCAAGGGTTGAAGAGGTCTTCGCGATAATCGAGGCCGCGCTCGCGTTCGGCCTGATATTCAAAGTTGCGATACCAATAGCCGGCCGGTTC
This sequence comes from Acidobacteriota bacterium, assembly GCA_016196035.1. NCBI lineage: Bacteria > Pseudomonadati > Acidobacteriota > Acidobacteriota bacterium. Next base: position 295,738 of record JACPYM010000002.1, on the reverse strand, counting down.
GACCACGGCAGCGTCGTGCGCCAGATACAGCGCGGGCAACTCGGCATAGGGCCGCAAGGTCAGCAAGCCCGGCGCGGTTTCAAGCTGCGGATTCCACGCGGCGTTTTCGTGCATCGTCGCGTGGTAATCACGAAAGGCGAGCAACGGAAGCAATTCCAACTTGCAGTCTCGTGGCAATTGATCGGCCCGCAATTCGTATTGGACGGCCGTCGTGTTCGCGCCGTGCATCAGCCAGACGGTTTTGACCAACTCAATGCCCGCGACCGCATAAACAAACGTCGGGAACGGATCAAGCCGGAATTCTTTGAGGAACTGCTGGCCTTGCGGATGCACTGCGCCCGGATATTGATTGGCTGATAGCTCGTAGCGCGCGCCGTCCACCACCAACGTCTCTTCCAGCTTTGACAGCATGACCAAACGGCCCACCGGCGGTTTCGTCGCCGCGACCAACAGGCCGTGATAGCGCCGCGTATTCAGTCCCGTGATGGTGGACGAAGCGAAACCGCCGAGGCCGTTGGTTTCCAGCCATTCTTTCGTCAGAGCCGCGTCCGGGTTGTGACAAACGTCTTGGTCAAAGCGAATCATGCGTTCTTCCTTTCGACGGAGATATGCAATGCGGCGGGCAATCTATTCCAAGTGCGAACAGAATCGGTAACTCCAACTTTCAATCTGTGGTCTCGCACGCAAAGCTGTGTGCCGACGGAATAATGCGCGCAGTCGGCAGCATACAGTGAGATGCAAGGCCGGGCCGCCGCTGGCGCGTGCTTTTTCACTGAAACCGCTTAGGAGGACAAGACTATGACACAAGAGAAAAGATTGACGATCATCAGTTGGGGATTGCGTTTGATCGTCGCGGGCATTCTGTTTCAGACACTGTTTTTCAAATTTAGCGCCGCGCCTGAATCGGTCTACATCTTCAAGACGCTGGGGCTGGAACCGTGGGGCCGCCTCGGTTCCGGCGTAGTCGAATTGATCGCCGTCGTCTTGTTGCTGATTCCGGCGACGGTGCCGGTGGGCGCGTTGTTGTCGCTGGGCGTCATCAGCGGCGCGCTCATGAGCCACCTGACCAAACTGGGTATTGCGGTCGTGAATTCAGATGGCACATCGGATGGCGGTTTGTTGTTTGGCTTGGCGCTGATTGTGTTTGCGGGCAGTTTGGCATTGTTGTGGCTGCATCGGCAGCAAATCCCCGTGGTGGGTGTGTTGCTGTTCAAAAGCGAAAGTTAAAAGCGGGAGCGCGGACGTCTTGATCCTGCTGGCGAATGCGCCAAGTTGTCCGACAAGCTGCCAGCTTGTCGTGGTCGTGGCTGGCGAACATTGGGTATAACGGCCGAGCGTCCGACAAGCTGGCAGCTTGTCGGACATTCGCCAGCGGTCTCGTCCCGTTCGCAATGTAACAGATGCCGCGCAGCTTCCTTAGAGGCACAGAGACACAAAGCTTGCTTACAGTGTTGGTGGAGTTCTCTGTTTTCCTCTGTGTCTCTGTGTCACTGTGGCAAATCTTTGCGTAAGTCCTGAGGGGGACAAGATGTCATCATCCTGTCCCCCTTTATTTGTTTGTACCCGATTGGATGCGGCAGGTGCAGGCTCTACCTACAACAGCCGCCGCGCGGTGGGCAGCTTGTCGGCGGGTTGACAGTATTGGTTGACCAGGCGCAACAAGTCGGGGCGCGTGCAAGCCATCGCGCGAAAGCGCGGCAACACGCCCACGTAACTCAGGTCATTCGGCATACGGTTGGCATCCACCAGGACGGGAATTTCACGCGCCGCCGCGCGGATCGCCGCCAGGACTTGGGGCAACTGGGCGGCGGGCACGTCCAGCACCACCAAGTCATAATCGCGCTGCAAGAATTGACTGACATTGAGCGGATTGGCCTGCTCCGTGATTTCGCAAGCCTGTCCCAGCAAAGCTCTGCGCCAAGTACCCAAACGCTGGCTTTCATCGCTGACGATCAACAGCCGGAGAGGCTTTTCGGCGAATTGGCGCTGCGCCGGTTTGAATGGCCCGGCGGGTGGGATGTGCGCGCGATCGTAAGTGCCCGAATGTCTGAGCTGCACTGATGAATTCATAAATCTGTTTTCCCTCCGTGATCTTTTACCGTCTGTGTGCCGCTGCGTATAAGCTCCGGCGGCAGCGGATTATTCCCAACCGAGCGGTAAGAGCGGCGGAATTTCCGGGAAATCCTCCGCAATTCACACCACACCCGACTGGGCATTGCGTACAGTTGGTCGCACTGCAAATGGCGTGCACATCTTGCGGTGCGCCCGCGAGGATGCGCACCGCACCGCCGAAAAACGTTTTCTTGAAATCTAGTTACTGCTCAGCCTTCTTCGCCGCATAGCGGCGGCTGACTTTAGCCGTGGACTTTAGTCCACGGTACAAGCGGAAAGGTTCCCGCGTCGCGTCAGCGACGGCTGAGTCAGGCGTCGCTGACGCGACACGAAGGCATTACTGCGCCTACCGTGGGTTAAAACCCACGGCTAAATTCAAGCCGCCGCTACGCGGCGAAGAACAGGCTGAGTAGTTACAAAATCTATGAGAATTCTGGTGGGCAAACGATCAAAGGATTACCAAAGCGGCGGCCTGTGTTTGATGCGCTGCAATTGCAAGCAAGTGACAGGTATTAGCGTTCGATCAATTGCATAGCGTGGGCGTCAGGATCGCGCACGAGGAAGCTGCGCTGGAAGCCCAAAACAGGTGCAGGCAATTGAATCAGTCCGGCCGAGATCAGCCCATAGTGGCCCTCGCGCAACCGCACAAAAGCGCTTTCAAGCTCGCGCGTCACCAGTTTGGTCTGCCAGTGCAAGAGGTCATTGGCGCGCAGGTCTGCCGGCGCCGGACGGCCATCACGCGGGCTTAGGTATTCCAGAAATTCGATGCCCGGGCCATTGGCGGCGCGGACGGCGGTGATGCGCAGGCGTGCGCCAAAGACATTGTTCAAGCGCTCCTGTTCGCCGCCGTAATTCTCGCTTTCGCCTACCACCTGCAAGCCCAGAGTGTCGCGATAGAATTTCAAACTCGCCTCGGTGTCGCTCACCACGATGGCGGTGTGGTCAATGCCGAGGAAAAGCCTCTGACCTTCCTGGCCGGCGTCCGGTTGCGCCAATTGCCGCCATTTCGGCGCGCCCTTGCCCGCCGGGAATTGCAGGATTTCGAGCGCGTGCCCATCCGGGTCTTTGAAATAGAACGCCTGGATGCCGCCCGCGTTTTTGTTCCAATCGGGCAGTCGTTGCGGCCCGGTCGAAGCGTGTTCGACACGATTTTTTCTTAACCATTGATAGGCGCGCTCCATATCGCTGGTGATAATGGCGATGTGCTGAAACCAGCGGTCGTTGCTGCGCGCATCCGCCGGAATTGGGCGTCCGCGCGGGGCCAGGTATTCGGTCAGTTCAATTTGCTCGCCGCCCAGCCGCAAGCGCACGACGCGCATGCGCAAGCCAAAGACGCCTTGCAGATGTTCGTACTCGTCGCCCGTGACTTCGACATCCGAGACTTTCTCGAATGAGAGCACGCGCGTGAAAAAGTCGAGCGAACGCTCCATATCACTGACGGTGAACCCGGGCGCGTCCACGGCGGTGACGAGCGGTTGTTGCGCCCAGACCGTCGAAAGCAAAAGGCAAAAGGCAAAAGGCAAAAGGCAAAAATGGAAAACCCGCCTTTGCATCTCTTGCTGCCCTCCTGATTTTTGATTTTTGATTTTTGATTTTTGCCTTTTGATTTTCATACTGCCCTCCTCACTTCAAACGCTCCAACAAGTGATCGCCCACGCGCAACGCATTCGCCATGATCGTCAACGCCGGGTTGACCGCCGCGCTCGACGGGAAAAAGCTGCCATCCACGACGTACAGGTTATCCAATTCGTGCGCGCGGCAATGCGCGTTGAGCGCTGATGATTGTGGATCGTTGCCGAAACGGATCGTGCCGTTCTGGTGCGCGACGGCGGCCAGCGGCAGGCGGTCGCCGACAAAGGCGTTGAGCGGAATCAGGTGGTCGTCGCAATCGGCCTGCTTGACCAATTCCTTGACCTTGGCGTACAGCCGTTTGTGCCCTTCGAGATTGTTGGGCGTGTACGACAAAGTGATTTTGCCGTCTTTATTCAACGTGACGCGGTTGTTGGGATCGGGCAGGTCTTCGGAAGTCAGCCAGAAATCGAGCGAGTGTTTGGCGATGTAATCCAGCGTCAGATGCGGCGCAAAGGGCGGCGCGCCGGCGGCGAACATGTTGGCGTCGAATTTGCCGACGAACGAGATGTGCCCCATCGGGTAATCCCAATCTTTGTTGGCAAAATAGAAATCATTGATCCCCATCGTCTTTTGAAAGACGGTCGGATTGGGCGTGCGCGAGATCGCAAACAGCACCGAATTGTTATGGCCCATGTAATGCCGCCCGACCACGTCCGAACCATTCGCCAGCCCGTGCGGATGCCGGTCATTGGCCGAACGCAGCAACAATGCGGCGGAATTGATCGCGCCCGCCGAAACCACCACGACATCAGCGGAATATGTTTCAACGGCGTCACCGTGTTTGACGATGACTTTTGAAACCGTGTGGCCCGTGGCGTCTGTTTCCAGGCGCTCGACATAAGCATTGGTCAGCAGCGAAACGTTGGGATATTCAAGCGCGGCATCCACACAGACGACCTGGGCGTCGGCTTTGGCGTTGGTCACGCAGGCAAAGCCGTCGCAGGTGGCGCAGCGTATGCACTTGCTCTTGTTAGGCTGGCGTTCGTCTAGCATCACGCCAAGCGGGACGTGAAAGGGTTGGTGGCCCAGCCGCTGCAAATCTTCGACCAATTTTTGAATGCGCGGCTCGTGGCTGACCGCCGGATGCAAATAGGGCGCGCTGGCCCAAGGGTCGGTGGGGTCTTCGCCGCGCTGACCGTGCACGTGATAGAGATGTTCGGCCTGTGTGTAATACGGTTCCAACTCGGCGTAACTAATCGGCCAGGCGGGCGAGAGGCCGCCGTGATGTTTGATTTCGCCGAAGTCAGCCTCGCGCAAACGAAACAAGGCCGCGCCGTAGAATTTTGTGTTACCTCCGACGTAATAATTGGTATGCGGATGTAACTCTTTGCCGTTTTTATCTTGCCAGGTTTCAGGCGTGTTGTACTTGGCGTCTTTCACTACAGCGAGCGAGTTCCAATTATCTTTTTCGCGCGGCAAATAACCGCCACGTTCGAGTAACAAAATGCGCTTGCCCGAAGGAGCCAGTTTGTAGGCCAAGGTTCCGCCGCCGGCGCCCGTGCCGATAATAATGACATCGAAATGTTGTGCGTTGTTCATGGTGATTCCCTTGCGATTGTTTGCCACGAGTTACTGTCACAGGCGCACGTAGGACTTTTCCCGACAGCCGGTAGCAGCGCTGCCCGACAGCTTCCTGCTGTTTAATCCAATCGAGCGGCGGAAAAATTCCAGCCGCAATAGGAAAAATGGCGATGCGCGCAGGAAGGAGGGGTTTTTCTGTGCTTTTTTGCGAGAAACTTCTCGCCATCTCTGGGTTGCCTGCTTATAATGCGCAAGTCAGAGGTGGTGTGGTGCTGATGTTTGGTGTATCCCCGGTCGAGGCTGTAAAGTCTGGGCTGTGAAGCTGGGGCGATAAGGCTGCTGACTAGATCCGCTAACGCACTGAAGGCTCAGTTACCCTCCTGTAGCTGTCACGATACTGGTGACAGAAAAATGCTATTACAAATTCCGGTTAGAATTACGCGATCAGATACCCTAACGCTGGTATTACGTTAGTTAGCGCGCCACGCTGTTACTCGTTAATGCTAACAAGGTAGCTATTACTTGGCGATTAGAGCAGCTTTGCCTTCAAAGAAGTGTACCTGAAAAGAGGCCCTCACATTATGAAACAACAAGTAATGATTGCTGAACCCGATGAGAAGCTGGCCGGGATGTTGGCCGAGCAATTGCGCCGCGCGCGTCCCGAATTGGAAGTTCGCCATATCGCCGATTCATCCCGCCTGTTAGAACAAATGCAAGCGCAACCGCCCGATTTGCTGATCACGGATTTTCGTTTGCCGGGCCTATCCGGCGCCGACCTGTTGCCGAAAGTGCGCGATTTTGCGGCCCGGTTACCGGTGATTGTCATGGCTGCCGAATGCAAACCTGACGAACGGCGCGTCGCCTTGCGCTATGGCGTGAGCGGCTGGCTGGAAAAACCGTTCCGGTCTGAAGAGTTGCTGAGCACAGTAGCTTGGGCTTTGCGTGATGAAGTGCGCGCGCCCGATTGGCGCGAGCGGCTGGCCGAAAGCGCCTTTGCGCTCAAAGCCGTAGCCTCGGCCATGTCCGCCGCCGCCCACTTGAACAGCGCGCCGGAAGAGTACGCCTTTGATTTTTCTGCCACCGCGCCCGTCAGATATGCGGCAGACAGGCGGGTTGGGAATTTATCTTTGCAGCACCAGCCCGCCGCTGATGTGCTGCCGACCGCGCCGGACTGGAACGGCGCTGACGTGGCGATCATCCCGCTGAACGGGGCCTGTTCGGGCGCGGCGGCGGGTTCAATCCGTGTTGACGAACGGCGCGGCAACGAATTGGCTTTGTCAACCCTTGCCGCACCATTTGAAGTCGTCTCAGTGCGCGCCGAACCGCTGCAACTGGAGCCGCCTTTACCCGGCAGTCAGCCAGACAAAGAGATTGTCAGCCCGGCCTGGATGGCCAGTCTGCTGCTCGACGAACAGTTTTTAGAAACGCCGACACCACGCCTGGATTTAATGCAGCCTGGTGACCTTGGCCAGCACTGGATTTATCAGGCGGGCAAGTATTGTTTGAAAACTTCGCGGGCGCTTTGCTTTGACACGCCAGCGGCGGCGACGGCGTATTTGGAAACCTATTTGCAAGAGCACGCCGCCCTCGGCGAGATGTATCCCGATCACACGTTCTTTGTGTTGACGCCGGATGACCGCGGTCATTATTGGTTGTGGGCGATTGCTCCTTGGCTAGTCACGCTGGAAAGGGAATTGGCCGATGCCGTCAGCCAAAACGATGAAGTCGCCCTGGCCGCCGCCTTATGCAAATTCGCCGAAGCCGTGCAGCGCTCTTTGCAATTGGCCCTGCAAAAACACTTGCTGCTGGATGTGCGCCCGGCCAATTTCGCTTCGATGTATGCGGGCGGGCCACTGGTTTATGTAGCGGATGCGCTCGGTCATGGCACGTGCCTGCCGGACATCGGCAAAGCGCTGTTTGCCTGCGCCGCAGATTACGCCGCCTGGCCGCAAGCCTTGCACGTCTATCTGGATTTATTGGGTGTCGGCCTCAGCAACCGTTTCAATCGTGAGCAGGTGCGCCAATTGGATTTGCTCAAGGTCGTGCGCGCAGTCCACCTTGAAAGCGAAGCCATGCGGGCGGCGCAAGCGCAACTCATCGAACGCATTCAAAACTGCTTGGCCTAGATCACGACAATCCAGAGCGGGACATTCAAGCTCATTTGTGTGCGTCGCAACACGGTGTTCAGAGTTCCGCCTTTAGGCGGCGGCGCGCCGCAGGCGCGTCAATTGGCGCGGCGCGCCGCCGCCTAAAGGCGGAACTCTGAACACCGTAACGCCGTGCTTGCAGTTTCGGCCAGTGTGCCAATGTTGTGTGGCTCGATTTAGACCCCGGCAGTAGCGAATTTATGCGCGCTTCGACAACGCGGATAAACTCGTCACTATCAGGCTTCCCAACTTCCCCCAGCCAACCGTTTCAATTTCCCGCCACCAGCGGAATAAAACCAAACTGAACCGCGATTAAGCTGGCGAACCACGACGAGTGGTCGCAAGGAGGGGCTTATGTCGCTTTATTCCGCTGCCGCGCTGGTAGCCGTCGAATTCGATCAGATCGCGCCACCCAGTTGGCCACGCGCGACGCCGCCGCTGGCGTTGCAAACAGAACGTTATGCCTTGAGCCTGACGCAAACCGCCGCCGAATTGGATGCGGTGCTGCGGTTGCGCTTCGCCGTGTTCAATTTGGAAATGGGCGAAGGCTTGGCCGCTTCCTATCAAACCGGGCGCGATGAAGACGAATTTGATCGCCAATGCCAGCACTTGATTGTGCGCGACCGGCAGAACGGCGCGATTGTCGGCACCTATCGTTTGCAAACGAACGAAATGGCCGCCGCTGGCCGCGGGTTTTACTCCGCCACCGAATTTGACCTCACCCAATTGCCTGCGCGCGTCTTGGCGCAGTCGTTGGAACTGGGCCGCGCCTGCATTGCCCAGCAGCATCGGCACACCGAGGTCTTGCTGCTGTTGTGGCGTGGCATCGCGGCCTATTTGCAACACACGGGCAAGCAATATGTCTTCGGTTGCTGTTCGGTGACCAGCCAGGATGCGCGTGCGGCCTGGTCGCTGACACGGCAACTGGCGCAGGGCGGGCATCTCGACAAGGGGCTATTTGTCCCGCCGCAACCGGGCTTTGAGTGCGAGTTGGAAGAAGACGCGCTGACTGTGGGGCAAGGCGCAGCAGCGCCGGAAGCGCAGATGCCCAAACTCCTGCGCAGCTATCTGCGCTTCGGCGCGAAGGTGTGCGGGCCACCGGCCATTGATCGCGAGTTCAAGACGATTGATTTTTTTGTGCTGTTTGATGTGACAGTGCTGGACGGACGCGCGCAGCAGTTGTTGTTTGAGACGCCCGCAAGCCCACAAGCGAGGCACGATGAGGATTGAGCTTACAGAACAACGGGAACCAGCGCCTGGAGTTCAGGCTTTAGCCCGTGTGCGTGATCTCCAAGGCAGGCTAAAGCCTGAACTCCAGGCTTTTACCCGGCAGTTCGGTCGGAAGCTGCGTGTGGCAAGCAAGACGAGCCTGTTTCTGGCGCTGACGTTGGGTGGCGCGTTGCTCTGGCTGCTGGGCACAGCCGGTCTGGCCTTTTCAAAAACAGCGCGGCAGCGTTGGCGCGGCAGCGCCTTTCGCGCTTGGGCGAAAACGATGGTTTGGATTTTCGGCTTGAGACTGAACGTCGGCGGCTCGCCGCCCGCCGCGCCGTTTTTTTTGGTGGCCAATCACCTGAGCTACGTGGATGTCATCGTGCTGGCGGCGCAATTCGATTGCGTCTTCGTGGCCAAAAGCGAAATCGCCGCGTGGCCCCTGTTCGGCTGGCTGAGCCGCCAGATGAAGACGATCTTTATTGACCGCCAGCGCAAGCGTGATCTGTTGCGCGTCAATGCGCTGCTGGCCGACGCGTTGGCCGCCGGGCAAAACGTGGTGCTTTTCCCCGAAGGCACAACCACGGCGGGCACGACGGTCTTGCCCTTCAAGTCCGGGTTGCTGGAACCCGCCGTGCGCGCGGGCCGCCGCGTGGCCTACGCGAATTTGCGTTACCGCACCGCGCCTGACGAAACGCCGGCCTCCGCAGCGGTGTGCTGGTGGGGCGACATGGAATTTGTGCCGCACCTGCTCAAGCTGTTTGCGCTGCCGGCTTTCGAGGGGGATTTGGTGTTTGGCGCGGAATCATTGTCTGCGCCTGATCGCAAGCTGTTGGCGCGACGGTTGCACACAGCGGTTGCGCGCGCTTTGACTGAGGGTGCGGCAGCGCAGGCAACGTCAGCAGCAACGCCAACTGAAAAGCTTTCCGCCAACACTTGGTACGGAACAAAGATCAGGGGTTTGGTGGAGGGTTTCAGGTTTTCCCGCTAACACCACACAAGATTGACGAACCCGCGCACCAACGTTTGCGCGTTTGGGAGAAGGCATGATTTTCCGCAGCACAACTGAATCAGCAAGCACGACGGCAGTGCACGCTGCCCTGCTCGCCGCCAACTTGCAAGTCTTGCAACAAGGCCTGGACTTGCTCGCGCAAGTGGATGATGAGCAATACACGCTGACGGCGGGGTCGCTGTTTGCCTACGGCGTCGGCAGTCACTTGCGGCATTGCCTGGATTCATACGCCTGCTTTTTGCACGGCCTGCCGCGAGGCCGCGTTGATTATGACCAGCGTCAGCGCGATGAGTTGACGGCGCAGGATCGCCGCCACGCCAGCGCGCGCCTCGCGTGGACGATGGAGTCGTTGCGGGAAAGATTGGCGCAGGAGCCTCCTGACGAATTGCAGGTGCGGCAGGATAGCCCGCACTGGGCGTGGTCTTCCGTTACGCGCGAATTGCAATTTCTGCTGAGTCACACCGTGCATCATTACGCGCTGATGGCGCTGATCCTGCGTTTGCAGGGTTTCAATTCGGCGGCGGAATTCGGCGTCGCCCCTTCGACGCTACAGCATTGGCAACACGCTGAAGTCGCCAGCAGCCCAAACCAACAGGAGGCCGCATGTGCACGGTAAGCTGGACGCACACGGCAACCGGATATGAACTGTTTTGCAATCGCGACGAACGTCGCACACGCCCGCCCGCGTGGACGCCGCGCGTGCGCGAACGCCACGGCGTGCGCTTCAGCGCGCCGATTGACGGCGAAAGCGGCGGCACCTGGATTGGCATCAATCAATACGGCCTGACCTTGGCCTTGCTCAATCGTTACGACGTGCAGGCCGGGCCGCCGCGCGATGAATACTTGAGCCGGGGCTGGCTGTTGCTCGAATTGCTAGACAGCCTTGGGCCACAGCATGCGCAGGAACGTTTGCAGGCGCGGCGCTTGACCGCCTTTCAACCTTTCACGCTGGCGGCAGTTGCGGTGCAGGCAACAGCGCGGCTCTTTCAATGGGACGGTTGCCAATTGACGGTCGAGGACAACGCCGAAGCACACTTGCCGTTGACCTCTTCTTCGTTTGCGACAGCGCGGGTAATCGCCGAACGCCGCGCCCAATTCGCGCAATCGGTTTCCAGTGCGGCTGAACGCGGCGTCGCGCTCGCCGCTTATCATCAGAGCCACACGCCCGCGCCGGGCGCGTTTTCGGTTTGCATGCACCGCGACAACGCCCAGACGGTCAGCTATTCGCACATCCAAGTCGCCGCGCAACAGATTACATTCAATTACTTTCCGCAAGCGCCCTGCGCTGCCGCCGGAGCCGCACCCTATGCAACTCGTTTGGAACTCACCCTGGCGTAATGCGCGCGGCTGGCTGGTGGCTGGCGCACTGTTGTGCCTGCTGCTGGTTGGTACAGCAGGCTGCCAGCCTGCTGCGGGCTTGGCGCAAAGTTTATTGAAAGTTGTTGCGTCCTGGCGCGCAGCCGCAGCAGGCTGGCAGCCTGCTGTACATTTCGTGTCCCTCGCTGCCGCGACGTTGGTGAGCGAAGACCTGACGACGATCAACGCGGGCGTCTTGATTGCGCAAGGGCGCCTCAGCGCGCCGTTGGGTTTACTCGCCTGTTTTTTCGGCATCTTCATTGGCGACGTGCTGCTGTTTCTGGCGGGCCGTTATTTGGGGCGCGCCGTGTTGCAGCGCGCGCCGTTGAAATGGTTGCTGACGCCTGCCGCCGTCGAACGCAGTTCCGCTTGGCTGCAACAACGCGGCCTGGCGGTGATTGCCAGCAGCCGCTTCGTGCCGGGTATGCGTTTGCCGACGTATTTTGCGGCGGGCGTGTTGCAAACCGACTTCCGCTGGTTCGCCACGTATTTTTTCATCGCCTGCGCGGTCTGGACGCCGCTCTTGCTGGGCGCGGCGGTTTGGTTGGGCGGCGCGGCCAGCGCGGGATTGTTGGCACGCGGGCGCGAACAATGGTGGTTGACGCTGCTGATCGGGTTGGCGCTGTTTGCCTTGTTGAAGCTGAGTATGCGGCTGACGACGTGGCGCGGGCGGCGCGCGTTGGTTGGTTGGTGGCGGCGCTGGTCGCGCTGGGAATTCTGGCCGCCCTATCTTTTCTATCCGCCGGTGTTGCTCTATGTGATTTGGCTGGCCGTGCGGCAGCGCAGCCTGACGCTCTTCACCGCCGTCAATCCGGCGATCCCGGCCAGCGGCTTTGTCGGCGAATCGAAAGCCGCGATCCTGGACGGCTTGCGCGACGCCGGCGAATTTGTGGCGCGCTATGAACTGTTGCCAGCGGATGTCGGGTTGGCGGAACGGCACGCCCGCGCGCAGGGTTTTATGCAACGTCACGGCTTGGCCTATCCCGTCGTGCTCAAGCCGGATGTCGGCCAACGCGGCAGCGGCGTGCGGGTCGTGCGTTCGGATGAAGCGCTGCTGGCGTATCTGCGCGCCGCCAACGAAGCCGTCATCATCCAGGAATACATCGCGGGCGAGGAGTTCGGCGTGTTTTACTACCGGCTTCCGAGTGAAACACAGGGGCGCATTTTTTCGATCACGCACAAAACCTTTCCAGTCCTGGTCGGCGATGGTCAACAGACGGTTGAGGAACTGATCTTGAACGATGAGCGCGCGGTGGCACTGGCGCAATTTTATTGCGCGCAACACCCCGACAAACTCAAGACGATCTTGCCGCCGGGCGCACGGTTGCAACTGGTCGAACTGGGCACGCATTGCCGGGGCGCGATCTTTCTGGATGGCGCGCGCTTCAACACCCCCGCGCTGGCGGCGGCGCTTGAGCGCTTGAGCCAGCGTTATGAGGGCTTTCAATTTGGCCGTTACGATTTGCGCGCGGCGTCATTGGAAGCCTTCGCGCGCGGCGCGGATTTCAAGGTGCTGGAACTCAACGGCGTGACTGCCGAGGCGACGCACATTTACGATCCGCAACACAGCTTGCTGACGGCCTATCGCACGCTTTTCGCGCAATGGCGCATCGCCTTTGAAATCGGCGCACAGCAACGGGCGCGCGGCGTGGTGTTAACACCGGCGGCAGAGTTGTTGCGGCTGTGTTATCGAGAAAGCTTTGGTCGGCGGCAGCGGGTGATGCCCTACTAGAAAGTTGCGTTTACAAATTCAGCCACAGAGGCACAGAGACACAGAGCCGGAGTACAAGGATTGGCGGGATTTCTCAAAAAATACTCTGTGCCTCTGTGCCTCTGTGCCTCTGTGGCTGATTTGAAGTCTTCACTGAATTGCAACTTTTTATCAGGACACTACTCGGCGCTGAGCTTGGTTGACAGGCGGGACGCGTTGCCAGTGCGTCCCGCCTGTGTGGCGCCTGCTTAGCGGGGCTTGCCGGGCAGGGTGTCGCCCGGCTGGCCTTGACGGCGCCGTCCTTGCTGGCTTGGATGTACCAGGTCTGTTCGCTGGCGCGCCAGACGGCGAGGTCGGCTTGGCCGTCGCCGTCGTAATCGGCGGGCGCGGCTTGGTCGAGGTAGGGCGCGTAGCCGGCGCCCCACTCCGCGATACGGTAGCGGTTCGACTTGCTTTGCCAGATGTACCAGGCGCCCGTCGCGCCGCGCCAGACGGCGAGGTCGGTTTTGCCGTCGCCGTCGTAATCCGCCGCCACGGGCACATCCGAACTCAGGCCCCATTGCTTGATGATGAATTGGCCGTCGCTGCTGCGCTTCACCAGCCAGGTGCCGTTGGCGCGCCGGAAAACGGCCAGGTCGGTTTTGCCGTCGCCGTCGTAATCGCCCGGCACGGGCACATCGAGATAGGGCGCCGCGCCCGCGCCCCAGGTGGTGACTTCAAACCGTTCATCCGAACTGCGCCAGATGTACCAGTTGCCTTCGCTGGGCCGAAAGACGGCCAGGTCGGTTTTGCCGTCGCCGTCGTAATCGCCCGGCACGGGCACGTCGCTGGCGACCCCAAACGCTTTGATGAGGAAGCCGCCATCGCTGCTGCGTTTGACGAACCACGTCCCGCTGCTCGGTCTGAACACGGCCAGATCGCTCTGGCCGTCGCCGTCGTAATCGCCCAGCAAAGCCAGGTCGCCCGCCATGCCCCAATTGGACGTGAAGCTTTGCTGCGTGCTGCTACGCAGAATGTTCCAGCGGCCCGTGCTGGCCGACCACAAGGCCGCATCGCTCTGGCCGTCGCCATCGTAATCGGCTACTTGCGCAAACGCCGCCATGTTCGCCGTGATGAGCACGCTGTAACTCTGGCTGCCCGTGCACGCGCCCTGCGTCGCCGTGATCGTGAAGTTGTATGTCCCCGGCGTCGTCGGATAGCCAAACAGCAGCGCCGCCGCGTTGTAAAACGTCACGCCCGGCGGCAACGTCCCCGCCGCTGTGTAGCTGTAACTGCCACTCGGCGAGGCCGCGACAGTATTGTTGTAAAGCTGCCCGACCGCCCCATTCGGCAAGCTCCCCGGCAAGGTGATCGTCGGACAACCGCCGCTGCCAACGACCACCGTGTACGACCTGCTGCCTGCGCAGGCGCCGAAGCCGGTCGCCGTGATGGTGAACGTGAACGAACCGTTGGTGGTCGGTGTCCCGCTCAAACTGCCCGTCGCCGGATTCAAATTCAAGCCGCCCGGCAGTGCGCCGCTCGTCAGCGCAAACGTGTAATTGCCGCCCGCCGGACTCGCCGCGAGCGTTTGACTGTAGGCCGTGCCCACCGTGCCATTTGGCAGACTGGCCGGTGACAAGGTCACCGGCGGGCAGTTGATTGCCAGCGTGTAAGCTTGCGTCGCGCTGCACCCGCCCGCCGTCTGCGCCTTGACCGTAAAAGTATACGTCCCCGTCACCGTCGGCAGCCCGCTGATGACGCCGGTCACAGCATTCAGCGGCAAGCCCGCCGGCAAATTGCCCGTCACCAGCGTGAACGTATAACTGCCCGCCGGCGACACGCTGAGCGTTTGCGCATAAGCCACCCCCGCCAGCCCCGCCGGCAGCGGCGAACTCGTCGTGAACGCAATCCCCGCACAGCCAATCACCACCGTGTAACTCTGCGCGCCACTGCAACCACCCGCGCTGGCCGTGATGGTGAAGCTGAACGAACCCGTCGTCGTCGGCGTCCCCGTAAGCGCGCCTGTAGCGGCATTCAGCGTCACGCCCGCCGGCAACGCCCCCGAAGACACCGCGTAGCTATAACTCCCCGCCGGCGCCGCACTCACCGTCTGGCTATAACCCGTCCCCACCGTCCCGCCTGGCAAACTGCTCGGACTGAGCGTAATGGCCGGGCACAGCACCACGAGCGTGTAATCGCGGAAGCCCGTGCAACCGCCAAAGCCCGTCGCCGTCACGCGGAAATTGAACGTCCCGCCTTGCGTCGGCGCGCCGCTGAAGCTCCCATTCGCATTGAGCGTCAGCCCCGTAGGCAACACCCCGCTCGTCACCGCGAACGTGTAGCTGCCCGCCGGACTGGCCGTAATGGTTTGCGCATACGCCGTGTTGATCGTGGCATTGGGCAAGCTGGCCGGATTCAAGCTGGTGGCCGGGCAGACAATGACCACCGTGTAGCTCTGGCTGTTCTGACAGCCATACGCATCCGTCGCCAGTAGTGTGAAGCTGAACGTGCCGAGTTGCGTCGGCGTCCCTGTCAGCCCATTGCCGTTGATTGTCACGCCCGGCGGCAAGGCGCCCGCCGTGACGCTCAAGGTGTATGGCGCGGTGCCGCCGCTGGCCATGTTGCCTGACGTATACGCCACACCCGCCGCGCCGCCGGGTAAACCCGCCAGCGCGATAGCTGCGCATTGGACTTCAACCGCGCCAATGTCCGCAGCGTTGCCGCCCGCCGCGTTGGCGACGCCGGGAATATCAAAGGGCCGCGCTTGGCCGCGTTGATCGGTCGTGACGCCCGCGTTGCCTTTGTCAATGGCCGGGCTGCCGGGCAAAGGCACCTGCGTTGGCGTCGGGCCGCCATTGTTGGCGAGCGAGCCGAGCAGCGCCGCAACGCCGGTCAGGTTGTGCGTCGTCGTGCCGGTGAGCGTCGCTCCGCTGGTATTGCCAATCAGATTGTAGTCTTGCGAATTGGCTACACCGGCAATGTCTGTGCCCGCCGGCGCGGTATTGCCCGCCACCAACGTGTTTTTGAAATTGAGCGTGCCGGCGGTCTGGTTGATGCCGCCGCCGCTCGCGCTCGCCGTGTTGTTGGCGATGGTGACGTTGAGCAGATTCATCGTCACGTTGGGATCGTCCAGGCCGATGCCGCCGCCGGTCGCCGTCGCCACGTTGCCGGAGATCGTCGTGTTCGTCAGGTTGATGGTGATGGTGATGGTGGGCGGCACCGTGCCGGAAGAAACGCCGCCGCCTTTGTTCGCGGTGTTGCCGTTCAGCGTGCAGCCCGTCAGTGTGAGTTGGCCGTTCAGCGTGGCATAGACCGCGCCGCCTTCGCCGTCGGTCTGATTGCCGGTCAGCGCGCAATTGGTAAGCGTCAGGTTGCCGCTGCTGAAAACCCCGCCGCCATCCACGCCCGTGACGTTCCCGTTGCTGATGGACAGCCCGCTCAGCGCGACCGTCTTGCCGCTGTTGATGCTGAAAATGCGGAACAGCGCGGCCGCATTCCGATGCACGTCGAGTTGATCCGCGCCCGGCCCGCTGATGGTCAGATTGGGATGATTCAGGTTGGGGAGCGCCGTCGCCAAATTGATCGTCCCGGTCACGCTGAAGTCAATCGTCAACGGCGAGCAAGCCGTAATCGCATTGGCTTCCATAAGCGCCGCGCGCAAGGTGCATTTGCCGGTGCCGTCATTACACACTCGGTCGCCGGGATTGTTATCCGGGGTGTCTCCGAGATCGTTGACGGTCAGGGTACTTGGGCAAGCTAATAAAATGGTATCCGTGTCGGTCGCACTGTTGTTGCCAGGCGTTGGGTCTGTCACGCCGCCCGGCGCTGTCACCGTCGCGGTGTTTGACAATGTGCCAGTGGCCGCCGCCGAAATTGTGCAGCTTGCCGTGTACGTGACCGAGGCGCCCGTCGGCAGATTGACCATGTTATTGATGTTGCCGGAACCGCTGGCGGTGCAAGTGCCGCCGCCCGCGCCCACGCACGTCCAGGTGCAGGTCAGCGACGCCGGGAAAGTATCTGCGACAGTCGCGCCGGTCGCATTGCTCGGCCCCGCATTTGACGCCGTGATCGTGTAGGTCGCCGAACCGCCCGGCGTGACGGTCGTCACGCCGTCCGTCTTGGTGATGCCCAGGTTCGCCGATGCCGAAAGCGTGTCGCTGTCGGTGGCACTGTTGTTGCCGGGCGTGGGATCAGTCACGCCGCCCGGCGCGGCGACCGTGGCCGTGTTGCTCAACGTGCCGGTGGCATTTGCCGCGATCGAACAACTCGCGGTGTAAGTGACTGAACCTCCGCTCGGCAGATTCACCGAATTGTTGATGTTGCCCGAACCGCTAGCCGTGCACGTGCCGCCACCCGCGCCCACACACGTCCAGGTGCAAGTCAGCGCAGCCGGGAAGGTGTCCGCCACCGTCGCACCCGGCGCATTGCTTGGCCCGGCGTTCGAGGCCGTAATAGTGTATGTCACCGAACCGCCGGGCGTCGCTGTCGTTACGCCATCAGTTTTGGTGATGGCGAGATCGGCTTGCGGCGCGAGCGTGTCGCTGTCGGTGGCACTGTTGTTGCCGGGCGTGGGATCGCTCACGCCGCCCGGCGCGGCCACTGTGGCCGTGTTGCTCAACGTGCCGGTGGCATTTGCCGCGATGGAACAACTCGCGGTGTAAGTGACTGAACCTCCGCTCGGCAGATTCACCGAATTGTTGATGTTGCCCGAACCGCTAGCCGTGCACGTGCCGCCACCCGCGCCCACGCACGTCCAGGTGCAAGTCAGCGCAGCGGGGAAGGTATCGGCTACCGTCGCGCCCGTAACCGGGTCAGGCCCGGCATTCGAGGCTGTGATGGTGTATGTCACCGAACCACCCGGCGTCGCCGTCGTTACGCCGTCGGTTTTGGTGATCGCGAGATCGGCGACTTGGAAGAGTCCGACCAGCACGGGATCGTGATCGGAAGCGCGATAGGGCGTGGCTGGCTGGAAAACGACGCGCGGCGGCACCAGGGCCGAGCCATCGGGTTTCTCTTCAAACGTAGATTCGCCGGGTGAGTCCCTGACCTCATCGTTGTAATCGAAGAGGTCTGATTCATCGGCGTTGATGTGCCAGGCGCCGACGCCCGTGATTTTGGCGAACAGGCTGCTGCTGGCAAAGGCGTAATCCAAATGCCCAAGCTGGCCGTCGAACAAATACGAGTAGGCGTTCGCGCCGAGCAGGGCGGTTTCCAGATCGGTAAAGCCGCCGCTGGTCAACGTCGTGACCGGCTGTTCTTGCGCATAGGAATTGAAATCGCCGAGCAGTAACACATCAGGGTCGCCCGCCGCTGGCACCACGGTGCTGCTGATCCAGGTGAGCAACCGCGTGGCTTGGGCGGTGCGCGTGGCATTGAAAGCGCCCGCGCCATCGCCCGCATCGGCGTCGCCGCCAGTGCCGGTTCCGCCCTTCGATTTGAAGTGATTGGCGACCACGGTGAAGCGTTCGCCAAACGCCGGGTTGGCCGCATCCACGACATCAAAGGGCTGGGCCGTCGGGGGCCGGTTGTGGATTGGGTCTAGGTCAACCAGCGGTGCGCCGACCGGCGACACAATGCCCGTTCGATAAATCAGATTGCTGCGGATGGCGTCCGTGCCCAGCGTCCCGCCGGTATTCACGAAAGCGTAAGGATGCGCCCCGCCGCAACGCGTATTGACCGCGCCCAGCAGGTCGGTGATCGTCGCGCTGGGCGTCGTGTTTTCCATTTCCATCAAGGCGTATACATCGGCGTTGAGCGTACAGATCACAATCGAAGCGCGTTCACGCTGACGATTGAGTTCGGCCACGCTATCCGCGCCGCGACAATCCAGGGTACCGCTTGGGCCGCACGGCCCCGTGCTATTGCTTGAAGTTGTATCAATCGTGGTGAAGTAGTTGAGCATATTCATGCCCACCGCTTTGATTGCGCCGCCCACCGCCGGCGGCGTGGCCGGGCGCGGATTGGTGACGGTGAACGTGACCGGATGTGCAGTGGTCGGGCGGATGCGCCAGGCATCCACCGAACCGGTGCCGGCAAAAGACCAATGCAACACGCCCGTCAACCCGTTGACCAAATCGCCGCCCCGGAAAAAGTCTACGCCCTGCGTGCCGACAGAAAAGCCGCCGTTGGCGCGCGGATGAAAAACGAACTGGCTGCCGTTCGGCAAACTGAGCGGCGCGTTTTGCACGTTGTTGTCGTCGTCCAGAATCACTTTGCGCCGCGCGAGGCCATCCAGGTGCGCCGTATAACCGGCCACGCTCGGCGGCGACATTTCGGTGAACTGGCGCGGCCTGCCGCCCTGATACAATTCAATCTGGCCGAACTGGAAGAGGTCGTTGTATTCCGAGACCGTGAGCGTATCCACAAACGTCACGAGCATCCCTTCGCGCGCTTCATAAAACGCATTAACGTCGCCAGCGATGGGCAGGGAAACCGGCGCAGGCGTTACTTCGGCCAGATGATTGGCCGCCTCGGTGACGACGACCGAACCCGCCGTGCTGGCCGTGATCTCGGTCATGTTGTTGAACTCTGATACCGCCCCCGTCGCCTTCACACGCTGCCCCTCGGCCACCGCCGTCGGGCAAGTGTTGCAGAAGATAAAAATGCCCTCCGAGGTCGCCGGATCGGCATCGGCATCGGCGTCCTCTTCCTGCAAAAAGAAGCCTTTCAACTGGCTCGCGCCCTGGAACGTGGCGACGACGACGCCTTCGACAGACACGGTGGCGCCGGGGATGGGCGTGGCCGAGCCATTCCCCTGCACATCGTGAATTTTCGTAATGTCGTCGTTGACGATGGTGCCCTGACCCTGCGTGTCGGTGCCGATGGCATTGGTGATGTTGGTGACGTTGACGAAAAACGTCTCGTCGAGTTCGGACGTCGTGTCGCCATTTACCAGCACGGTAAAGGTAAAGGTCGAACTGCCCGCCGGAATCATTTGGCCGGTGGGCAGCAGGGCCGTGTAATCGCCCGGCGCCAGCGCCGTGCCATCCGCTGTCGCAATGTCGAAGGTCACGCCACCGGCGGGCGCGGGGGCCGAAAGACTCACGGTAAAGGTAAAGCTCGTCGTGCCCGCGTTGCCCTCATTCAAAGAAACATCGTTGATCGTCAGGTTGGGCGCGGCGTCGTCGTTGACAATCGTGCCCTGCCCCTGGCCGTCGGTCACGGTTGCGCCGGTGGCGTTGGTGACGTTGACGAAGAAGGTTTCATTCGTTTCCGGCGTCGTATCGCCGTTGACCAGCACGGTGAATGAGTAAGTCGAACTGCCCGCCGGTATCGTCTGGCTGGTGAGCGTTTTCTGGGTGTAGTCGCTAGGTTGCGTCGCCGTGTTGTCGGCGGTCGCAATGTCAAAGGTCACGCCGCCCGCGCCCGCCGGCGTCGAAAGACTGACGGTGAAGGTAAAGCTGGTCGTGCCCGCGTTGCCTTCATTCAGCGAAACGTCATTGATCGTCAGGTTCGGCTGGACGACTGCGGCATTCGGCGTGAGCGAGAAATCATCCACCGCCAGACCATCATCCGCGCCGGTGGCATCCACATCCGTCCAGCGAATCCAGAACGTCGCGCCGTTCGGAATGCTCAAGCTGGAAATCAATGAACTAAGCGCCGTGCGGTTCGCCGCAGCATTGCCGTTTGTCGCGCCGACGGTCGTCGTAAACGGTGTGATGAAGTTGAGCGCGGCAACATTCGTCCAAGTGCCGGTCACCAGATCGGTGGCATTCAGGCTGTACTCAAAATTGAGCGCGTCTGTCCGCGCCGCCGTCCCCAAGCGCCACTGTTCGCCGATGTAGGCCACATTCAGCGATGCAATGGTGGCGCCGGTGTTGTTGGTAAAACACGCCCCAAAGTTCGGGATCAGCGTGCCGCTGCGCAAACCGCCCAAGGCACGGTCGGTCGCCGCTGCCGCACCGTAGCTGTAGGTGTCGCCGGTAGTGCTGCTCCCAGTGTCCACGGCATATTGTTCGTTATCGCGCGCGCCGCCGCCCGTCTCCGTCATAAACCAGCCGGGGATCGTCAGATTATTCGTCGTGCTCCCGGCGGTGTTTGAGAGCGTGTCGAAATTTTGTGTGGAAGCAGAGCCGAGGGTCGTCAAGGATACGCACTGCGCGCTGGCGACGCCCGTGCACACGGCCAGCACAAGGGCGCAAAACAGTGCGCAACGAAGGCGCTTGCTGCCTGGCATCAGTCCCGTCATGTGCAAAGTTAAATTCGATTTCTTTTGTTCTGCTTTGTGATTCATCTTTGACTCCCGTCTTTCAATTCAGATCTGGGTAATGGTTTTAGCTTATCGGGTTCACCAAGGTTCAGGTGGTTGCCTTCAATTGATTCAATTGGCGAGTCAGCGCCTGGGTGATTGAAGTATTGGCCCAGGCTGAGCATCAGCCGTATTGCTGAGGGTCAACTCTGCCGCTTGGGCGTCCTGTTGCATTCTGCCAAGTGGCAACAACAACGGCGCACACGGTAACCCCATCCCAATGAGAGAGATGGTGTTGATCAAGCGCGGGCGCGCTGAAAGAAACTGAATCTGCATCTTGGCTCCTTGCGAAAGTGAATAGAAGCGATTGCATGCCACGCGATGCCGCCATTATGTGGTACCAGCAAAGAATTTCTGGGCAATGATTGCCGTCACAGTCAGTGAATAAAATGACGTCTTCAGTTTAGGACTCGGACGTAAACCAATACTGCATTGGATTGCCAGTAGGGAAGGACAGCATTGGTGATGGACAGTCTATTTTTTCATTCAAAACACTGTCAATGAGTTGCCTGTATATTTCTTGAGAATTGAAGCAGATTTAGCATTGCCCCCTCGGATTCGTGTGTTTGCGCAGCAGGCGATTAAAACTGCGCCGCCTTTTTTCACCCCGCGCTACCGCGCGCCACCGCTCGGTTGACTCGCGCCAGCCGGTCATTGATGATGCGCGCTGGTCGTTTCATCGCATCCGGCCACCTTTCCAACCATCACAACAAAGGCATTACAAAGGCACTACAGAGGAATCTAGCGCATGGAAAAAGTCACTGTCTTGGCGTACTTCGAGGCCAAACCCGGCATGGAAGAGCAGTTGTTGGCCGCGATCCCGGCGGTCGTGGCGGCGACGCGGCAAGAGGCCGCGTGCCTCAACTACGACTTTCACCGCTCAACCGAAGAGCCGCACAAATTCATGTTTTATGAAAACTGGACGAACCTGGCCGGCTTGGAAGAGCACGGGCGTTCAGCCCACATTCAAACCTTCCGCGCCGCCATTAAAGATTTGCTGGTCAAGCCGGTCGAACTCAGGCTTTATCGCATGGTCACGGAACCGGCGAGCTAGACGGGTAGGCACCGCTTCCAGCATGCAGGCTTGGGCCTGAATTTCGCACACGCCGCCGCGACAAGCTGGTACAATCGCCACGTGAATTTCCCCTTCCAAGCTCAATCAAATCCTCTGCGCGACTGCCGTCAATTCGTATTGGCGGCGTGTTGGCTCGTGCTGGCGCTGTGCGCGCAGGCGCGTTATGTGCGGGCCGAGCAGGTGGCCCAGTTTTTCAGCCGCCAGCACTACCTGATTGAAATCAGTCTGGATTATCGCGCCGCCACCTTCAGCGGGCGCGAAGTCGTGCGCTTCGTCAATGCCACGCGCGAGGAATTGGAGAGCGTCAGCTTCGCCTTGTATCCGAACAGCGGGGTGACCGATCGCGAAGCGCCTTGGCTGACCGTGCAAAACGTCAAGCAGGGCAGCCGCGAATTGCGCTTCAGCGCGCGCGCGCGCGGCGGCTGGATTCGCGTTGAATTGCCCAAGAAACTGCTGCCCGATCAAACGCTGGAATTGACGCTCAACTTTTCCGCCCGGCTGCCGCGCGTGCAAAAAGAAGAGGCCGGTCTCTATGCCCACTTCCTGCAAGAACTGAGCGACGCGGTCAGCGAAGAGCGCCAGGCCGTGGACACGCGCGATGTGTTTTTGGCGGGCGACGACGTGATCTTGCTGGGCTATTTCTTCCCGATGCTGATTGCCAATCAGATGCAGGTGGGCGAATTGGGTTTGGTCGCGGGCGCGAGCGGCGCGGTGTTTAGCGAAACCGCCGATTACGAAGTCTCAATCAATACTGACGAAAATTTGCAGGTCTTTGCTTCAGGCGTGAGCGCCGAATCCACTTCAACCAAGCTGCTCAACCTGCTCAAAATCTCTTATCGCTGGCATACTTTTCGCGCTGAGAAACTGCGCGGCTTCGTGCTGATCGTCAGCGAAAATCTGAAGGCGGCGGAAAAGCGCGTCGGCGAGACGCGCGTCGTCTCGTATTACCGTGAAGCCGACGAGCGCCTCGGCAAACGCCTGCTTGAGATGGCCGTGCGCGCCCTCGAAATTTATGAGGCCGCTTTTGGCCATTATCCTTATCCGCAACTGCAAATCGTCGAAGCGCCCCTGCCGCCCGGTTACAGCGGCGTGGATTTGCCGGGCACGGTTGCGCTGGCGCAAGCCTATTACATTGACTTCGAGTCAACCCAGGCTACGCGCTTGCCGGGGCTGTTGCGCGAACAGGGCGACGTGATTCGCGCGGCGCTCGAATTCACGCTGGCCCACGGCGTCGCCCAACAATGGTGGGGTGGCGCGATTTGCAGCGACCCGCAACGCGCGCCCTACGTCGAAGAAGCCTTGTCGGCTTATTCCGCCGCCTATTATCACGAAGCCGCGTATGGCGCGGCGCTGGGCAAGCTGATCATTGACCAGCAATTGCGCGGGGCTTATCACCTGTATCGTTTGGTGGGCGGCGGCGATTTGGAAGTCGAGAAACAGGCCAAGGAGTTTCACAGCGCCTTGCAGTATTCGGCCATCGTGCAAGCCAAAGGCGCGTTGTGGCTGGCGGCCTTGCGGCAGGAATTGGGCGACCAGCGCTTTTTCAATGCGCTGCGGTCGTATTACGCGGCCTATCAATTTCAAATCGTGCCCGCTGAAAATCTGAAGTTTGCCTTTCTCGCAGCGGCGGAAGACCCCCGGCCCGTGCGCGCCCTTTACCAACGCTGGTTGCGCGAGAAACACGGCGACGAAGACATCGGCTTGCCTGATATGGCCGCCTTTGCCCAGCCCACTTCAAAGATGCGTTCGCTCGGACGCCTGTTGATGCGCATTGGCCGCACTGCTGCGCGGCCTTTCTAAAGTAACGGTACCGCGCGCGTCAGCAAGCGGTGCGTCAAATGGCTGACGCGCGCGGTACCGGCTAAAAAATGATGTCGAAGTCCACGCGAAAGCGCCGTTTGTTTTGGCCGAAAAACAAACCGAACTGCGGGTCGCTGGTGTTGTTGCGTAACGACGTCGGATTGAAATGATTCGTCAGGTTGAAAAAGGACAGCGAAGCGCGCACATAAGTTTTGTCCTGCAACTTCAGGCCGACAATTTTCTCGACCGGTTTGTTGATCTCAAAGTCGTGGGTGAAGCGCGAGTCGAGCGCAAAAAAATTCGGGAAGCGTTGCTGGTCAGTGTTGGGGTGCCCCACGTAATCTTGCGCCGCGTTGACCTGAAAATACGGAAAGCCATTGCGATATTCCACCAGCGGCGCCCAGCTCACCCGCCCCGGCAATTTCAAACGCCCCCACAAAAGCAAACGATTAGGCAGATCGGCGGGCAGGTTGGCGCGGAAGTTGGGGCGCACAATGGGCGCGGGGAAGCTGCCCAAAAACTTGCCGAACTCATTCAAATCGCCGCGCGCCCGGCTGTGCACATACGAGACAAAAACTTCCTGTTCGTCTTTGAGCGCCACGCGCGCCGTGGTTTCAAACTGGCGGTAACGCGACTGCCCGCCGCCGCCCAACACCAAGGCATTCTGCCCGGCGACGACTTGCGGATTGAGCATGACCAGTCCGTGCGAATTGCTGGATTGATACCCGGCGCGCACGCGCAAGGCTTTGGTGATGGGATGCTCGGCCTCTAGCGTCCAGGTGGTGGAATAGGGCGCGAAATTGCCCGGCGCGTAACGGTGCTTGATCAACAGCCAGCGGTGCGCGGCCACGCGGTCGGTGATATTCAAAAAGCGGCGCGGCCCATCCACCACCGCGCCATCCGCCCCGAAGCGCGTGACAACCTGTTCGGGATAGTTGCCGAACGCAAAGACGTTGAGCGGCACGCGGTCATAAAACAGGCCGTAACCCGCACGCAAGACTGTCCGTGTATTGCCGAACGGCGTCCAGGCCAAGCCCGCGCGGGGGATGACGCGCTGCACGCCCGTGATGGATTGGTGCTCGAAACGCGCGCCCACATCCACCGCCAATTTGGGATTGACCGTCACGTGATCCTGGCCGAAGGCGATGAGTTCGGTGTCCTGCCGGTCGTAAGGCGCGCCGCCTGCGAATTCGATGCGTTTGAGCAATTGCCCATTAGCCGCGCGGATATTGATAGGACGTGCCAGATACGCGCCGTCGTTTTCCGTGCGCGTCACGCCCAGCCCGAATTTTAGATTGTGTACGCCTGCGCGATTTTTCAGCGGTGCGAGCGCCAGCGTTTCCAGCACTTCGAGGCGGCGCGCCTGGCGTTCCTGCTCGTGGAAATAACTGCCGAGGTTTTGCGTGGGCGTCAGCGTCATTTCACCGCGCGTCTGCGGCCAGACATCCTGCTCGGCGCGTTTATAGGAAACCAGGCTTTCGAGCAGATGCGCGCCAAAGGTCAGGCGGTCGGTGAACGCGCCGGTGTAATCGCGCGCGCTGAAATTGGGCGTTACCGGGCGCTGGTTGAAAAAATCCAGATTGAACCATTTGGCCTTGCGCGGCGCGATGTGCAGCGTGAACGCCAGCGAGTGCGTGGCCGAGGCCAGATAATCCAGTTGCGTATACGCGTTGAGCGATTCGCTGACGGTTTCGTTATTAGGGAAAGACAGCGCCAGCACGCGCCGTTTCGAAAGGCCGTATTCAATGCCCTGCGAAAGGAACAGCTTGTCTTTGAAGAGCGGCCCGTTGAACGTCACACGCGGCGAAGCTTCGCGCAAGCCGCGCAGATGCCCGCGCAGAAAACGGAATTCCGGGAACGGATCGTTCAACTCAAAATTCCATTTGTCACCGCCGCGCCGCGTCTCGACCGCGACCACGCCCGCCGTGAAGCGGCCAAATTGCGCCAGATACGGCGTGCGGAAAACGTTGATGGTTTGCACGCTGTCAATCGGCACCGTCAGCCCGAACTGCCCCGTGGCTGGGTCGGTGACATCGGCATTGTTGACGAGCAACGCGCTGCGGTTTTCGCCCGCGCCGTAAAGGTGCAATTCGCCCTGATCGCTGCGCACGATGCCGGGCAGCAAGGGCAAAGTATCGCTCACAGTGTCGGGGCGCGTGGCCGCCTCTTTGGCTTGTGTGCGTTGCAATTCGTTGGCGGGTGACGCGCCTTGTTCCAATGGATTCGCCCGTGCGGTGGCTTTGACCTCGACCTGTTCGCGCACTTCGATTTTGGGCACGAGCGTCAATTCAACGCTCACGGGCGCGCCCGCCGTCACGCTGACCTTCACCGGTTGGGGCGGCTCGAAACCGGTCTTGCTGACGAGCAGTTCATACGCACCCGGCTTGAGTTGCTCGAACAGCGCCAGACCCTGCTCATCGGTCACGTGGTTGGTTGTGCTGTCGCTACCGCTGAGGTTGAGTTGCACGCTGACGGCGGCGACCGGTTGGCCCTGTTCGTTGCGGACGCTGACACGCACGCTGGCGGTTTGCGCAAATACTGTGAGTGAAAAGACGGCCAGCAGCAACAGCGCGTGGCGTCGGGCTGGAAAACATGAATTCAGCATAAAACTACTTCAATCCTTAACACGCCTAAATCGAAACAATCGAGTTTGGAGCACCGGTTGAAAAGTACCCTGTGGCGAGCAGGTGTTCAGAGTTCCGCCTTGAGGCGGTCAGTGCGCCCGCAGGCGCGTCAATCCGGCGCTGCGCGCCGCCGACCGCCTCAAGGCGGAACTCTGAACACCTGCGCCTGCATTGTTCGGAAAAAGCTGTGTGTGCCAATGTCAGTTGCTTCGATTTAGATTGTCGGGCCTTCACACGCCTAAGCCCAGGAAACTATCTTGATCTGCAAAGCCGTCAAGCAGGCGCGGAAGTCCGGCGCAAGCAACGCCGCCAATTCCTGGCCGCTGGCATAGTCAGGATAGGGCACGCCGTCGCGCATACTCGGATGCACGGCCAGTTCCGTCAACCCGGCGGGCAAGGCGGCCAGTTCGTCGCGCAGCGTCTCCAGCGTGAAATGGCCCGCGTGCCGGAAGCCCAGAAAGTGGTCGTTGTGGCGCAACGCGCGCGCCGGGGTCGCCCAGCGCGCCAGCCGCAGCGATACGCGCAAGCCCAGCAACCCGGCCCAACGAAGGTGATCGCGCAAGGCTTCGTGCGGCAATCGCAGCGCCGGGATGCCGTATTCGTGGCAGAGCCGGACGGCGCACTCAAACGCGGGCGGAAAGGCGTGCAGATGCTGATGACTGTCGGCATGGCTGAGTTTGAGACCCGCCGCCAACAGGGCTTCGATCTGCGCCCGCCATTCGCGTTCAACCGCATTTGAAACGGCTTGCGGGTAAGCCAGCCAGCGCTTCATCAGCCAGCCGCGCGGGAGGAAACCGGCGGCGTTCGTGATGCCTTCCGCCTTGGTCAGCGCCCGGCCTTCGACGGCGTTGAAATGAATGCCCGCCGCCAATTGCGGATGCTGGCGCGCATACGCGCACGCCGCTGCACAGGCTGCGCCGTTGACCAGCAGCGAAACACCGCCCAGCAAGCCTGTGGCGTCGAGCGCTGCGACGGCGGCGTTGATCTCGTCGCACAAACCGTAATCGTCCGCATTGATGATCAGTCGCCGTTCGTGCATGTCATTCAAGGGGCACTCTGGGTACGCACCGCTTCAGCGTGCAAGCTTGGCCGTGGGCGCAGTCGAATCAACTGTGTCTCTCAATCAGTCCTGCACGCTGGAAGCGGTGCGTACCCAGATTAATCGAGCCGGTTCGACAACAGCAATTTGTCACCGTAACGCGCCAGCAAATGCCGGTTGGCGGGCAGCAATGCTTCGAGCTGCGCTTGCTTGGCTTGAAAGGTTACGAGGAAAATGCGCTGGCGGTTTTCCTCCCACATCTGTTTCAAGCGCGCATCGTCGGGAAAGACCGGCGGCACGTCGGGGTAGTGCGAGCCGTATTGCAGATTCGAAATGCGGCCATTACGTAACAGCAAGGGGTGCCGCGTGTAAAACGCCACGCTGGAACCTTCCTCCATGTGGCCGTCTATCACGATCACGTCATCGCCTTGTGCGCGGCGCGTGATTTCGCCAGCCAGCGGTTTGGAGGTCATGCGCGGCGCAAACACCAGAAACGCCAAGTTGGCGGCCACGAAAAAGAACGCCATGCCCAGCGCGAGCAGCGCGGCTTTTGACGGGCGGAAATAATGCAGCGGTAAGAACACCCCAAACGCCACGCCCGCCAACACGAGCGGCACACGCAACGCGAGCAAGCTCTCCGGGGTCAGGTCGAAAAGATGACCCAGGTAATAGACGTAAAGCTCGGGATTATCTTTCAACTGCGCAAACATATCGCCCGACGCCTGGCCCGCCAAGGTCACTGCCACGACGATCAGCGCGATGCCCAGCAAGCCGCCCAGTGACGCGAGCACAAGCCCAGGCCAATTGCGTTGGGCTTCCCAGTATTTTTCGCATTGCCGCCCCGCCAGCAAGGCCAACGCCGGAAAGGCGGGCAGCGTGTAATACTCCAAGCGCGACGAAAACGAAAAGAACAGCAGAATCAGGAGCACCCAAACCACCGGCAACATCAATTCACGGCGCTGTTCTTGCCAAGCGGCTTTGAAGTTCGCCGGTTTGAGCAGCGTCACCAAATAAAACGACCACGGAAAGAGCCAAACCATGTGCAGCAGCCAGAATGGCAACAGCGGCACCGTGCCATAATCCTTCGGCAGGCGCTTGCCTAGGAAGCGCAGCACGTGCTCATTGATGAAGTAGAACCAGTAAAACCCCGGATTGCGCGTACCAATGGCCAAGTGCCAGGGCAGGGCGATGACGAAAAAAAGCAGCATGCATTTGAGCGAGATCAGCTTGAAGATCTCGCGCCAGCGACCAGTCAAAACGAGCGTGCCAATGATGATGCCGCCGGGAAAGAGCACCCCGATGAGTCCTCTGGCCATGACGGCCAGCGCGCCGAAGGCATAAATGGCCAACACCCAGCGTTGTGGCTCTTCCGTTTCACGCTCCCAACGCAGGAACGCATAGAGCGTCAGCGACAACAGCAAGGTAAAGAGTGCGTCCGGCAGGATTATGCGGGTGAACAGGAAGGTGCCAAACGAAGTCGCCAATGCCAACCCGGCCAGCCAGCCCGCGCGCGCACCGAAAAGCAACTTGCCCAGGCGCGTTGTCACAAAGACCAACGCCACGACAGTCAAGGCCGTCGGCAGCCGCGCTGTGAACGTGTTAGCGTCGCCGAAGAGCTTGTACGAAAGGATGACCAGCCAGTAAAAGAGGGGTGGTTTTTCCATGTAACGCACCCCGTTGATGTAAGGCGTGATCCAATCGCCGCGCAGCTTCATTGTGCGCGCGACTTCGGCGTAAAACGAATCGGCGTCATCCAGCAACGCCGGAATGCCTGCGCTGCCCACGTAAATCGCTGTAGCCAGCAAGAGCAGCAACCCGAGCAACTGTTTCTCGCTAAATTTCATTGTGATAATCAGGTTGTACTTCGACCGGCAATTCCAAGGGGGGCGTTTGAGCGCGCCAGGTGCGCTGAAAATAAGCAATCAATTCGCTGACGATGCCCAAGATCACCGCCGGACGCGACAAGGTGGACTGGCCCAGCGTGCGCGGAAAGTAAGTCAGCGGGAACTCGCTGATCTCAAAGCCCAGCCGGCGGCATTCCAGCAAAATCTCGGCATCAATGAAGGAGCCTTCCGCACCCAGTTGCATCTGGCGCACAGCGGCGCGCGGCAGCAGCTTGCAGGCGAAGTTGACATCGTGCACGCGCACGCCCAACAGCAGACGGCAAAGTAAATTGTAGCCTTTGGTCAGCACCCAACGCCGCGCGCCTTCGCCCCGGTTCAAGCGATAGCCGATGACGACGTTGCGTTCACCGGCGCGGGCCAGCAATTGCGGGATCAAGTGGAAGTCGAAGGGTAGATCGGCGTCTGTGTACAGAATTAAATCACCGGCGGCGGCAGCCAGGCCGGTGCGAATCGCCGCGCCCAATCCACGATTGCCTGCGTGCTGTACCAATCGCAAACGCGGTTCCCGCGCCGCCAGTTCCTGCGCCAGCGCGGCGGTACGGTCTTGACTGCCGTCGTCCACCAACACCACTTCCAGGAAGGCAGGCTCGTGCGCGAGCACCTCAAGCAGCTTGGTCACCAACAAAGGCAAGGTTTCCGCTTCGTTGTAAAGGGGAATAACGACACTTAGGGCACAGTGAGACCCGGATTGAGGGATCATGCGGACTCGCTCCTGATTTTTTAGCTGAACGAGAAAAAATCAAAACCAAATCCGACGGGCTTGCGTCTATGACGGCAGACGAGTCAGGCGGGTGATTTCCATCGTCCAACTGAGTTGTTTCCAAAGGGCTGGCTCGCTCAAAGCTTTCCTAGGGCAATAGCGACGCCAGCCTAAATTCTTTTCCCAGGCTAACGACCTTCAGTAAAAGCAGCCGCGTGTCTTAGCCGACTACCTATCTAATTGTAGTTGACTGCTCTCCGTTGAAAAGTCGGGACGTTTAGAGAGCCGCAGTACGGAGATGTGCGTGAATGTCGAAAAACGCGCGTATTCTGGTGAATGCAGTTGATTTTGTAAAGGGAATGTTCTGCTTTTATAACAAAAAGCCAAGTTAAAAAAACCGGGCTTTTTTGCATTCTCTGGCGGCTTCCGTTACTTTCGCGCTTAGCAATCACCACTCTTTCATTGAGGCATAAAACCATGCAACATCCTTTGTTGGATTCGCTGCTGCGCGGGCTGGCTTGGCTGTTTCTCTTCGTTTGGACGGTTGTTTTGGACAGCGCGCTTGCGCCAGTCGTGGCGCAGGGCAACGCGCGCCCGAACTTCATTATGATCGTGCTGGACGACGTCAGCCCCGATCTGGGTTGTTATGGCGACGCCCAAGCCAGCACGCCAAACATGGATCGCCTCGCCCAGGCAGGCGCGCGGTTCACCCGCGCCTTTACGCACGCGCCCGTTTGTGCGCCCAGCCGTTCGGGATTGATGACTGGTATGTATCCGACCACGCTTGGTTCGCATCACATGCGTTCCAAGCTCATCAATCCGCCCGAAGTCTTTACCAAATATCTGCGCGACGCCGGTTATTACGTCGCCTGGCCGGGCAAGGTGGATTGGAACTTTGACGACGGCAATCCCGATCCCACCAAATTCACTTATCAGCCGAATGCCCAGCAAGCCGATTCACGCAAAGATTGGCTCAACGAAGCGCCACCCAACAAACCCTTCTTTCATTACCTCAACCTCCTGGTCACGCACGAGAGCCAGACGCGCGCCACGCCGGAGCAGCACGCCAAAAACACCGCGCGGTTGAAACCCAACGAGTTTCATAAACCGGCGAACATGAAGCTGCCCGCGTATTACCCCGACGCGCCCGAAATCCGCAAAGACCTGTCGCAGTATTACGACGATGTGACCGCCGCCGATTACGTAGTGGGCGATGTGCTGGCCTGGCTCGACAAATACAAAATCGCTGACAACACGCTGGTCTTGGTCTTTGGCGATCACGGGCGCGGGATGCCGCGCAGCAAACGCTGGCTCTGGGACAGCGGCATCCGCGTGCCCTTGCTGATGCGCTGGCCCGCCCGGATCAAACCCAACACCGTGCGCGATGACTTGGTCTGCTTCCTCGATTTCGCGCCGACGTTCTTGTCGCTGGCGGGTGTTGAAGTCCCCACGCGCATGCAAGGACAGATCATCCTCAATGACAACGGGGGCGACAAACAAGCCAAAGCACGGCCTTATGTCTATTCGGCGCGCGACCGCATGGATGAAGTGTATGACCGCATCCGCAGCGTGCGCGGAGTGCGCTATCACTACCTGCGCAACTTCGCACCGGAACTGCCTTACGCGCAATTTCTCAGTTACAACGAAGAGAACCCGACCATGAAGGTTTGGCGGCGCTTGCACAACGAAGGCAAGCTGAGCGGCGCGCCCGCCTTGTTCTGGGCCGCAACCAAACCGAAAGAAGAGCTTTACGATACACAGACCGATCCCGACGAAATCAGGAATCTGGCGAGCGATCCCAAGTATCAAAAACAACTGCGCGACATGCGCGCCGCGTTAGACCGCTGGATCGTCGAGACCAAAGATTTAGGCGAAGTGCCCGAAACCGAACTGATCAAACGCGGCATCGTTAAAGACGTGTTGACGGGTGGTTACGATCAACGGCCCAAGCAATAAAGACCTTTGCCCACGAAGCTACACGAAGAGGACACGAAGATTCTTTGGTTGCTTCGTGTTCCCTTCGTGTAGCTTCGTGGGCAGGAAAATGAGGAGGAGAGATGTCATCACGAGAGTTGCAAGTCATTCGCGGCGCGTGCCCGCACGATTGCCCTGACACTTGTGCGCTGGAAATCACCGTCGAAAACGGCGTGGCGATCAAGGTCGCGGGCGCAGCCGATCATCCGACGACCAACGGCTTTCTCTGCACGAAGGTCAATCGCTATCTCGAACGCACCTATAGCCCACAGCGTGTGCTCTATCCGATGAAGCGCGTCGGCGCGAAAGGCAAGGGTCTTTTCGCCCGCATCACCTGGGATGAAGCGCTCGACACCATCGCCGCCAAGTTCAAAGAAATCGCCGCCGATAACCCGCAAGCGATCTTGCCGTATAGCTACGCCGGGACGATGGGCTTGATCCAGGGTGAGAGCATGGATCGGCGCTTCTTTCATCAACTCGGCGCGTCGCTGCTGGATCGCACGATCTGCGCCAGCGCCGGGTCGGCGGGCTATTCGGCGACGCTGGGCTTGCGCCTCGGCACGGACATGGAACGTTTTGACGAAGCCAAACTGATTTTGATTTGGGGCAGCAATCCGATCACTTCCAACGTCCACCTCTGGCCGAAGATCGTCGAAGCCAAACGGCGTGGCGCGCGCGTCATCGCGATTGATCCGTATCGTTCGTTGACCGCCGAAAAGTGTGATGAACATCTCGCGCTGTTGCCGGGCACCGATGCCGCGCTGGCACTGGCAATGATGCACGTGTTGATCAAAGAAGACCTGCTCGATCACGATTACATTCAGCAATACACGCACGGCTTTGAACTGCTGCGTGAGCGCGCCCTGGAATGGGCACCCGCGCGGGCGGCTGAGATCACCGGTCTCAGCACGGACCAAATCATCAAACTGGCGCGCGAGTACGGCACGACCAAACCGGCGGTCATTCGTTTGAATTACGGCATGCAACGCCACGCGGGCGGCGGGATGGCGGTGCGCACGGTGACCTGTTTACCCGCGCTCGTGGGTGCCTGGCGCGATGCAGCGGGCGGCGTGCTGCTTTCGTCTTCGAGCACGTTTGTGATGAATACGAACGCGCTGCAACGGCCCGATTTGATTTGGAACCAGCCGCGCACAATCAATATGTCGGCGCTGGGCGATGCGTTGCTCGGTTATCAACGCATACAGTA
Organism: Acidobacteriota bacterium; assembly: GCA_016196035.1. Taxonomy (NCBI): domain Bacteria; kingdom Pseudomonadati; phylum Acidobacteriota; species Acidobacteriota bacterium. The sequence continues at coordinate 262,488 of JACPYM010000002.1, read as the reverse complement.
CCGCGCGCGTGAGCAAGCGGCGCGTTTATCAGTTGCCCTTGACGAGAAACTTGAACCGCTCGTTCCGCCGATCAAAGCGATTTACGTCTACAACTCCAACCCCGCCGCTGTCGCGCCCGATTCGCGCAAAGTGATCGCGGGCTTCCAACGCGAAGACCTCTTTTGCGTCGTCCACGAAATCTTCCAGACTGACACCGCCGATTACGCCGACATCCTGCTGCCCGCGACGACGCAACTCGAACAGTTCGACCTGCACCGCGCCTACGGCCACATGTACGTGCTGGTTAACAACCCGGCCATCGCCCCGCTGGGCGAAGCCAAACCCAACACCGAAGTCTTCCGCCTGCTGGCCGCGCGCCTGGGGTTTACGGACGAATGCTTCCGCGATTCGGATGAAGAGATGGCGCGGCAGGCGTTGCAAAGCGAGCACGAGCGTATGCAAGGCATCAACCTCGACGAATTGAAAGCCAAAGGCTGGCAGCGGCTGAACGTGCCCGAACGCTACGCGCCCTTTGCCGAAGGCAATTTCCCTACGCCTTCAGGCAAGTGCGAATTCTTCAGCGAGGCGCTGGCGAAACAAGGGCACGACCCGCTGCCGACTTATATCGCGCCGCGCGAATCGGTGCTGGATGCGCCCGTGTTGGCCCGGCAATACCCGCTGGCGGTCATCTCGCCACCCGCGCACAATTTCCTGAATTCCAGCTTCGCCAACCTGCCTTCGTTTTTGAAGGCCGAGAAAGAACCCTGGCTGGATATTCACCCCACTGACGCCGCCGCACGCAACATTGCCGACGGCGACCGCGTGCGCATCTTCAACGACCGGGGTGCCTTCACCGCCACGGCGCGCGTGACCGACAAGGCCCGGCGCGGCGTCGTCGTAGCATTGTCAGTGTGGTGGAAGAAACTGACCCGCGACGGCACGAATGCGAATGACGTGACAGGACAGGGATTGACGGATTTGGGAGCGGCGGCGACGTTTTATGATGCGTTGGTGGAAGTGGCAAAGGCATAGGTCGAAGTAGGAAAAGATTTTTCCGCGCCCCGTCATTATGCGGACTACACCAAAGAGCAAGTTGCCTTGCTGATCCAAAGCACCCGTGATTTCATCACACGGCATCCTGCGTAAAGCTCAACTGCTACAGGCTTGTGGGATTGGAGGAAATAGCTATGCAAATACATGCTGTCGTTGAAAGCGGTTTGATCCGTCCGCTGGAACCAATCGAATTGACGGATGGCGAGTTAATTGAGGTGATCGTCTTGCACCAAGCCGAGAAGACGGGCTCAACCACTTCACCTGCACAAATACTTGCCCGCATCGCTGCGCTTCCACTAGAAGGCGCGCCGGATAATTTCTCCGGCCAAGATCACGACCGCATCCTTTATCCAACCAATGAATAGATTCGTTTTCGTTGATACCGGGGCCTGGTTTGCGCTGGCGGTGCCATCTGACCCGAATCATCGCCGGGTGTCGGAATGGTTGGCCAATGCCGCTGTCCCATTATTGACGACTGATTATGTTATTGATGAGACGCTGACATTATTGCGGGCGCGTGGCGAGCGACGCCGGGCGCTTGAGCTTGGCGAAGCGTTCTTTTCTGGCAGGCTCGCTGAAATTTATTGGCTAAGCGAGACCGACTTATACACGGCCTGGCAAGTCTTCCGCGACTTTGCCGACAAGGATTGGAGCTTCACAGATTGTACGAGCAGGGTCGTGATTCAAAAGCTCGACCTCGCCACTGCTCTCGCCTTTGACCGGCATTTCCAGCAATTCGGCAACGTCATCGTTGTTCCCTGACAAAAAATAGGAGCAAACAACTTGGAACTACAAACAACTGCTTCCGCTATTCCTGAACGCCCGCTAGGCCGCACCGGCGTCAACGTCGCCGCGCTCGGCTTTGGCGGCTATCATCTCGGCACAATCAAAGACGAGTCGGAAGCCATCCGTCTGACGCAGGCCGCCATTGACGTGGGCATTACCTTTCTCGACAACGCCTGGGAATACCACGACGGGCGCAGCGAAGAGTTGATGGGCAAGGCGATCAAAGACCGGCGCGCGCAAGTCTTCCTGATGTCCAAAGTCTGCACGCACGGGCGCGACCGGCACGAGGCGCTGCGGCAGTTGGAAGATTCGTTGCGGCGCTTGCAAACCGATTACCTGGACTTGTGGCAGGTGCACGAATTGGCCTACGACAACGATCCTGAAATGCACTTCGCGCTGGACGGCGTGATTGAGGCGTTGCAGCAGGCCCAGCAGCAAGGCAAGGTGCGTTTCGTAGGCTTCACCGGCCACAAAAGCCCGGAGATTCATTTGAAGATGCTGGCCTATGAATATCCGTTCGACACCTGCCAGATGCCGCTCAACTGTTTTGACGCGACTTTTCGCAGCTTTGAACAAAAGGTCTTGCCCGAACTGGCGCGCCAGGGCATTGCGGCTATCGGGATGAAAAGCATGGGCGGTGTCGGTGACATGGTCAAAGCGGGCGTGGTGACGGCACAAGAGGCCTTGCGTTACGCCTTGAGCTTGCCCGTGGCGACGGTCGTTAGCGGCATCCCGTCCGAACGCACCTTGCAGCAGAATTTGAAAGTCGCGCGCGGTTTTGTGCCGATGAACGAAGACGAGAGGCAGGCCTTGCGCGCACGTTGCGCGGCGCTCGCGGGCGATGGGCGCTTTGAGTTGTACAAAGTGACGGCCAAGCACGAAGGGCCGATTGGCCGCGCCCAGCACGGGTTTCCGCCGCCGGCAGTGATGCAGGACTGAGCTTGACCAACCACGGGGGACACGGGGCGCACGGGGAAGGACAAAACAAATGTCTTCCCCGTGCGCCCCGTGTCTCCCGTGGTTTTATGGTGTGACGGTGGCCGCGACGCGACGCGGATCGAGCCGCCAGACATTCCCAGCGCGTATATTCGAGAGCCACACCGAACCGAGGCCGACGCGAATGGCGTCGCCGCCTGTGCCCGCGAATTGCTGCACGACTTCGTTGGTGGCCGGATCAATGCGCGAGATCGGAAATTCAAAGGCCGTCGCCCAGACGGAGCCTTCGCCAAAGGCAATCTCGCCGCCCCCGCCCGGCACGCCGACTTCGATTGTTTCGACGACCTTATTGGTCTTCACGTCAACCTTCGATACATCGCCATTGGTTTGATTCAGTGTCCAGACGAAGCCGCCGCCGATGGTTAAGAAGCGCGGTGCTTTGCCCACCGGAATCGTCTCGACAATCAGGTTGGTGTCGGGATTGATGCGCGTCAGCACATTCGTCTCGCTGCCCGTGACCCAGACCGCGCCTTCGCCAAACGCGACGGTGAACGAACCGGCGGGCACCTGGATTTCGGCGACGACTTTGTTGGTGGCGGGATCGAGCCGCGCCAGTGCGCCTTGCTTGTCGGTGACGAGCCAGATGCTGCCCGCGCCCGCGGCCAGGCCACCTTCGGAATCGCCAATGCCAATGGGGATGGTGGCGGTCACTTTGCCTTCCTTGAGATCAACGCGCGCCAACGCCTGATCGCCGCAGAGCGGCACCCATAAACTGCCAAAGCCGACTGCAAGGCCAGAGCATGGTTTATTGCCGACCGGAATCGTGGCGAGCACTTTGTCGGTTTTGGGGTCGAGCCGCGCGATCGTGTTCTTGGGATAGTTGGACACCCAGACGGATTCATCAATCGCCAGCCAATCGGGTGCGCCGGGCACTTCAAAGACGGCTTCTGGTTTGAGCGCCGTGATGGGGACGCGGACATCGGGCGTTTTGACGCCGGGTTTGGGCGTGGGGGTCGGCTTGGGTTTGGGCGCCTGCGTCTGGAAGGAGAGCAGTAGCGGCAGCAGCAGGATGAGTATTCGTCGCATGGCGCGCATCCTCGCGTTGCCCCTGTGATTGGTCAATGTTAGCCTTGCCCGGCCAATGAACTGATGGTTTAGATCGGATTTCGCGGTTGCATCAGGGCGTGCTGCGCCGAGACGGTACCGCGCGCGTCAGCAAGCGGAGACTGCGCTATAGCACCAGTCCGCCAGATTTGACGTGCCGCTTGCTGACGCGCACGGTACCGTCTCGTGGCGCGGCTTTTTGCCATATACCAAAGTGACACCCGATCTAACGTCCAGCGTTTTCAAATTCGTCGGAGCGACTCATGAAAGAGAAATGTCAGCGCTTCATACTCGGTCTTGCGCTTTTGGAAATGACAGCCTGGACTGTGTGCCCCCAAAACCCGCCCCAAACCGGTGAGGCTTTCTTCGAGAACAAAATTCGGCCCCTGCTCGCCACCGAATGTTTTTCCTGCCACACCTATTCCGCCTTGGGCGGGCTGCGCCTGGATTCACGCGCAGCCCTGCTGCGCGGGGGCAAATCCGGCCCTGCCATCGTGCCCGGCGAACCGGACAAGAGTTTGCTCGTGATCGCGCTGCGCCAGACCGGCGCCTTGAAAATGCCGAAGGGCGGCAAGCTGCCGCAGGCGCAGATTGATGCCGTGGCCGAATGGATACGCGCGGGCGCGGTGTGGCCCGTGGCAGGCTGGCCGCAACCCGTCGCCAAAGGCGAACTCACGATTCCCGCGCGGCGCGCCTTCTGGTCGTTTCAGCCCTTCATCCCGTTCCCGCGCCCGTCGTGAAAGACAGCCGCTGGCCCAAAAACGAGATTGACCGCTTCATTTTCGCGCGGTTGGAAAAAGAAGGACTCGCACCCGTCGCTGCCGCAGATCGGCGCACCTTGATTCGCCGCGCCACACTTGATTTGACGGGCTTGCCGCCGACAACAGAAGAAATCGAAGCGTTTGAGAAAGACAAGGCGCCGGATGCGTTTGCCAAAGTCGTAGATCGTTTGCTCGCCGCGCCGCAATATGGCGAACGCTGGGGCCGCCTCTGGCTCGACGTGGCGCGTTATGGCGAAGACGACTACCGCAGCCTAGACCCGATGGGACGCGGTTTTGCGCCGTATCCGCACGCGTATCTGTACCGCGATTGGTGGTCAAAGCTTTCAATGATGACCTGCCTTACGACCAATTTGTGCGCGCGCAACTCGCCGGGGATTTGATGGACGAAAAGACGCGCGTGCGCACGCTGCCCGCGCTCGGCTTTCTGGGGCAGGGGCCGTGGTTTTATGACAATGGCGCGGTCGAAGTCACGCGCGCCGACGAGCGGCACGACCGCATTGATGTCGTCAGTCGCGGCTTTCTGGGCCTGACCGTCGGTTGCGCCCGCTGCCACGATCACAAATACGATCCGATCCCGACCAAAGACTATTACGCGCTGGCTTGGGTCTTTGCCAGCACGACCTACAAAGAATATCCGCAGGTGCCGCAGAGCGTTGTTGACGAATACACCGCGCTCGAAAAGAAGCTGAAGAACAAACAGAAAATGATGGGCGAGTTCATGCAAACCGAAAGCAAACAACTCGCCGAGAGTCTGACGCTGCAAGCCGCGAAATACATGCAAGCCGTCTGGCGCGTGCAGGGCGAACCCAAAGAAGATCTCAACGACGTCATCGAAAAGAACAAACTCGATTACGAATTGATGCAACGCTGGCTGCGCTTTCTGGCCCACCCGCCGCGCCACTACCTGTTCCTGAAAGACTGGCAAACCCTCATGCAGGATAAGACGCAAAAGGGGGGAACGGCAGCAGAGGCGAAAAAGCTGGCGGAGGACTTTCAGACCTTGTTGCAAGACGTACTGTTTGAGCGCAAAGACAAAACGAAATCATCCTCGCCAAAGCCAATCCCGGCACCAAGAAAAAGGAGCCGCTCTTCAAACCGAACGAATTCGTGACGAACGACGATTTCTGCCCCGACTGTGGCGGCGAGACCAAAGCGATGCCGGTTGAGCGCACCAATCTTTGGATGGATGTTTTTGTGCGCGACCTGGATGCGCCGGACTTGCCGGGCGCAGGGCAGAAGTTCCGTCCGGGGCTGTTGAATTTCACCGGCTGGGGATTGGAGCGGCAGTTGAGCGCCGAACGCCGCGCTTATCTAACCGCATTGCGCGAAGACATCGAGAATTTCAGGAAAGCGATGCCCGCGCAATATCCTTATGTGCACGGCGCGGCCGATCAGGAAAAGCCGGTGGACTTGCCCGTCAGTTTGCGTGGCAGCCCGACCAACCTGGGCGAAGTCGTGCCGCGCGGTTTCCTGACCGTGCTTTCAAAAGACCAGCGCGTCTGCTTCAGCCAAGGCAGCAGGCGGCTGGAGTTGGCGAACGAAATCCTGCGACAACCGCTGGCGCTGCGCGTCATCGTCAACCGCCTTTGGAAATGGCATTTCGGCACGGGGCTGGTAGACACGCCCAGCAATTTCGGCTTCAACGGCGAACGTCCCGTGCATCCCGAATTGCTCGAATACCTCGCCGATTTCTTCCAGCGCAACGGCCTGTCCATCAAAAAATTGCACCGCGAGATCATGCTCAGTTCGGTTTATCAACTCAGCAACGAAGACATGCCGGCGAACTCTGACAAAGACACGGGCAATCAGCTGTACTGGCGCGCCAACCGGCGGCGCATGGATGCTGAGCAAATACGTGATGCGCTGTTGGCGGCAGCGGGCGCGCTCGACAAGAAGATGGGCGGCCCCTCTGAAGCGCTGACGCCGCAATCCACGCGGCGCACGCTCTATGGCAAAGTCAGCCGCTACAAGTTGGATGAGTACCTGCAACTCTTCGACTTTCCCAGCCCGAACATTTCCGCCGAACAACGCTATGCGACGAACGTGCCGTTGCAGCGCCTGTTTTTTATGAACAGCGATTTCGTCCAGCGGCAGGCTGAATTGCTGGCGCGCAAACTCGAAGGCGAACCCAGCCGTGAAGCCCGCATTCAAAAAGCCTACCGCCTGATCTTCGGGCGTGCCGCCATAGCGGAAGAAATCAAGCTTGGTCTGGAATATCTGCGCAATGAGCCGCTGAAGGAATACGAAGAGCGCAAGCAGGCCGATGAAGAAAAGAAACAAGAAAAGGAAAAGGCTGCCGAAGAGAAAAAGAAAGACGCTGAAAAGGCCGATAAGAAGGACATGCCCGGCAAACCCAAAGAGCCGTCAGTCATCGCGCCGCTGATGCCGGAGATGACGGACATGGTGGAGCCGAGCGCGATGATGGCTGGTGTCGTGCCGCCCGCACCGGGCGGCACGCCCGATGACAAGAAACCGATTTTGCCGGTGACGCATTGTGGGCGGTATATGAAAGTCCTGCTCAGTTCGACCGAATTCATGTTCATCAACTAGAGCGGTTTGCAATTGGGTATACGGTGTCAGTAGCCCGCGCGTAAGCAAGGGCTGCCTCAGTTGTGTACCCTTCGGCTTTAATGGATGTCTGGTCAATACAGCCCTTGCTTACGCGCGGGCTACTGACACGATGAGATGAATGTCTGGTCAATACAGCCCTTGCTTACGCGCGGGCTACTGACACGATGAGATGAAAACCGATCCAGGGAAAAGCGCGCGCATTGTAGCAGGTCGGGTTAATTTGGATAGGGCGCGGCAGTGCGCGCTTATGCCGCATCGAGCACCGCGATGGCTTCGATCTCAACCAGAAACTCCGGCACGGCCAACGAAGTCACACCGATCCATGTGCTGGCGGGTGGCTTGTCGGTGGGGAAGAATTCGCGCAAGGCTTCGCCGACTTGGCCAGTGTCGCCGGGCTGGGGATTGACGATGTACAAGCGCAGGGAAACGACATCGGCCAGCGCGCCGCCTGCGGCTTCGACACCGAGTCGCACGTTTTGCAACGCCTGCCGCGTCTGTGCGCCGAGGTCGTTGCCGCCAACGATTTGTTTGTTGGCATCCCAGGCTGTTTGGCCGGAAAGAAAAACGATGCGCCCGGGCGTCGTGACGACCGCTTGCGAAAAGCCGCTGGGCAGACTGGGGAAAAGTGTGGCGGGGTTGAGATGTTGTTTGGACATCGCGTTCTACTCTGATTCTGCGCGCGGGCGCGCCAGCGGGCGGGTTGGACAGCCTGCGTAAAAGCGGTTGGGCAACAGGCTCTCACGTTTCATCACGACGCTGTGTGGCGCAACTTGGGTGTGTTCGCCGATGTCCGCGCCATAAAGCAGCACGGTGTTTTGCGTGACGGTGGCGCGGCGGCGAATGCGCACGTGGTCAATCTTGAGCACGCGGTCTTCAAACGTATGCGCCTGGAACTGGCAACAGACCGTCGCGCCGTCTTCAAAGTGCAGCATGTCCGGGTCAACCACTTGGGTGAAGCCGCGCCCCAGCACCACGCCGCGCCCGATTTCCATGCCCATCGCGCGCAGATACCACGCCAACAATAACGTGCCTTCGAGCGGCAGCAACACCGGGCTGGCGAAAAATTGCCACGCGACATAGAGAAAATCCCAGCGGTACGTCCAGCACGACCAGAGCGGATGCACGCCGGGCCGCACACGTCCGAGCAAGCCCCACTTGAGCGCCAACACCAGCAGGCAAAAGAAACCCATTAACCCCAGGCTCGCCGCCGGCATCACCGCCAAGCGGAAGACAGGGCGCGTGCATAACTTTTCTGACACCATCAACAGGCGATACCAAAACGGCAACACCAGCACAGGCACGACCGGAAAGACAAAGCGCAGCAGTTCCCAGAAGACGCGATTGAGGTAGCGCAGCCACGATGGTTCGTGTGTCAGGCTGCGGTCGGCTTCGACGATTTCGCGGCGCGGCAATTCAAACGGCGGATGGCCGAACCACGACGAGCCGGGACGCACCACCCTGTCGTCCGCGACGGTGCTGACGCCGATGAGGATGTCGGGCGGTAGTTGCTGATTCGACGGGATGACGACGTGATTGCCCAGGAAAGTGTTTTGCGCCAGCCGCGTCTGGCTGAGCGTCACGGTGCCGCGTTGCACGACCGGGCCGCCCAGATAAATACCATCGGCAAAAAAGCTCTCTTTGCCGATCTCGATGTGTTCGGGGACGACATCGGTGATGGTGCTGATTTCGCACCCGCGCCCGATCTTCATCCCAGCCAGTCGCAACCAGAGCGGCCAGAACAGCGTGCCGCTCAACCAGTCGTTTGCCGATTTGACGAGTTCTGTTTTCAACCAGACGCGCACATAAGCCGGACTCCAAAGGCTGATAACGCCCGTCGGCACGCGGCCCAGCGCACGCATGGCTGCTGCTTCCAACAACAACGTCAGCGGCGCGGGCAACACGACGTAAAGCAAACCCGCCAGCAACAGCCGCGCAGTCAGCGACGGCAACGCCAGCCAATCCAGCGCGGCTTCGGCGTCAAAGCCATACACGACCGCCAGCAACACGACGGGCAATTCCAACGGCAAAGCCAGCAACAGCGCCAGCGCAAAACGTGCCAGCAACATCAACAAGCCGTGCTCGACCGGCGACAGCACGCGCGCGTCATCCGGCAAATCGGGACGCGGCGGCGCTGCACCGGCAGATTGCGCTGGCACACCGTCCCAACGTTCGCCGCGCGGGATGCGCGCGCCGTCGGCCAGCGAGGACAACGAAGTCAGGCAGCTTTCCGGTTCGAGCACGCAATGCCGCCCGACGCCCGCGCGGATTTCGAGGGTACTGCCCGCGCCGATCTGGATCGGGCCGACCACGATGTCGCCGTCTTCCAAATCCACCAGGCGCAACGAGGCCTCCTGGCTGAGCGTCACGTCGTCGCCGATGTCTAGTAAATCCCAGCCGCCTTCGCGCAAGTTGACATTGCGATGAATGTGCACGCGGGCGCCGATGCGCGCGCCCAGCGCCCGCAGCGCGGAGTTGTAGAAAACCGTGCCCTCTAACATCGTCCAGGGAATGACGCGCACGGCCTGTTGTACGATCCAATTGCGCACGTAAAACCCGCCCCAGACAGGCGCGCGCAACGGTTGATACCTGCCGATCAACAGCTTTTTGACCAGCACGGCAAAGGCGACCGCGAGCGGCGTGTAAGCCAGCAGCGCCGCGCCGATGAGCAGTGGTGAAAGCAGAAAGAACGGAATCAGACCAAGGTGTTCGATCAAGTACGGCAGCGCGTCAAAGGTGGCGAAATAGGTGAGCGTCGAACCGATCACCAGTTCAAACAACAACCAGATGGATTGCGCCAGCGTTGCCAGCAAGGGGCGGCCTTGGGGTTTGTGGAGATCCTCTTCGATAATTTGTGCGACCTCGGCTTCAGCGTGTGCGCGGGTGGCGAGTTGCGCGATGGTGCGCGCTTCATAAAGGTCGCGTGTGTCCACGTAAGCCGTCACCGGATCGTCGCGCAACCGCGAAACCAGCATCGCCGCGTGCAGCGAATCGCCGCCCAGCACGTTGAAAAAATCGTCGTCAACCGAAACCGGATTTGGCAGTTCCAGCACTTGCTGTGTGGCAGCGGCCAGGCGCTGTTCCAGGTCGTTGCGCGGCGCGACGTAAGGGCGGTCGCTTTCACGTTCCTGCACGGCGAGCACGGGCAGCGCCTTGCGATCCAGTTTGTCGCTGACCGTGCGCGGCAATTCGTTAATCAACGCGAACCGATTCGGCACCATGTAACTCGGCAACACCGCGCGCAACGCCGCTTTCAATTCGTCAAAAGACGGCGCGGCGTTTTCACCGGGCACGATAAAAGCCGCCAAGCCCTGTTGCGCGCCCGCGCCTTGCACGCAGCAGGCCGCTTCGCGCACGCCCGGACATTCGGCCAAGCGCGCCTCGATGGCTTCGAGTTCGATGCGATAGCCGCGCAGCTTGACCTGAGCGTCAATGCGTCCGTGAAAGATCAGGTTGCCATCCGGCGCGCGCTCGACCAGATCGCCCGTGCGATAGAGGCGCCCAAGTTTCGGATGCGTGGGGAATTTCTGCGCCGTCAATTCGGGGCGGTTGCGATAACCGCGCGCCAACCCCACGCCAGCCAGACAGAGTTCGCCGGAAGCGCCGTCGGCGACTTCTTCCAACGCCGCATCAAGCACATAACCTTGTAAACCGCGAATGGGTTTGCCGATGGTGATGGGGTCGCCGGGTTTGATCGTTGTGTGCGTCGCGGTCACCGAGCATTCGGTCGGCCCGTAGCTGTTAATCAGCCAGCGCCCGGTGGCCCAGTGATCGGCGATGTCTCGTGGCAGAGCTTCGCCACCGGCATAAACAAACGCGAGGTCGGGCAATTCTTTCAAAGGGTCACGGCAGCCGAGCGTGCGCAACAGCGTGGGCGGTGGACAAATTACCGTGATGCGTTCGCGGCGCAGCCACGGCGTCAAATCAGGCCCCAGCCGCACGGTCTCTTCATCCAGTGGCACCAGCGTCGCGCCCGCCGCCAGCGCGAACCAGATTTCTTCAACCGAAGAGTCATACGAGGGCGAAGAGTTTTGCGCGACGCGCGCATCCGGCGTGAGTTGAAATTCCAGCAAGTCATGCCGCACCAGATTGACGATGCCAGCATGTTCGATCATCACGCCTTTGGGGCGGCCCGTCGTGCCGGAGGTATAAATGATGTAGGCCAGACTTTCTGGTGTGAGCCAGGCGGGCGGCCTGGGCGCAGGCAGTTCGCGCGCTGGGGCCAGGACTTCGGCAACCTCGAAAACGCGGCCCGGCAACCAACCGGCGCGTTGCGCGCGCGCTTGGCCCACCGGATCGGTCAACAACACGACGGCGGCGGAATCGTTGAGAATGTCGCGCACTTGCTCATCGGGAAAGGCGGTGTCAATGCAAGTGTAAGCCGCGCCCGCTTTGAGCGCGCCCAACTGGCCGCTGTACAAAAACGCGTTGCCGCGCGGCAACAGCAGCGCCACGATGCATTCGCCGGTCACGTAAGGGCGCAGGAACGCGGCGACGGCCTCGGCTTGTTGGCTGAGTTCGGCATAGCTCAGCACGCGCCGCGCAGGCCGCCCCCGGCTTGGCGGGATGTCAAGCGCCGTCCGTTGCGGCCACTGGCGGACGGAGTGTTCAAAAAATTGATGCAGGAAGCGAAGCGCCGTGGTGGGGTGTGTCGTCGCGGTAAGTACAGGTTGAGCGAGCAGGCTCATGAATCTTGGTGCCTCACAAACTGAATGAATGTCCGGGATAAGCGCGTTTTGCCGCCAGGGATGAGACAGTGTAACAGCCCCCAGCCCTTTCCGGGAATTTAGCTTTGCGCACCCCGCGCGACATTGCAGGCGGCTGATTTGGTGAGGGCGGCTTCGCCGTTCAAGCGGCGGCGCGTGCGGCCTCGCTGTAATCGAAATCGCGGTCGTCGAGGAAATCTTCGGCGCGGATGCCGGCTTCGAGCAACGCGGGCATCAATCCTTCGGTGTTGTCCACTTCGATCAGGACTTTGCCGCCAATCAGTTGGGCATGAAAGACAATGTTATGTACCCAGTCGTCTTGATCCCAACCGATCATGACCATGAAAAATTGACCGGTCTGGTGATCGCAGGCGGCGACCAGCTTCAACTCCGGTTTGAGATGGAAGCGGGCTTTGCTCTCGGCATACAGAATTTCGGTCAGGATGTTGGCGTATTCGCTGCTTCGATCCATTGCACGATGACCTCCTCATCAGGTTTGAAGACAATCAGGTTGATGCGATAACGCGCGACGACCGCTTTGAAAGACGGGCGTTTGGAGTGCCGATTATAAGCCCGCAAGCCGACCGCCAGAAACAAGCGCCGTTCCGGTTCGCGCTCCGCCAGCGCCCACTCGTAAAGTTGAAGCGGCCCGATCATTCTTTCCAATTCGCTGGTGGCCGAGCGCGACTCAAAGCCTTTCACTTCCACGGCGATCTTTCTTCCTTCTTTTTCTGCGGCGAAGGTTTTTTCAGCGACGAGGTCGGCTTGCAACGGCAGGTCTTGGAAGCGCAAGACAAGCGGATCGTCAGTAATTGTCCAGCCGTCACTCTCCAACGCCCGCCGTACCACAAAATGAAAATTATCTCTTCTTGCCATCTGCTTACCCTCCTTCAAATCCGTTCGAAGTAGCGCCGCCGCTCCCAATCCGTCACCGCCGCATTGAACGCCGCCTGCTCGGTGCGGAAGAAATGCGTGTAGTGCTCAACCACGTCAGCGCCAAACGCGCGTTGGGCAAATGCGCTGGCGGCGAATTTGTCGGTCGCTGCGGCCAGCGTGTAAGGCACGCGCGGCAGATGGCGCGCGGCGTAAATATCGCCGGTGAAACATTCCGGTGGCTCGATCTTATTGGCAAGGCCGTCCAAGCCCGAAGCCAATGCTGCGGCAAAAGCTAGATACGGATTGGCGTCTGCGCCGGGGATGCGGCATTCAATACGCAAGGATTGATCTTGGCCGACGACCCGGAAACCGCCCGTGCGATTGTCATAGCTCCACGCCAGCCGCGTCGGCGCCCACGAACCGTCAACATAACGTTTGTACGAATTGACGGTCGGCGCATAAAACGGCATCACGTCCGGCACGTGCGCCATCCAACCGCCGAGGAAATGACGGAACGTGTCGCTGCATTTCACCGGGCCGAATTGGTTGTCGCCCGCAAACGCATTCTTGCCGTCGCGCCAGAGGCTGAAATGGATGTGGCAACTTGAACCTGCGCGGTCGCTGGCGAATTTGGCCATAAACGTCACGCTCAAACCTTGCTGTTCGGCGACTTCTTTCAGACATTGTTTGTACACGACGTGGCGGTCGGCCATCTCCAGGGCCTCGGCATAACGCACGTTGAGTTCGTGCTGACCCAGACCACATTCGCCTTTGGAATTTTCGACCGGCACGCCGGAATGTTTGAGGTGATGGCGCGCGGCGGCGTTGAAGGGTTCGGTGCGCGTGCCTTGCAGGATGTGGTAGTCCTCTAAATACCAGCCCGCTGGTTCGGCCTTGTACCAGCCGTCTTTCGCCAGGTCACGATAGCTGTTTTGAAAGAGATAGTACTCCAATTCAGACGCGGCAAAGCTCTCGAAACCCAAGCCGCGTGCCGCTTCAAGCTGTTGGCGCAGGATCGAACGCGGCGCAATGGCGATGGGCTGCTGCGTCGTGCTGTGTTGCACATCGCATAGCACCAGCGCGGTTTTATCCAGCCAACTCGCCGTGCGCAGCGTGTGCAAATCGGGCACCAGATGAAAGTCGCCATAGCCCAATTCCCAGTTAGCGAACTTGTAGCCGGGCACCGGCTCCATTTCCATATCCGTCGTCAGCAGGTAATCGCAGCCGTGCGTGCCGTGGTGATAAACGTCCTCGACAAACATCTCGGCGTCATAACGTTTGCCGCACAGCCGCCCGTAATGATCGGTGAAGCCGACGATGACGGTTTCGATCAGTTCTTGCGCGACGAGTCCGCGCAGTTGCTCGAGCGTGAGCATCCCTTTTATGGCAAGCTGGCTCATGACAAACCTCCTATGAAAGCTTTTCCGCAGCCCAGGCTGAGCCTTTGAAACGCTGGCGCTCGGCGAACCAATACCACAGCGCCAGCAACAGCGTTACGGCGGCGATGGATTTGCCCGCGCGTTGCTCGTCGGGGATGCTCAGGACGCCGCAAAGAAAGACGACCCAGAGTACGGCAATGATGTTCAACGCGCGACTGAAACGGCCCAAATGCCACGGCCCGCGCTCAATGCCGCCTGCGCGCAGATGCAAATACACCGGGATGATGTAGGACAGATACAGGCCAATCGTGCTGATCGAAGTCACCACGGCATAGGCGCCGCTATAGACCGCGCCTAGAAAGGCCGCCACGACACAGAGCCAGATCGTATTGACCGGCGTGCCGTGTGTGTGACTGACCTGCTGCCAAAGGTGCGAGAGCGGCAAGCCTTCGTCACGTGCAAAGGCCCAGATGACGCGCGATGACCAGGTCACTGCCGACAGGCCGCAGAACCACATCGCCATTGCCGCCAGCGCGGAAAACAGCGTGCCCGCGCGTTCACCCAGCGCGGCGATCAGAATCGCGATGACTGTGGGGACATCGTTGCCGCTGGCATCTTTGGCGTTCAGCACCGCCGGGATGTCTTTGATCGCCAGCGTCAGCGCGATGAGCAGCAAGTAGCCGACGACGCTCGACACCACAACGGACATGACCATGCCCCAGGGCGCGCGGCGGCGCGGGTCTACGGTTTCTTCACTGACGCTGGCCGAAGCGTCATAGCCGGTGTAGGTCCACATCGCTTGCAAGAGGCCGATGACGAAGGCCCAGCTATACGACCAGCCTTCGTTGTTGTGGGTGACGCGCGCGAAGAAAAAGCCGAGCGGCTGTTTGGGCGCAAAGAGAAACAGCGCGCCGACGATGACGATGACGCCGATGATATGCACGGTTACGCTGAAATCGTTGAGCCACGACACCAACCGGATGCCGAAATGATTGATGAGCGCGTGCGACAGCAGAATGCCAGCGTAAACCAGCAGGATATTTCGGGTCGTGGCGTTCAAGCCCAGCAAAGGCGTCAGGAATTGCGCGCAGCCGTAATCAATCCCCGCAATTGCCGCAATCTGGCCGATGATGTTGAACCATGCCGTGAACCAGCCCCAGCCTTTGCCGCCCAGTTGGCACGACCAGTGATACATTGCGCCCGAAGTCGGCAGGGCGCTCGTCAGTTCGGCCATGCTGCACACGACCGCCAGCGTAAAAAGCGTGACCAGCGGCCAGCCCAGCGACATTTGCGCCGGGCCGCCCATGCGCAAGCCGTGCCCATACAAAGTCACCGCGCCGGTCAGAATCGAAATGATGGAAAACGAAATGGCGAAGTTCGAGAAGCCGCCCATCGTGCGGAAAAGCTCTTGCGCATAGCCGAGTTTGCTTAGCTCTTGCGCATCCTCTTGCGCATTATGGCTGGTCTCTGACGAGCTCGTTTCTGAAGCGAGAGCGGGTGCGGCGGCAGGGGGTGTGTTTGTCATAGACGACGACTGGATGGTTGGAGTGGGGGGCAACAATGGGAGCTTGACCGCGCAAGAAAAAACGACCAGCAAAGAGTCTTGACGGCGCGCGGGGACTCTTTACTGGTCGTTTCAACTCAACGCTGCCTCATTGCTGTGTTGAGGGCGCCGAAGCCTGTTGGGTCAAGATCGCCGGACATTTTTCCCGGCTCTCTTTCTCGCGCCGCTTCACCTCTTTGCGCGAAGGCCATTTAAGCTTGCCCAACTGCTCGTCGGTGTAATAGGGCACCGTATAAACCCCACGGTCGGAACGCAGCGCTTCGCCCGATTGCTGGTCAACGATGACCCAATCGAAGTTGACCGAGACGGCTTTCATATTGCGCGTGCCATCGGGGTTTTGCGGATGCCCCACCTTGGTGATGATAAAGGACGGCAACTCTGATGTCGCCGCCGCCGTGATGTCGCCTTTTTCAGCGCCTAACCAACCGCTGGGGCCGGCATATTTATCTTTGTCTTTGTTCGCCGGCCACATGCGGGTGAGGAAGGACAGATAGCGTTGCGCAAAGGTGTCCTTAAAGGCGTGGTTGTGGAAGAGCGCTAACGAGGCGGCGGCGCGTTCGAGGTTGATCGGGCGATAGGCGCGGTTGTCGCCGGGTTGGCCCGCCACCATCGTGACCATGGCCATGTCTTTGTCGTAGCCCAGATAGCCGCCGCCTTCGCTGCGTTCGTTTTGCATATCCAGCGAAACGTTCCAGCCGACGGTGTCCAGGAAACCGGGCATCCCAATCGAGCGGTGGAAGATCAGCAGGCGGCTCAATTGGATGTTGGTCAGTTTGCTGGGATCAACCCGTTCGGTGTAAGCCAGCTTTTCCTCATCAATCATGTTTCTGAGTTTGCGGATAGTTCGATAGAGGCCGTTGCGATTGGCATTGTCAATCTCGCGTTCCAACTCTTTGACCAGATCGTTGTGGCTGCGTTCGACAATGCGGTCAATCGGAATATCTTTGACACCGGCGATCAGGGCTGGGCGATCCAGCAACAGCTTGCACTCTTCCTCGTTATCGCAAACGTCCGCCAGGAACATGACGTCGGAGACGGTCAATTCCGAAGACAACTCGCGGGCCAGCTTCGCAATCTTTTCGCGTTTTTGCGGCGTCAATGTTTGGGTCAGCACGGCGATGCGTTGCATGTTCCAGACCGAGGAAGAAACGGTGCCGACGCTCTTCAAAAAGGCTTTGGTTTCGGTGTAACGCGGCGATTGCAGCGCGTTGAGCGCCTCGGCATTGTCTTTGAATTCGCGGTAGGAATTGACGAAGAGGCGGCCCGATTCCTGATTGATATCGGGGCCGAATTCGTCCAGTTCGCGCCGTAAAAAGTGGGCGAAGGTCGGGCATTTGATTTCGTCGGCCAGCCGATAGGCGCCGAGGTTATAAATGACGGCGCTGAAGGGACCGAAATCCTGCGGGCGCAGGCGCAATGTTTCGACGAAGTCATCCAGCGTCTTAAACGGGATTTTGTGCTCTTCGCCGATCACCAGCAATTGCAGCGCGGGCGCAAAGGCGTTGGCGGAGCCTTCGGTCGAGGGCGCGATTTTCTTGAGCAGTTGCTGGAATTCCTGCGGGCCGCTCTTGCGATAAATCACGCGCGGCAGCCAGAACGAATCGCCCACGCTGCCCAACATCGGCCCGATGACATGATCAGGTACTTGATAGCGTGTGTGCAGCAGGTTGGCGAATTGTTTGAATTTGGGCGCGGCGAAGGGGCCGAACCACATGGAATTGCTGATGCGAATGAGCGCTTGCGTGCCGATGCGGCCATCGCGGAAAACGCCAGCATAATACTTTTTGATGGTCTCGCGGTTCTCGATCAGCACGTTGTATTGCGCCAGCAGTTCCGGACCATACTCACTGAGTGTCTCAAAAGAATCATCGGTGATGGCGCCATTCCGATTCTCAAAACCGCAGCCGAATTCCTTGACCAGCCGCTGATATTGGCGGGCATTGGCGGCATCCAGGAAAAAGCGCCGCGCGTCTTCTTCATCCGGCGAAAGCAGAAACTCAAGCTGGCGCGGGCGCACCTCAGTGAATTTCCACTTTTCGTTCAAGGCCTTTTCGAGCCGTGTGCGCATTGGCGGAACATTGAACAACCGCTCAAAAAAGGGCTGACGTTCCGGCGCGGGTGCATTCGCCGTTTGTTCCGTCTGGGGTTTCGCCTGCTGTTCCTGCGCCGTTGTCGGCACAGCGGGTTTTTCCGGCTGGCGTTCCGGCGGCTGCGCTTGCTGTTGCACCGCGAAGGCAGCGGCAGCGGTGGCTCGAATAACGAAACGCGCTCCTTCAGACACGGCAGACATTGTCAGGTGCGAGTTCCCAAAGGCAACTCTACGCGTGATTTCCGTGTGGCGCGCGGGCGCGGGCACGGGCTGATGCGGCAGGGATGCTGGAGTGACACTCAGAATAATCATAGTCGTCGTTCCGGGAAATGGGACAGTTGGTTCAGCCAACGCCTAAACGTGCTTAGGCGCTGAACAAACCTCGAAAACGCCGGGTCATTCTGTGAGTAGAAACGGAATTCACCGGCGTCGCCATCACCTCGATTTTCAGGTGATCAATACTGTCCGGTAGTTAATCGCTGATTGTCTGTTTCTGTTAAAGATGAACTTGATGTGGGAGCAATTCCATCAAGTATTTTGTACTGCCTCTCCGACCAGCAAGCTTCACGAAATCATCAGAACTGGCAGTTGCGAGGCCGGATTCTACCGCGACTTCTGTGTCAGACCCAAGCGGAATCCGGCAAAGCTGCATTTTGCCCTGCCAAAATTTTGGTTGGCGGCGAAGCTTCCGGCGTTTACCTCATCATCCGGCTTTCAGCCAGCCGCGTTATTTCTCTTGCCAGCCGGCGGTGAACAGGCTGACGACCGCTGGTTGCGGCCTCAGCGTCCCGCCAGTTGCGCTGCCAGGGTTTTTACCGCGACCGCGCCCTGACCCGCCGCTGTCACGACGCTCAAACAACCGGGCCGGCAGACATCGCCCACCGCGCAAATGCCCGCAACCGAGGTGCGTTGCCTGGCATCCACGCGAATGTAGCCCGTCTCATCCAAGGCAAGTTGGCCTTGCAGAAACTCCGTATTCGGCGTGATGCCGATGCGCACGAACACCGCCGCTGCCGGCAACTCGCGGCGCGCGCCCGTGCGTGTGTCGGCCAGCAGCACGCGTTCAACATGGTTCGTGCCGTGTAACTCAAGCGGCGCGGTGTGGGTCAGCAGCGTGAGATTGGCGGTCGCCTCTGCGGCGCGCAACCATTCGGCGCGTGCGCGAAAATGATCGGAGCGATGCAACAGCGTAACAGCACTGCACACCGGCGCGAGCAGCAAACTGTTTTGCACTGCCGAATCGCCACCGCCAACAACGCAAACCGGTTGATTGGCGTAAGGCATCGGCGGGTGCGGGTCTTCGTGAAAAGCAAACTCCGTTTCGCCCGGAATGCCCAAGCGGCGCTGGCGCGCGCCTGTGGCCACGACGAGCGCGCGCGCAGTCAGCCATTCGCCATTGCAACAGACTCGATGCGCGGCCAAATCAAGTGCTTGAACTTGCGCCGCGATTCTGATTTCGAGTTGTAGTTGCTGTAAGTGCTGAACGAAATGATCGCGCAACTCACGGCCATCAGCGGGCAGCAAGCCGGGGTAATCCAACACCGGGTGGAACATCTGCAACATCTGGCCGCCCAGCTCAGACGCTTGTTCCAGCAGCAGACCGCGCAGCCCCAGCGCATGGCACCAGAGCAAGGCGCTGATGCCGCCCGGGCCGCCGCCGATGATGATGATGTCGTAGCTGTTCAAAGTCCCTCGATGATCTGCCGCATTGGCGCAGGCATTGGCGCTTGCATGTCCAATTCCTTGCCCGTTGCCGGATGTTTGAACACCAGCCGCGCCGCGTGCAGCAGGTGATGTTTCAGTTTGTGCTGGCGGACGAGCGGATCAAACCCGTTGTGATAATGCGGGTCGCCCACGATGGGATGTCCGATCAATTGGCAATGAATGCGCAGTTGATGCGTGCGCCCGGTCAGCGGCTCCAACTCCAGCAACGTATGCGCGGCAAAACGCTGTTTGACGCGATAGCGCGTTTGCGCGGCGCGTCCGCCCTGTTCAACCGGTTGCACGCACCAGTGCGGCCATTTCGTCGCATCGCTGCCAATCGGGGCATCAATCTCGCCACTGTCCTGCGCCACGACGCCGCTGACCAACGCTACATAAAATTTCCTGACCCAGCGTTCGCGGAAGTGTTTGGACAGCGTGCGATGGGCGCGCGGCGTTTTGGCGATAACAATTACGCCGGAAGTGTCGCGATCCAGCCGATGCACCAGACCGGGCCGCACCGCTTCGCCCTGCTGTTCCCAAAAGTAATAAGCCAGACCGTTGAGCAGCGTACCCGATTTCTCGCTGTTCGACGGATGCACCAGCAGATCAACCGGCTTATTGACGACGATTAGGTCGGCGTCTTCGTACAAGATGTCGAGCGGGATTTGCTCCGGCGTGGCTGAAGATTTTTCCGCCGCAAACAATTTGACCGTCACTTGATCGTGGTGCCTGAGCCGTTCGCCCTTGAGCGAAGCCGCGCCGTTGACCAGCACGTCGCCCTCGGCAATCAAGCGGCGCAGGCGCGTCAGGCTGATTTTGGGCAACTCCCGCGCGATGAATTCATCCAGACGCGGCGGGCGGACTTTGGGCGGCAACTCTTCGTCGTAGCGAAACTCAAAGCTGAGGCGTTCGGGATCAAGCATGATTTGTCTTTGCGGCGGGCGTGGCGCGAACCAACAGCACGATCAACACCAGCGCCGCCAGAATCGCGAAGCTCATCAGCCAGACCGAATACTGATGCAATTGATTGAACGCCACCTTGGCCGGTTCGCTCGCCGCCATCGTTTGCAAGGTCTCGCCGAATTCGGCCCGCATCGCGTGCAACTTGGCCGAAACGACGAACTTTGAAACGAGCATCGCCAGCGTCATCAACGCCAGCAACAGCGCCTCGATGTTGAAGAGCTTGCCGCGCTGTTCTTTGCTGATGAACAGCAACAGCAACAAGAGCAGGCCGCAGATGATGCCCGCGATTTCGGCGCCGCCGAGCGCCAGGTTGACGATGTCGCCAGCCTTGCGTTGTTGGTCTTTCAGAACGGAGAAGGCGGCGGGTGCGACGCCGACGCTGAACATCAGCATCAGGCCTAGCCAGAGACTCACGATTGCCAATCTAAGTTTTGCAGTCATAACGCAATTGAATTTTAGGAAATGGGAGTGTTTGATTCGACGCAGGCGAAGCTTGAGCGAAAAAGCGTTGCAAGTCCAGCGTGAAGGCCTGCGTGTCGAGTTGCAAAACAGTGGTTGGCAATTGGCTGAGTTTGGTGAGGGCGCGTTGTTGGACGCCGATTGCGCCTTTGAAATTGCCGCGCTGGAAATGATGAAACGCCGCTGCCGCTTGAATCAGCGCGTGCAGCAACTGCCGTTCGTCGCCTGCTGCCTGCTGCCACAACTCTTCCAGCACTTCGTGGCATTCATAAAATTCGCCCGCGTTGAATAAGGCGAGGCCGTGCAGGTATTGCGGCGGTAAGTCAGCGGCGGCCATCGCGGCTAATACCGGGGCACGGACGGATCAACGTGCAACGACCAGTCGTCAATCCCGCCTGTCAGGTTTTTCAGATTCGTGAAGCCCTGCGCCGCCAGAAACTGGCAGGCACGGTCGGAACGCATGCCGTGATGGCAGTGCAGGATGATTTCTTCGTCTTTGTCAGCGAGTTCCTGCATCCATTGCGTGATCTGACCGAGCGGTTTGAGTTCCGCGCCGGAGATTTTGGCGTGGTGATGTTCGGATGGTTCGCGCACGTCAATCAGGCGAAACTTGTCGCCTGCGTCCAATTTGGCTTTGAGTTCGGTGACGTTGATGATGCCGTAGTTGGGCATAGGTGAAGAAGCTCCTTTGCAAATCAGCCGCTGATCAACGCAGAGGAACGCAGATTGAACCGAATCAGCGTTTGTCTGCGGTCATCTGCGGCGAAATAGTTTTAGTCAGTTGTTGCGCGTTGCTGCTGCATACGTTCGATCAAGCGGGTCAGCCGTTCGATGTCTTCTTTGGCATCGTTCAGCATGTGGCGGCTGGCCATGTAGCCTTGCCAGTATTCGCCTTGCGCGATGGGTTTGACGCCCTCTTCGCCCAGGCGGGCGGCGAGTTGCGCGATGACCAGCCCGGAAATCTGAGTGTGGTCAACGTAACGCGAAATGATCGTATAAAACAGTTCGGCTGTTTCCAGATCGAGTTCCGTCAATTCCGGTTTGGGTGCTTTGGGTTCAGTTTCCATTGGATGTCGTGACGAAGGGCGTTTCAGCCAACTGTGCCCGCCCGCAATCCGTCTCGCCGTGTTTGAGGGTGAATTCCGTGCCCGCGTTCAGGTAATAACGATGCACGTAGCCAAAGGCGATCACGCGATCTAGCGCCAGGCTGCGCACGCTGCTGGTGATTGCGCCGACCTGCTTACTTTCGCCTTTGTCATTCGTGGCCCAGAGTTCGGTCCCAGCGGCGGGCGGTGCGGTGGCGTCAATCCACAGACCACGCAACTGCTTGGCCGGTTGGCCGCGCCAGTGAATGCGCGCGATAACTTCCTGGCCCAGATAGCAGCCTTTGGTGTAGCTGACCGCTTCGGTCAAGCCGGTCTCGTTGATGATGTAATTCTCGTTGATGTCCGCTGGCTCCGTCGGCAAGCCCGCTTCGAGCCGCGCGATGTCGAGCGCTGTTTGCCCGGCGGCCCGCGCACCATTCGTCAGCAACGCTTGCCGGATGGCGGCGGCGGCGTTCACCGGCACGAATAGATCAAAGCCAGCTTGGCCGGTGCGTGCGTGCGCGGCGATTTGCACGGGCGTGCCGGTCAATGTGGTTTGCGTGATGGTGCGTGCCGTGGTGAATTCAACTGGTTGACCAGCCAATGCCGTGAGCAGTGCGGCACTGCGCGAGCCTTGCAATGTGAAGAGCGCCAGTTGCTCGGTCATGTCAGTCAGGAAAAATTCGCCTGCGGGAACGAAGCGGCTCAGGTTCTTGAAAATCTTCGCGCGGTTGCTGGCGTCGAGTTCGAGCAACAAGCCGTCGCTCGTGTGGTAGATGCTGGCGAGCGCCGCGACCTTGCCTTGCAGGTTAGGGAATGCAGCCAGCACACCCGCGCCCGCCGCCAGCGTTTTAACATCGTTGCTGACCAGGCCGTTGATGAATTGCACGGCGTTCTTGCCGTTGATCGTCAATTTGCCTGCGGGCGACAGGTCAATCAACGCTGTGCTGTGTTGGATTGCTTCGTACTCGGCGCGCACGTCGCCGTAATCGGCAAGCAGCGCAGTGCTGTCGAATTGCGGGGTAAACTTAGGTTGAAGTGCGGGTCGAGTCATACGATGAAAGGATGCGGTACGGGGAGCGGTAGCGACGTGGTCAATTCACGCTTGAAGAACTCGAAGCCATCAGGTTGTATGTTCGACAAGCTGCCAGCTTGTCGAAATCCCGGCTGTTAACCCATTTGGCTAACGGCCAAGCTTCGACAAGCTGGCAGCTTGTCGAACAAGCAGGTTGCTACCGCTCCCTGTACCGTATTGCGTTCTGTAATCACTATGCTGTGAATGAACTGCCGCAGCCGCAACCGCCACTCGCGTTCGGGTTGTTGAAGGTAAAGCCCGAACCCATCACGCTGTTGACGTAATCAATCTGTACGCCGTCCAGGTATTGTGCACTGAACATGTCCACGAAGACTTTAAAGCCGCCCGATTCGACGACTTCGTCGGTGGCCTGTGCGGCCTCTTCGATGTTCATCGCGTACTGGAACCCGGAGCAGCCGCCCGGCACCACGCGCACGCGCAAGCCGCCCTCGGGGGTGACGTTTTCAGCTTCGATAAACTTCTTCACCTCGCCCAAGGCGGTTTCAGTCAGAGTCAAATTCATGTCGTTTTCTCCTTAGATAGTGTCATTGATGATCGCTGGCGACTGTTCGACAGCTTCCAGCTTTGCCTATAAGTGCGAATCTCGAATTCCAAATCTCCAATTTCAAATTTGCAATCGGAGTCTAAAACCTACTTCTTCAAATTCAAAACCGGCAGCGCCTTGTTTGCTTTCAGCGCTTGAATGCTCACTTGCGCCGCGACGTTTTGCGCGACAGTGGTGAATGCCTTGGCCTGCGCGCCGTCCGGCTGGCTAATCACGACGGGGATGCCCAGATCGCCGCCTTCACGAATCGCGATGGCGATGGGAATGCCGCCCAGGAAAGGCACTTCATACCGATCCGCCAGCGCTTCGCCGCCGCCGTTGCCAAAGATGAAATACTTGATGCCGTCGTTGGGGCACTCGAAATAGCTCATGTTCTCAACGATACCCAAGACCGGCACCTGCAACTGCTCGAACATGTTGTAAGCCTTGCGCACATCGCCCAGCGCTACTTCCTGCGGTGTCGTGACTAGCACTACGCCCGCGATGGCGACCATCTGCGCCAGACTCAATTGCACATCGCCCGTGCCCGGCGGCATGTCCACGACGAGGTAATCCAACTCGCCCCATTCGACTTGGCGCAGGAATTGGTTGACCGCCGAATGCAGCATCGGGCCGCGCCAGACGATGGCTTTATCGCCGGGGTTGAGCAAGCCGATGCTCATCGTTTTGACGCCGTGATAAACCGGCGGAATGATCTTTTCGCCGCGCACCAGGGGCATATCCTTGCCGCCCATCATAATCGGCACGTTCGGGCCGTAAATGTCCGTGTCCACGATGCCGACGCGCGCGCCCATCAACGAAAGCGAAACGGCCAGATTGACCGCGACAGTGGATTTGCCCACGCCGCCTTTGCCGGAACTGACGGCGATGATGTGCTTGATGCCTTCGAGCGCGGCCTTGTCAATGTTGCCTTTGGCTTTGGGCACCTCGGCTTCCATCTTGGCTTCGACCTGTTCGACGCCGGGGATGGACATCACAGCCTTCTCGGCTTCAAATTTCAATTGATCGCGCACCGGGCAGGCGGGTGTCGTCAGCACGAAGCGGAAGCCGATGACGCCACCGCAAATTTTGATGTCGCGAATCATGTTGAGCGCGACGATGTCTTTGTGCAGATCGGGGTCTTTGACCGCCCGCAGTGCATTCAAAACAATTTCTTCAGTGATGTTGGCCGTTGCCGTTTCCGTAGCCATTCAGCTTTTTGGTTCCCTATTCAATGACAATTTGGTCAGTTGTTGAGTATGGGCAAAGTCGTGTACGCCGGCAATTCGCTTGCGCTGGTCATCGGCGTGATTTTGTATTCGCACATCGTCGCGCCCTCCACGATACGGCACTCGCGCGTGACTTCGCAGCCTAACGCCTCGCCGTAAACGCGCAACTCCTGCTCGCACAGATGCGGATATTCCGTCGCCACTTTCTCGGTCGGACAATTGCGTTGCCGCAACCGAAAGCTGCCGTCTTTAGCCTTGCGGGCCTCGGCCAGATAGCCTTTTTCGCAAATGATTTTGACCAACCGTTTGACGCGCTCTTCCATTTTCAAGCCGGTCAGCAACGGCTTTAACTCGGCGATCAATTCATTGGCCCGGCCTTCCAACACGCGCGCCACACCCGCCTCGCCGAACTCGCGCCGCACTTGCGTCAAAACCTCTTTGGCAAACTCGTCATAACTGCGCGGGAACAGGCAACTGGCCTTGTCGGAGAGGCGATAAAGAAAGCGCGGGCGTCCACGCTCCAGATGCTCCTGTTCGTATTCGATCAAGCCGTCGCTTTCGAGCAAACTCAGATGCCGCCGCACACAGACCTTCGACACTTCCAGTTCGTCCGCCAATTGCTCGGCGGTCAGTGCGCCTTTGACCTTGAGCAACTCGATGATGGCGCTGCGCGATTCTTTTAGGAGGTTTTCGACGTGAGCGACTGACACAGGCAGGATGATAGGAAGCAGTTTGGCTTTTGTCAACGAATTGGTTTCTAAAAGCTGAAGTGGCAGGCCCGCGCTTAAATCACTCAAATTCTTCAAACAGGCGCGGCTGCCAGTGCCGCAGCTTTTCGATGATCACGCGATCTGCTTTGCCCAGGCTGAAATGTTGCGCCTCGGTCAGCGTGACCCAGTTATATGCCGCGACGCCCAATGCGCGCGGGTTGCCGGCGAGAATCTCGCAAGCAAAGGCCCGCAACGTCAAACGCATGTGGGTGAGCGTTTGCGCCGCGACGGCCATCTGTCCCGCGACTTCGATTTCCAAGCCCAAATCGGCGCGCACGTTGCGGCGCAATCCATCCGGCAACGATTCATCTGCTTCGCACAGCCCGCCGGGCAGCGTCCACAGCCCGCCCAGCAGGCCTTTGGGCGGACGTTGCACCAACAGCACGCGCTCCATTTCATCGCGTACCACTGCGCCAACGGCGCGCACCTGCGGCAGCGGTGCTTTGGCTTTTTTGACCGGGCGTTGCGCCGTCGTGCCGTGTTGCTGGGCCAGACAATGTGCGGCCAGCGGGCAAGCCTGACAAGCCGGACGGCGCGGCGTACAAATCGTGCGGCCCAAATCCATCAGTGCCTGGTTGTAAGCGCCGGGCCGTTCAGCGGGCAATAAGGCTTCGGCCCATTGCCAGAGTTGCGCCTGCGTGGCGGGTTGCGTGATGTCCTCGGGCAGATCGGTCAGCCGTGCGAGTACGCGGATGACGTTGCCGTCGAGCACGGCGGCGTGCTCATCGAAAGCAATGCTGGCAAGCGCGGCGGCAGTGTAGCGGCCTATGCCGGGCAACTGCTGCAAGGCTTCGGCTGTAGCGGGGAATTGGCCGTGGTGCTCGTTGACCAGTGTTTGCGCCAGCCGGTGCAGGTTGCGCGCGCGCGCGTAATAGCCGAGTCCTTCCCAGACTTTCAATACTTCATTGAGCGGCGCGGCGGCCAGCGCTTGCACGGTGGGAAACCTTTCCAGAAAGTGCGCGTAGTAGGGTTCAACCGCCGTAATGCGCGTCTGTTGCAGCATGATTTCGGAAAGCCAGATGCGATAAGGATCGCGGCTGCCGCGCCAGGGCAGCGCCGTGGCCGTGCGGTCGTACCATTCAAGCAGTTGGGCGGAAAAGTCCTGTGGCAGCGTCATTGCGGGTTGATTCCTAAAGCGTGATTACGGCGCGATTATTCCGTGGCGCGGCGGCGCGTGCAACTTGCGCTTTACGAAACACGGCACAGGCGGGATGATGTGCGCCGGATGCCGACACCGCAACAAGGAGAATCCGGATGAAGGCTTATCCGCGAATTGCGTGACCGCATCACTGGCGCGGATGGCCGCACACCCTTGGGCGCGAAAGGCCGCGTACTCGTCACTGACAGGTTGTGAGATAAACATGATTCACGAATGGCGCCGCGACGCATACACGATCAGCACCGACCCGCAGCGGGTGGATGTCGAGTTGATTCATCAATACTTGAGCACGCAAACCTATTGGGCGACGGGCCGCCCGCGCGAGGTCGTCGCGCGTTCGCTCGAACATTCGCTTTGTTTCGGCTTGTATCACGACGCGGCGCAAGTCGGCTTTGGGCGCGTGATTACCGATTACGCCACCTTCGCCTGGTTGGCTGATGTGTTTGTGCTGGCGGAACATCAAGGGCAAGGGCTTGGTACGTGGTTGACTGAGGTCATCATCACGCATCCTCAGTTGCAGGGCTTTCGCCGTTGGGCACTGGCGACCAAAGACGCGCAGGCGTTATATGGCAAATTCGGCTTTGCGGAATTGAAGCGTCCCGAACGCTGGATGGAACGGCGCGATCCGGCTACGCTGGAGACGCCGGATTATTGGGCGGGCGAACCGTCTTCAACTTGAAAACAGATTGTTGAACGCCTCAGCCAGGGTCGGATGCGCAAAGACGGCGTCTTTCAAAACCGTATAAGGCAGCTTGCCCAGCATGGCGATTTGCAGCATGGACATTAGCTCGCCGCCTTCGATGCCCAGGATTGCACAACCCAGAATTCGCTGTGTCTCGGCGTCCACGATGGCTTTCATAAAGCCGCGCGACTCATCCATCTCCAACGCGCGCGCGACATAATTCATCGGCATTTTGAAGACGCGGATATTGAGGCCTGCCGCGCGCGCTTCGGCTTCGGTCAGCCCGACGCGGCCCAGTTGCGGGTCAATGAAAACGGTGTAGGGAACCAGACGCTCTGTGGTCGTCGCGTGGCCGCCTTCCAGCAGGTTCGCGCGGATAATGCGGTAATCGTCGTAAGAAATGTGCGTGAATTGCGGCCCGCCTTTGACATCGCCGAGCGCGTAAATGCCGGGCGCGCTGGTTTCCAACCGTTCGTTGGCGACGATAAAACCGTGTTTGTCGGCGGCAATGCCAGCGGCAGCCAGATTGAGCGTTTCGGTATTGGGCGCGCGTCCGGCGGCGGCCAGCGCGTGCGAACCGGTCAGCGCGCGTGTACCGTCCGGTGTTTTTACAGTCAATTCGAGCTGGCCATCGGGCTGTTGCGTCACGCGCACGGCTTCCGCATTGAGCAATACTTCGATGCCATCCTCACGCATCAGCTTGAGCACCTCATCGGCCACATCCTGATCTTCGCGTCCCAACAGTTGCGCCGCGCGCTGGATGATGGTCACGCGGCTGCCGAAGCGCTGAAACATCTGGCCGAATTCCAAGCCGACATAGCCGCCGCCCAGCACGAGCAAATGTTCCGGCACCGCGTCCAGCTCCATAATCGAAGACGAATCGAGCAGCGGCACGGCGTCCGCGCCTTCCATTTGCGGGTTGGCCGGACGCCCGCCCGTATTGAGGAAAATCTTCGGCGCCGTCAGCATGCGCGTGCCGCCCGCGCGCAAGTTCACCGCGATGGAATTGGGGGAAACAAAGCTGGCTTCGCCGAAAAGCAAATCCAAATTGGCCGCGGCTTCCAACCGTTGCTGGCTGCCGTTGCGAAAGCTTTCGACGATGGCCTGTTTGCGTCGGCGCACGGCGGCGAGGTTGACGCTGACGGTGTTGGCGTTGACTCCGTAATCCGCCGCGCGCCGCGCCAGATAAGCGACGCGCGCACTGGCAACCATCGTCTTGGTTGGCGTGCAGCCCACGTTGATACAGGTGCCGCCGATGTGGTCGCGTTCGATCAGCGCGGTTTTCCAACCGGACTTGGCCAAATCCAGCGCGAGCGGTTTCCCCGCTTGTCCCGAACCGATGATGAGCGCGTCGTAGTTGTCGGATTGCATTGCACGATCCTCCGTTGAGTTGAATCCCCCTGCGTGCGGCGTTTATTCCCGCCTTTTTAGCTTTGTGCAAGCGAACAGGTTTTGGCTCCGCCTGACGCCCGCACCCTCAATCAAGAATTCCAGCCAGCTTGAGCACAAAGCCTTTCAGCAGCGGTTCGCCGGAAACTTCGGTTGGGTTGTCGAGAATCTCGACCGGCGCGCCGGGGCGGTAGATATGAACTTTCTTTTTGCGCGGATCAATCAGCCAGCCGAGTTGCGCGCCGTTTTCGATGTACTCTTCCAGCTTCGCTTTGACGGTCTTGAGCCGGTCGGAGGCCGAGCGCAACTCCACCACAAAATCAGGGCAAAGGTGTAAGAACTTTTCCTGCTCGGCCTCGGTTAATGCTGCCAGGCGGTCGCGGCGTACCCAAGCCGCATCGGGCGAACGTTCAGCGCCATTGGGCAGCGTGAAACCGGCGGTCGCCTCAACGGCAATGCCGGAACCGTCTTCATTCGCCCAATTCACCAGGCGCGCGGTCAGGTTGGCATTGCGCCGCGAACCGGCGAAACCCACCGGCATCATCACAATCATCTCGCCCTCCTTGTTCATCTCAAGTCTGAGGTCAGGGTTTTCCGCCGCAAAGAACTCGAAATCCGCCGCATTGAACCGACCTTCTTCCAGCCGCAACAGCACGGGGCCGATGTTCAACGGCAAGAAAAGCGGCGCGGTTAAAGGCGCGCTCTCTTCGGGTTCATCCGGCGCCAGCGCGGGCACAGCTTGCAGACTCATAAACGCCTCCTTCAATTGCCCGCCATTTTCTTCTCGTCGGCTTTGCTAGGCAATTCCGGCTTGCTGAAATCCGGCAACGGTTCGCCGAAGATGTAATGGTTGAACCAGCCCAGATTGTGCTGCATCACGGCGCGCATGGATTTCGGTTTGGTGATGCCGTGGCCGTAGCCTTTATAAACCACCATCTCGACCGGCACGCCGCGATCTTCCAAACCCTGGCGCAATTCATAGGCATTCGGAATCGGCACGCGCTTGTCGAATTCGCCATGCTGAATCAGCGTCGGCGTCTTGGCCTGTTTGATGTAAGTCATTGGCGAAGTCTTCGCATAAATCGCCGGATCATCCGCCGGATCGTGGCCCAGGTATTGAATCGTGAAGGGCGTGATGTCGGTGTTGTAGTAATACGTCGCCCAGTTCGAGATGCCCGCGCCGACCGAGATGGCTTTGAAGCGGTCAGACGAAGTCGTCAGAAACGCCGAGATGTAGCCGCCCTGGCTCCAGCCCATGCAACCGACGCGATTGCCGTCTACCCAGCCTTTGCCGATCAGATAATCCACGCCCGACAGCACGTCCCAGGCATCGCCCACGCCCAGGTTGCGCACGTTGAGCAGCCGGAACTTTTCGCCGTAGCCCGCGCTGCCGCGATAGTTGACCTTGAGCACGAGCGCGCCCTTGGCCGCCCAGATGTCCGCCGGATAGTAACGCGCGTCCAACAACGTGCGCCGGTCAACGCCCGTCGGCCCGCCGTGAATCACGCAGAGCAGCGGATATTTTTTGTTCGGATCGAAATCGGCGGGTTTGATGAGAATGCCTTCGATGGTTGCGCCGTCCTTGCTTGGCCAAGAGATGACTTCGCGCGAAGCCAGCGTGTAATTGGCGACTTGTTCGGTCATCGAAGTCAGTTTGCGCGGCGTAAAGCTGGCGGTTGAACTGAGGAAGACTTCGCTGAGCGAGGCCGGCGCGGGCGAAGTAAAGGCGAACTGCTTGCCATCTGTGGTGAACGAAAAACCGTTTGCCATCAGATTGTCCGGCGCGCTGAGGCGCGTGAACTTGCCGCTCGCCGGATCGAGCCGGAACAGATGCGAGGCCGTCTTTTGCGCGCCGCTGAAATAGATGCCGTCGCCGTTCCATTCGACAAAGCCCGGCTGTTCATCGAACGCATCGGTGAGCGAACGCGGCGTGCCTCCGTCAGCAAAAACCAGCGCCAGCCGCGAGTTGGCGTGAAAGAATTTCGGATTGCCCATTGCCGACGAAAACACAAGCTGCTTGCCATCCGGCGACCAGTGCGGCGAATTGTCCGGCCCGGCCAGCGCGACGATTTTCTTGGCCGCGTTATCCGCCAGCGTCAACACGTAAACATCCGCTGTCCCACCATTGATCAGATCGGCGTTGACCGTCGCACTAAACGCGATGCGGCTGCCATCCGGCGACCATTCAAACCCGCCGATGGTGTAATCCTTGTTCTTGGTGCGCTGCGTGCCGGTCACGGGCGCGTTCAATGCTGCGGCCACCTCCAACGTCCACAATTGCGCGAAGGCGTATTCCTTGCGCACGACTTCAAAGCCGCCCAAATACTCCTGACGTTCCTTGGCCGCCTTGCTGTCGGCATCGCTCGCCGTATACGCAATGCTCTTGCCATCACGCGACCAGGCGTAGCCGTTCACGCCATTCTCCGCCTTGGTCAATTGCGTCGCCTCGCCACCATCCGGGCGAATCACGAAAAGTTGATTCTTGTCGCCAACGCGATTGCTGGTGAACGCCAGCCACGCGCCGTCAGGCGACCATTGCGGATTGCCGCAGCCTTTCTCGCCGCGCGTCAGTTGAAACGGCTTGCCGCCAGTTGTATTGACCAGCCAGACGTGCGTGACAAAGGCGTCCTGCTTCCAATCGGTCTCGTTGACGGTATAAGCGACCCATTTGCCATCGGGTGAGATTTGCGCGCCGCCGGCAGCTTTGACGTTGATCAAATCGTCCACCGTCGGCACGCGCCGCTGTTGTGCGGCAACGCTGCGTTGCAGGGGGGTAGCGGTCAACGCGCCTGTGCAAAAGAGAATTCCGGCTAGCAAATACATTCTGATCATCGTCGCGTTTCCTTTCTGGTTACGGATGCAATTGGAGTTGAGCTTGGATTTGCCTGCTGTATGTGATGCGAAAGCAAAATAGGTTTCAGTTGTGTAAATGACAAGGCGCGTAGCATCGGAGCAGTACCGCGCGCGTGAGCAAGCGGTTGGTGGAGGTTATGCCATATAAGCATTTTGTGACGCCTCCGCTTGCCCACGCGCGCGGTACTGCTCCGCTTTACTTGCGCTCCCACGGAAACGCCACCGTCGGCGCATTCACGAACCGGCGCAACTTGAACGCCAGCTTGCCGCCCGCGCCTGGCTCCAGCCGCACCGCCACATCGCGCGCATTCAACGGCAAGGTCTGGCCGTTCCATTGCACGGACTCGAACTGGTGTTCGCCATAACCGCCCGCCTGCACGATGACCTCGCGGCTTGCACTTTGGTTGTGGTTGACCAGCGTGACCGTCAATGCCTCGCCCGTCATCTGTTCGACCAGCGCCGCCACATCGTCAGGAATCCCGGCACGCCGCTTGGCCGGATCGAAATAGCGCAGGCTGGCAAACAGCGCCCGCGCCCGCACATCGGGCGGCAGCGCGCCCCACATCAATTGCATCAGCGCGCTCACCGACGCCGGATTCAGATTCAACGGATCATCGGCCAGCCGCGTGTCGGGCGTCGTCTCATCTTTGCGAATCGCTTGCACACGGCTGCGCACACGTTCCAACTCGCGCCGCAAGGCTTCTTCCGGGAACGTTGGATTGTGACCTTCCAGAAATTCCAGCCACTCGTTGCGCGGCACCCGCGCGCGGTCTTCCGGCGTCAATGTCAGGTAATAAGCTTCGAGCGCATAGGCGTTGAACTTTTCTAGCGTGTAGTCATACCAGCCCTGCTCGCCGCGCATGTGCGGATAAAGCGTGCGCCCATTCTCGGTTTTAACGTTGGCGTTGATTGCGTCCGCCTGTTTGCGCCAAGCGTCAACGTACTTGTCGTCGCGCGTCAGCAGGTAGGCGTTCATAAAGCCGATAAAGCTCCACGGCACGCGATTGCGATGTTGGCGCGCGCCGGTTTGCGGCACCACCGGCGAGAAGCCCCAGCCATACACGCCGCCCCACCATTTGCCGCCCGTTTCGCCACCAATCTTCCCATCCAGCCCGACATTCGACGGAATGATGTTGCCGTTCGCGGCCATACGCTCGCGCCAGGCGTCAACATAACCCAGCAGCCAATCGCGATACTTTTGCTCGCCCGTCGCCAGATAGGCATTCAGCGCCAGCGTTGTGCTCAGCAAGTTGAGTGGATGATCGCCCACGATGTCGCCGTACTCTTTGAAATGCGCCAGCATCTGCTCGTAGCTTTGTTCGCCGTGCACCAGACTGGGAAAGCGGTTTTTCACTTCGATGGGATCGCCTGTCCAATCCAGCGCCGTCGCCTTGCGCAAGAGCGGCCCCCGGCTGCCATTGAACAAGCTGCGAATCAGCTTCAGCTTCGGATCGTAATTCGCCGCGCCCGCGTCCTCATCCATATAAAAGCCGGCATAGCGCCGCACCCGCCTGCGATAGTTTGCATCGTGCGGATCGGACAGCCCCATCGCATTGAAGACGCGCAAACCCTCGGCGTTGTGCTGCCAATCGAACATCACGGGGAACTCTTTGTAATACATCCCATCGCGCGCCAGCGGCACGTCCACGGTCTTGGCCTCAGTGTATTGGCGGATGTGCCCTTCAATGGCTTTGACATACATCTGGCGAATGACATCAGACGCGCCCAACGCGTGCAACTCCGGCCACAACGCTAAA
Source organism: Acidobacteriota bacterium (assembly GCA_016196035.1). Taxonomy (NCBI): domain Bacteria; kingdom Pseudomonadati; phylum Acidobacteriota; species Acidobacteriota bacterium. The sequence goes on along the minus strand of JACPYM010000002.1, from coordinate 228,996 downwards.
TTCTCGATGGCGTCATCCGGCCCGTCATCGCCGCCCCAGCGCGGCACACACAGCAAATAGCCGCGCTCGTCGAAATACTTGGCAAAGAATTCTTCGCAGCCTGCCGTGCTCGCGCGCAATACTTCGCGCTCCAACAGTGCCCACGTTGGCGGCGACATTGGCGTCTGGATGGTAATTTGTGGGGCGGCCAACGGCGTGGCAAAGGGAAACAGGCAGCCCATCAGGGTAAGAAATGAGCAAAGGCAACCGATGAGTCTTTTCATGGGCGAACTTTCTCCGCTTGGTCTGTCCCTCAGGCGGAAAGCCAAGCCTCTCTTTGTTGTTCATTTCAACGCCGGGCACACTCGCAAGCTTGCGTGGTCAGACGCCGGCTATTTCGTGATGTATGCAAAAAACTCCAAGCGCTCGTGCGGAACAGGTTCGTTGATCTGGGGACTGAACGTCGTCGTGGTTTGCGTTTCAAACGGCGCGCCTTTGCCGCCGGGCAACTTGGCTGGATCAATCTTTTGCTTTCGGTAAAGTTTCAAAATCACCAGTTGTGTCTTGTCTATCCAAAGCGTCAGCGCCCCACCGCGCATGTCTTGTGCTTCGAGTTTATAGGCCGCGCGTTTGTCCACCGTTTCTTCGCCCACCAATGTCACGTTGGTCAGCGCTTTTAACGAACCGCCGCGCCCTGCATTCGGCAACAATAACCCAGGTACCAGAACGGCTGAACCACCAGAAACGCCCGACGGCCCTGCCAACGCTTGCCCCAAGTCAGTGAACTCGCGCTCCTGTTGATTCATCGTCCACAAGCTCTTAATCGCTGCTCCTTGCTGCCACACGATATAACGATCCCACTCTGCTTCGCCCCGGCGCTCCTGAAACTCAAAGCGAAAGGCTTCGGGCCGCACAAACGCCGTCGTGAAGGGCTTGAGAACCGTGCGCCGTCCGCGCTCCGTGATGAACACCGTCTCCACGCGACCTGTGTCCATATAACTCTGACATTGCGCGTAGTTGGCTTTGACCTGCTCAAAAATCTGCGGCCCGGTCAGCGCGGCTGTTTGTTGGGCAGGCGCAACTGAAGCGGCGAACATCACCCACAAACAAACCGCCCTTAACCTGGTTTTGTGGCTTTGATTTTTCATCGTGCCTCCTTTAATCGAATCGCAACGCCTTTCGTCGGTTGGCTCAAAACACCGGCTCACTCAACTTCGCCAACACCGTCGCCGACGCTTGCTCCACCTCCGCGTGCAGCGAATTGCCGTGCGCGTCCATCGTCACAATCGCGGGGAAGTCGGTCACGCGCAGTTGCCACAGCGCTTCGGGGATGCCGAATTCGAGCAGGTTGACGCCGAGGACTTCGTCAATGCTTTTGGCGTAATACTGGGCCGCGCCACCGATGGCATTGAGGTACACCGCGCCGTGTTCTTTGAGCGCCGCCAGCGTTTTCGCGCCCATGCCGCCCTTGCCCATCACCGCGCGCACGCCGTAGCGTTTGATGATGTCACCTTGGTAGGGTTCTTCGCGGATCGAAGTCGTCGGGCCAGCGGCTTTGATCGTGTACTTGTCGCCGTCTTTCAGCACGACGGGGCCGCAGTGATAAAGAATCGCGCCGTTCAGGTTCACGGGCGGATCGTTTTTCATCAGGTGCGCGTGGACGGCGTCGCGTCCGGTAAAGACTTCGCCCGAAATCAGCACGACATCGCCGACTTGCAATTCGCGCATCTGCGCTTCGGTGAGCGGCGCGCGCAGGACTTTCTCGTTGCCGGTTCTGACAAAGCCGCCCCCATTGGCGCCGTGCGACATCTTCTGTTCGGGCGTCGCGGCGTCCCGGTACAACCAGCGTTTGATCGCGCCGGTTTGCGCGTCCAGCACCACGCCCAAGCGGCGGAAGGCCCAGCAGTCGTATGCTACTGAAACGAAGAAGCTGGCGGGCAGGCGGTTCAGCACACCGATCTTGCAACCGATGAGCGTCGCGCCGCCGCCGAAGCCCATCGTGCCTATGCCCAGCGTGTTGGCCGTTTGCATCACGTAATCTTCCAGCTTCGCCAATTCGGGAATCGCATTTGTGTCGTCCAGCAGGCGGAAAAGTTGCTCTTTGGCATTGATGTAACCTTGCGCACGGTCGCCGCCGATGCACACGCCCACGGCGCCGGCGCTGCAACCCTGGCCTTGCGCCTGCCAGACGGCGTGCAGGATGCATTTGCGCACCCCGTCCAAATCGCGCCCGGCTTTGCCCAGATGCGGGATTTCCATCGGCAGCGAATACTGGATGTTCTTGTTCTCGCAACCGCCGCCTTTCAACAAGAGGCGGACTTCGATGTCGTCGCCTTCCCACTGTTCAAAATGCATGGTCGGCGTGCCTGGGCCAAGGTTGTCCGCAGCGTTGACGCCGGTCAGCGAATTCACCGAATTGGTGCGCAGTTTGCCGCGTTTGGTCGCCTCGGCGACGGCTGCGCGAATCTGCGTTTTCATCACGAGTTGATTCACACCGACGGGCGTTTTGATCTCAAACGTAGGCCAGCCGGTGTCCTGACAGATCGGGCCTTCGTTGTCGCAGGCCATATCAATGTTGGTGCCGATGACGTTCAACGCTTGCAGCGAACGCGCGCCGGTTTCGCTCTCGGTCGCGCGGGCCATCGCGCGGCGCACATCGGGCGGCAGATTAGTCGCGGTCTGGGTGATGAGTTGCAGCATGCTGTCGCGAAAAGCTTCCATTGGTGGTACGTCCTTTTCTGAATCCAGGTTGAATTAGGTAATGGTTGAAACCGCCCGTTACTCTAAATCAAACCAACCGGGATTGGAACAAGCGGATGGCAGGCATTCCTCATTCTCAATTCGTCATTCTGCATTCGCAGACAGAGACAGAGTCGGCTCAGTCGGGGCATCTGCTTACGAATGCAGAATGACGAATCGAGAATAAGGAATGGCAGGTCAGCGTCATAGGTTCGCGCGGCTCGTCTTCGATTGAGCGGGTTCCCACCAGCGCGACGTTGCGCTGCCCGTCAGCCAGGCTTGGCAATTGACGCTTTCCTCCGACACTTGCAGCGGCGTTTGGCCGCAAATGACGCGCGGCATGCCGATTGCTGAGCTGGGGAGCGCGTGCCACAATCTACGCCCTCATCACCAAACTATTTGGGCGGGGAGCAAGACAAACACATTGACGAAACGAACAGAAAGCAAGCAGCGCGAATGGCTGACTGCAATGTTGTTGTGCCTGATCGTATCCGCCGTCGCGGCCTTGCCATTCTTTTACATCGGTGAAGACCGCGCCGTCGGTTGTTGCGGCGGCGAAGCGCCAATCACACACGATGCCTGGATGCACTTTAACCAGATGCAAGCCTTTGCGCGCGGCTTAGCGGCGGGGCGCGTCTATCCGCGCTGGGATGAGGCTACGCACAACGGCTATGGCGCGCCAACACTAAGCTTTTATCCGCCGGGCGCGTATTACCTGACTTCGTTTTGGTACCTCATCACGCGTGATTGGCAACGGGTTTGGCTGTTGACGTGGTGGACGATGCTGTTTGCTTCGGGCTTGGCGCTGTATGCGTATGCGCGGGAATCGTTGGGGCACGGCGCTGCGTTGCTGGCAATGACAGTATATGTGGTGATGCCGTATCACTTGCTGAATCAATATCAGCGTGGCGCGTTGGCCGAGCAATTAAGCTTTGTCTGGATGCCACTGTGTTTGCTTTTCGCGGAGCGCCTGGGAGCGCGGGCGGCCCTGCCCGCCGACCGTGCCGCAGGCGCGGCTGCCACCGTTACTGAAGCAATGGCTGGCAATCACAAAACCCTGCTGGCTGCCGCTTGCGGCTTAGCATTTTGTTACGGCGCCTTCCTCTTTTCGCATCCGCCCACGGCGTATCAATTCACGCTCGTATTCGGCGTGTTTATCGCTGGCCTGGCAATTTGGCGCAGGCAAGGGCGCACGCTGGCCTTGCTCGCGGCGGCCTTGTTGTTTGGCGCAATGCTGGCGGGCGCGTATTTCGTCCCGGCGTTTTTAGAGCAGCCTTTCATTCACGCCAACGATGTCAGCGAGACGTGGCCGTATCACACGACCTACGTCTTCGATTATCGGCAAACGCGCTTCAACCGCTTCGATCCGTTCATCGCCCGGCTGGATTTTCTGTGGGCGTTCAATGCGGGGTTGCTGTTACTGGGTGCGCGTGCATTGCTGCGTTGGAGTCCGGCGTTTCGGCAATCGTTGCGGTTGACGGGGCAGCCGCCTGAAGGCGGAACTCCAAACGCGATTTGGTTGGCCTCAGGCGTGTTCGCCAGCTTCTTGATGACGCGCTATTCGGCGCCGCTGGGCCGCTTGATTCCGAAGCTGGAAATCGGTGTCTTTGCGTGGCGGATGCTGGGCCTTACCAGTTTGGTCGTTGCGTTGCTGGCGGGTCTGTGCGTGCAGGCGGCTTTGCAGGAAGCAAATAACGAAACGGCGAAGTGGCGGCGGTTCGCTTTGGTTTCGATTGCCTGGTTGATGCTGTTTGCTTCTGCGGGCGTAAGTTTTTGGAAAGTTGCCTGGCCAATGGTGCGGGCCGAGGCGTTTCGGGAAAACCCACAGCATTACAACTACGCCACGTTGCCCGCCCAGGTGCCGCGGGAAGCGCCGCCACTGCCCGAAGCGCAATTCGTCAACGCTGACGCGGGCGAAATCAAGGTGCTTGTTTGGCAACCGGAATTTCGCCGCTTGCAGGTGCGGGCGAAGCACGCAGAGCAATTGCAGCTTCGCACTTCCGATTTTCCCGGCTGGACGGCTTTGCTGGATGGGCGCGTCGTGCCCAGCGCGCGCGGGCCAGTTGGCAATATCACGCTGGCGATGCCAGCCGGCGAACACACGGTCGTGCTGGAGTTTCGCTCGACGCCGGTGCGGCGCGTGGGCAATTGGCTGACGGTCGTGTCGTGCGGCCTGTGGCTAGCGCTGGTCATCTTTTCTTTCAAACAACTCTTTCAAACAACGGAGCGTGCATGGAACAGTTGGTCAAACGGTTTGAACCGTTGATTGCCCTTTTCTTTATTGTCGCCGGTTCGTTCTTCCTCTTTCGCATGGCCTATCTGCCGGGCTACATCAGCCTGCCGGTCGGCGCGGCGTTGTTGCTGGCGTTTCGCGCGTATATTCAAACGCGCTATGGCCTGGCGATTCCGTATTTCCTGTTGCTGCTGTGTTGGATTTCGGTCGGGCTGGATTGGCTGGGCAACATCTTTGGCTGGTATCGCAATGGGCTGGCAGGAATGGCGTATGACGAATTGACGCATACGGCCGTGCCCTTGTTGGTCGTGCCGTGCATCGTGTGGCTGTTGGATGAAGGACTGACACGGTTCAATTACCGTCTGCCGCTGGCGCTGACGACCGTGTTTGCAGTCGCGTTGCTATTCACCGTCTCAGGCTTTTACGAAGTGCTGGAACTGTGGGACGACAAATACATGCATCCGACGCCGGGCTGGCGCATTCACGGCGCTTACGACACGCCCAATGATTTGCAGAGCGATTTCATCGGCGCGGTGATTGGCGGCGTGTTGGCGTATTTTTGGCTGCGACGGTCAAAGGCGGGGGAGTAAGAAATCAAAAGGCAAAAGGCAAAAGGCAAAAATCAAAAGGTCGGCACTTTCTTTCTTACCTTGAAAACGAGCTCCGCATTTTTGACTTTTGCCTTTTGATTTTCTCCCTATCCCAGCTTTACCCACCCATCACTTTTCCCACTCAAAACCACCGCCTCGATCACCTTCATATTGGCCACCGCATCGGTCAGCGGCGTCGGCACGGGCGTATCGTTTAACACCGCCAGCGAAAAGGCGTCGGCTTCAAGCGTGTATTGATCGCAGATGTCGAAGCTGATTTCTTCGAGCTGGCCGTCGTGCTGATGCCAGAGCTTGCACGGCTGGTCGGGCGGCGCGTTGAACGGGATTTCGATCTCTACGCGGCCCGTCGTGCCCAGAATGTTGACGCGCTGATACGGCGCGAGTTGCGTCGAACAGGTGAACGTCGAAGTGGCATTTCCCAAAGAGGGGCCGAAATCCAAAATGCCGGACGCGATGCGGTCAGTCTGGAACGTCGGATCGTATTCGACGAGGCCCAGCACACGCTTCGGCTCGGCGTCAAAAATAAAGCGCGCGAGCGAGATGTTGTAACAGCCGATGTCCATCAACCCGCCGCCGCCGATGTCGGCCTGATTGCGCACGTTGGCTGGGTTGACGTTGTAATACGAAAAGAAGGATTGAATCGTGCGCAGTTCACCGATGCCGCCCGCTTGGACAATCTGTTTGGCGCGCTGCCATTGCGGGTGTAGCCGATACATAAACGCTTCCATGACTTTCAAGCGCGGATGCTGTTGCGAAACTTCGAGCAGTTGCTGGGCCTCTGCCGCCGACATCCCGATGGGTTTTTCGCACAGCACGTGTTTGCCCGCTGCCAGCGCCTTGATCGTCCACGGCACGTGCAGGTGGTTCGGCATTGGGTTGTACACCACGTCAATTTTAGGATCGGCCAGCAACGCCTCATAACTGCCGTAGGCTTTGCCGATGTTGAAGCGCGCCGCCGCTGCTGCGGCCTTGCTCAAATCGCGCGAAGCGATGGCGGCGACTTCCAAATGCTGGGCCTTCAGCATGGCGGGAAGGGTTTTGGTCAGGGCGAAATTTGAGGTGCTCAGCACACCCCAGCGCAGTTTGTTCATAGTTCGATCTCTCCGAAGTGATTTGCTAATCAGGCCGGGCATGATTGGCACGCAGAATTTGCCACAGAGTCACGGAGGCACAGAGCGAGGAAAGGGAGCGGTTGTCAGCCCCAATTCTTTTCTCTGTGTCTCGGTGCCTCTGTGGCAAAGCCTTTGTTCCAGCTTGCGCGGCGCGATTTCATTGATTGTCGTGGTTGAATTGTTGCCAGCCTTCGCTCCAATCCAGATACTCCAACGCGGCGAAGTTCTTTTTGTAATCGTAAACGCTTGGCTCGCGGTAGGCGTAGCCGGGATAGTAATAGCGGCAGCCCAATTCGCGCGAATACTCAATGGCGCGCAGCATCGTGAAAATGCCCAGGCTGCGCTTGTGCTCCTCCGGCTCGAAGACCGCATAGACCGCCGAGGTCGCGGTCTCGCCCAAATCCAGAAAGCTGGCGGCCAGCAAACGCGCGCCATCGTAAACGCAGATTTCCTGATTCTGACAGGGCATCCGCGCAGGCTGACGCGAGAGAAACGTGTATAGCGAATCGGGCACGTTGTCGGTGAAACGCACACGATGGCGGTTGAACAAGGCCTCTTTCTCTTCATCAATAAAACTGTCGCGGATGATGACCGTCAGGTCGCGGTTGCGGGCCAGCGCGCGTTTCTGGCTGCGCGAGGGGGCGAAGCGCTCTAAATCCACGCGCAACGGGATTACGCTGCAAATCCGCCCGCCGTGTTCGGCCAGCGAATAACGGAAAAAGTAAGCGCCAAAATGACGCCAGCCATTAGCCCAGAGCAAATCCATCTCTGCCGGTTGGGTGCTGTGGGCGCGAAAAGCCTGATCGAGCATGATCATGCGGGCAACAGTTTTTCCATACGAATGATGGGCAGCGTTTCGCCCTCAGGCAATGGCGCGGCCAAGTGTTCGACCGCGCGATACCCGGCGGCGGTGTAGAGCGGTTCGCCCGGCAAGGTCGCACCCATTTCCAAGCGGGTGAAGCCTGCCGCGCGGGCCGCCGCTTCGCAGGCTGCGAGCAATTGTTTGCCGATGCCGCGCCGCGCAAACGCCGGGTCTACGAAAAAGGCGCGGATGCGGGCCGCCTCGCTGCGCGGGTCGAGCAGGTTGTCCTCCCCCGCTTTCATCTGGTCGCCGCCATAGAGCGTGCGGCGCTTGCTCCAACCGCCACAGGCCGCCAGTTGGCCGGCTACTTCGGCCACGAAATACGTGCCGTCGGCGATCAATTGCGAATCCACGCCGAAGACGTGCACCAGCGCCAACTCGATCTGGCGGAGCGTGTAATAGCCCACGCTGAGCGCGCGCACCGAGCGGGCAATCAATTGTTCCAGCGCCGGGATTTCGTCCGCCCGCGCCGGGCGAATGTGCAATGTCATTGAGATGATTCCTGCCAGTTCAGTCCGGTAACGGGCGGCATCATATACCGCCCACCGCTCGTCGCAAAAAAAGCAGCGCGCGGCAGCGCCAGAGCCAGGGAACTCGTTAGCATCGCAGTCCGGCAGGGCGTGCGTTGCGTGGGCGCTGGGGCTCATTAGCTTGAAGGCGCCGACTCGTGGCAGCCAGCAATTTTATTTTGGTTGTTAATACTGACAGGAAATTATCGTTTGGACATAGCAGGGCTGGTTGCTAGAATGGCCCCTTATATTTTCGTCCAAGAAGTTTGAAACAAGGCCGAAACTGAAGACGTATAGGCGCACGGCTCAGGAAGTTGACGCAACCGAGAGTACGTCCTAAAAACAATAAACAGAATCCCAAGACTTCTGATTGGCTTCAGCTTTGAAGTCCGGAGTTTGAAGCCCGGAGAAGGAGAGTAGATCGCAATGCCGATGTCCAGAAATAAAAAGATAGGAATCACTGCCGTGGTGATTCTCGTGTTAGCGGGCATCATCGGGGCCAGCGTCTGGGCGCGCCGCACCGATGCCCCCGAAGTCCAAGTCGCCAAAGTCGAGCGCCGCAATGCGCTCGAATCCAAAGTCACCGCCAATGGGGAAGTCCGCCCTGTCCACCTGATCAACCTAACCTCTGAAGTGCCGGGCCGCGTGACCGACATCTATGTCAAAGAAGGCGATGTCGTCAACAAAGGCAAACCGCTGTTGCGCGTTGACCCGACGCAGCAGTCGTCGGCGACCACTTTGCAAGAGGCTGCTTTGCGCGCTTCGCAAGCGGATGTGCAAAACCAGACCGTGGCCGTCTCGGCGGCGGAAAACACCATCAACAATATGCGCGCGGCGTTGAGCGTGGCGCAGGCTGATTTGGAACGCGCCAGAATTGACCGCGCCAACGCCGAGATCGAATTGAAGCGCAACACCGAGTTGGTTGAGGCGGGCATCAATTCACGTTCGGTTTATGACACGGCCAAGGCGCGGTTCGATGCGTCCACGGCTGCCGTCAATTCGGCTGAATCGCGTGTCAAACAGGCTGAAGTGCAGATCAAGGACGCCGAGATTCGCGTCAGTCAAGCGAGCGCCAGTCTGGCGGCCTCGCAAGCGCGCGCGGCCCAGTCACAAGCGCAATTGCGCAGCCAATCCGATCTGTTGGCCAAGACCACGCAGTATTCGCCCATCAACGGCGTCATCGCCAACCTGCCGATTCAGGTCGGCACCTTTGCGACAGCCAGCTTTTCGTCCACGCCGCTGATGATCATCGCGGACATGTCGCTGATTAACGTCGAAGTCCGCGTGGATGAAACCGACATCAAAAATGTGCAGGTCGGCCAGAAGGTCAAGGTCAAAGTGGATGCCCTGGGCGAACGCGAGATCGAAGGCGAAGTCGTCGAGAAGGCCGCTTCGGCCATCACGCGCACCGGCCAAAACATCGTGCAAACGCAAACCAGCGGCAATCAGGAAGCCAAGGATTTCAAGGTCGTCGTGCGCCTGATTAACATGAATGACGAGGTGCGCAATGCGTTGCGGCCCGGCATGTCAGCGACCGCCACGGTCACCACCGACCGCCGCGAGAGTGTTGTGGCTATTCCGTTGCAAGCCCTGGTTGAACGCGAACAGCCCGAAGAGAAAGGCGCGCCTTCGCCCAAGCCCGGCGAAAAGAAAGAACGCAAGGCGCAAAAGGGCGTCTTCACGTTGGCCGGCAACAAGGCCAAGTTCGTGCCCGTTGAAACCGGCATCACCGGTGAGAACGACATCGAAATCAAGAGCGGTTTGAAAGAAGGCATTGAACTCATCATTGGGCCGTACCGCCAATTGCGCACGCTCAAAGACGACACCATCGTCAAGCGCGAAGACAAGAACAAGAAGAAGGACGAGAAGGCTGAGAGCAAGTAGTCGGTAGTCGGTAGTCGGTTAGGAACTATCGCAAGCCGACAACCGACTAACGACTACCAACAACCGGCTACCGACTACCGAGGTAATTTATGGTTGCTGCAATGATGGAACTAGAGGCCAAACCCCAAATGCAACGCGAGCGGACAAACGAAGACGCACGGCCCACGATGATCCGCACGACGGATCTTTGGAAGACTTACGTGATGGGCGACGAAGAGATTCACGCTTTGAGCGGGGTTACGTTCGAGATCAAACAGGGCGAATACGTCGCCATCATCGGGCCTTCGGGGTCGGGCAAATCTACGCTGATGAATATGATCGGCTGTCTGGATACGCCTACCAAAGGCGAGTACTGGCTGAACGGCAAGCTGGTTTCGCAGATGGATGACGATGAACTGGCCTACATCCGCAACAAAGAGATCGGCTTCGTTTTCCAGACGTTCAACCTGTTGCCGCGCGCGACGGCGCTGCACAACGTTGAATTGCCGCTGATATACAACGGCACGCCCTCCGCCGAACGCCTCGAGAAAGCGAAGAAGGCGCTGGAATCGGTCGAATTGGGCCAGCGCATGACCCACAAACCCAACGAGCTTTCGGGCGGCCAGCGGCAACGCGTCGCCATCGCGCGCGCGCTGGTCAACAACCCTTCGATCATTCTGGCCGACGAACCGACCGGGAACCTCGATTCCAAGACCTCGGTTGAAATCATGGCCTTGCTCGAACGGCTGCACGAACGCGGCAATACGATCATCGTCGTCACGCACGAGCCGGACATTGCGTCCCATGCGCATCGCGTGCTGACGATTCTGGACGGACAGATTTCCAAGGACGAACGACTCAAGTAGGAGACTGACAGCCTGGCCTGAAAAAGCTGCGAGCAGCACAACACTGCTCGCAGCTTTTGTTTTGCCGGGGCCAATCTCCGTCTGGACGGTTGACTATGCCGCCGCTTGCGGCGAAGCTATGCCAACGAAAAATCCTGCCGATGACTTTTCCATCCGAGACAGGAAGCCTGCTTTGCTGGGATGTAATTTTGACGTTAATTCGCACGTAAGCTAACGCAAGCTTGACGCCGCGAAGGTACGCTTGCCACTTGGCACTCACATACTCTATCCACTCAAGGAGTCAGAAGATGAAGTTGAATTACACCTTGCAACGCTTGACGCGCCTGTCTGCCGCTGCGTTGCTATGCTGCCTGTTTGCGCCGCTGGCGTATGGGCAATTTGATACCGCGACGGTCGTAGGTACCGTGCGCGACGCCTCGGGTGCGGTGCTGCCCAAAGCCAATGTGACGGTCAAAAACACGGCGACCGGCATTACCCATACCGTGCAAACGGACGAAGAAGGCAATTACCAGATCAATAACGTCAAGATCGGCGTTTACACGATCAGCGCCGAAGCCGCGGGCTTTTCCAAAGCTGTGGCCGAAAATGTTCAGGTCAATGTCGGCGCGCGCCTGCGCGTGGATTTGGCGATGAAGGCCGGCGCGGTGACTGACACCGTTACGGTCTCAGCCGATAGCGCGCAACTGCTCCAATCCGAATCGAGCGACCGCGGCCAGATCATCAACCGCGAACAGATCGTCAATCTGCCGCTGAATGGCCGCGCTTATGCCGATCTGGCATTGCTCTCACCCGGCGTGCGGCGTTCGGCGCTGGCGACGCTGGAAAATGGCGCGCGCGATGCTTCGTTCAACGTCAATGGGCTGCGCTCATCGCTCAATAACTTCATTATTGACGGCGTAGACAACAACTCATACGGCACCAGCAATCAGGGCTTTTCCAATCAGGTCGTGCAGGCTTCGCCCGACGCCGTGCAGGAATTCAAAGTCCAGACCAACAACTTCAGCGCCGAATTCGGGCGCGCGGGCGGCGCGGTGATCAACGCCGCAATTCGCAGCGGCACCAATGAATTTCACGGCACGGCCTACGAATTCCTGCGCAATACGTCGCTCAACGCGGTCGGCTTTTTCAAACCGACGCGCGGATTCAAACCCGTCCTGCTTCAGAATCAGTTCGGTGGCACCATCGGCGGTCCGATCATTCACGATAAGACCTTCTTTTTCGCCGATTACGAAGGCTTCCGCCGCATCATTCGCACGCTGCAATTCGGCACCGTGCCGACGGCGGCGCAGCGCGCGGGACAGTTGGCGGTGCCCGTGCGGAATCCGTTCACCGGCACGGTCTATGCCGACGGCAACATCCCGGCGAACGAAATCACGCCTTTTGCCAAGAGCGTGCTGGCTGCGCTGGCTCTGCCGGTGACCAATCCGACCGCGACTGGCGTCGGTTCGAACAACTATGAGAACCTGCCGCGTAGCAAGTTTTATAACGACAAATTCGACCTCAAGCTCGATCACACCTTCAATAGCAAACTGAATGGTTTCGTGCGCGTCAGCCACCGCAAGGTGAACAATTATGAAGCGCCGGTCATTCCCGGGCCGGTCTTCAGCGGCGAACGTAACGCCTTCATTTATGTGTTGAACCAGCAACTCGCCGGCGGCGTGACCTATAACCTATCCAGCAATTCAATCGTGGAATTCCGGCTCGGCATTTCGCGCACCCAAGCGGGCAAGCACCCGACCGGTTTGGGCGATCCGAACTTTCTGTTGCCGGGCTTGCCGACCGATCCGACCATTGGCGGCGGTTTGAACTCGCAGGCCATCAGCGGTTTCACGCAGATTGGCCGTCAATCGTCCAACCCGCAGCATCAAGACCCGTTCATCTGGAACCCGCGCGTCAACTACACGCAGGTGCTGGGCCGCCACAGTTTGAAGGCCGGTTACGAATACCAACGGATCAACACCGAGGTCGAAGACTTCGCTCCGAAATACGGGCAGGATGCTTACAGCGGTCAATTCAGCCGCCCGACCACGGTAACGGGGAGCAACAACATCTACAACTTCGCCGATTTCCTGTTTGGCGCGCGCAGCCAATATCAGTTGGCGAATTTCTTTCTGGCGCAATACCGCCAGCGCATGCATTTCGCTTACTTGCAGGACGATTTCAAGGTGAATCAAAAGCTGACGCTCAACCTGGGGGTGCGCTACGAATTCGCCACACCACAGTACGAAGACAAGAACCAGTTGACCAACTTCGATCCGGTGGCGAAGAAGCTGATCTTCGCCAGCAGCGGCTCACTTTACAATCGCGCGTTGGTCAATCCCGACCGCAACAATTGGTCGCCGCGCCTGGGGCTGGCTTACAACCTGACGCCGAAGACGGTGATTCGCGGCGGCTACGGCATCAGCTACATCCACTTCAACCGGCTGGGCGGCGAAAACCTGCTGGCCTTCAACCTGCCGCAAATCATCGGCGTGACGATTGATCAGGCGATTACGTCGCCGCTTTGCACGGGCGACAACTTCCTGAACTGCTTCCGCCCGACGCAGGCCGGTTATCCGGCGGGGCTGATTTCGCCGGCGCGCGCCACCACCTTGACGACGCGCACCAACTTCTCGCCCGCCGAAACGCGGACGGGTTACGTGCAAAGCTGGCATCTGACCGTGCAGCGTGAATTGATGAAGGGCTTGCTGCTGGACGTGGGCTACGTCGGCAATCACAGCGTCAAACTGGTTGCGCTGGGCGATTACAACCAGGCGCGGACAGTGACGGCGGAAGAGATTCGCTTGTCGAATTTGCCGACGACCGATCCCAACCGCAAAGCGCTCCCGTCGCTCCAATCACGCCGCCCGCTGGCTGATTTCGGTTTCGTGCAGGCTTCGTTCAATGCCGGCTTTGCGAATTACCACGCCTTGCAGATCAAGCTGGAACGGCGGTTCAGCCAGGGTCTGTACCTGCTCAACTCCTTCACCTGGTCGAAGGCGATTGATAACGTCGCCGGTCATTTGGAAACGCAATCGGGCGACAACTCGCGCCTGAACATTCGCAACATCGGTGCTGACAAGGGGCTATCGAATTACAACCAACCGCTCAACAACACGACCAGCGTGGTGTATGACTTGCCGTTCGGCAAAGGCCGAAAGCTGGCCAATAGTTCAACCGCGCTCGATTACCTCATCGGCGGCTGGCGTGCGACGCTCATCAACACCCTGAACAGCGGGCTGCCCGTCAATCTGTTCTACAACGCAGTTTCTGGTTTCAGCGTCGGTGGTCAGGCGACCCTGCGCCCGAACCTGACGGGGCAGCCGTTGCGCAGCCCCGGCGTTGACCCGAACGATTATCTGAACGTCGCGGGAGTTTCCATCCCCACCGGCGACCAGTTATTCGGCAGCGCCAGCCGCAACATCGTGCGGGGGCCTGGCTTCGCGCAAACCGATCTGGGCTTGCACAAAGCGTTCCCGGTCTGGAAAGAGCGCACCAAGCTGGAATTCCGTATGGAAGCCTTCAATCTCTTCAACCATACCAACTTCGGCGCGCCCGACCCCACTGCAACGAATGCGCGCACGGCAACTGGCGGTTACGGCACCATCCGTACCACTTTCCCGGCGCGACAGCTTCAGTTCGCGTTGAAGCTGATTTTCTAAAAACTAAAGGAGAGTACGGAACAGACGGAAAGAACGGAACAGACTGAACGGAAACCAACGGGCTTTTCCGTCTGTTCCGTTCTTTCCGTCTGTTCCGTACTCTCTGCTTTTCCTGAAGGCTACGCTGCAATGAAAACCAAAGACACCCTACGCATCCTCGTTTTCCTCTTCGCCCTGACCCTGGCTGCCGCCGCGCAAACCAAAACCGAAAACGTCATCCTGATCACCTTCGACGGCGCGCGCACGCAGGAGATTTTTGGCGGCCTCGACCTCGACATCCTCAAAGACAAAACCAAACGCGGCAAAGTCGAGGACTCCGCGCTTTATAAAAAATACTGGGCCGACACGCCTGCGGCACGCCGCGAAAAGTTGATGCCCTTTTTCTGGGGCACGCTGCTGAAGCAATACGGTTCGATTGCCGGGAATCGCAGTTTGAACAGCGCCGTGATGACGACCAACAAAATGTGGTTTTCCTATCCCGGCTATTCCGAAATCCTCACGGGGCAGGCGCACGACGACGTCATCAACAGCAACGACCGCAACCGCAATCCGAACACCAGCGTGCTCGAATTCCTCAAACGCAAGCTCAAGCTCAATCAAAACCAGGTCGCGCTGTTCGGTTCGTGGGATGTGTTCAACTGGATCGGCGAACACGAAGAAGGCGCGGTGACGATCAATGCCGGGCACGAGCCATATCCTTCGACCGACCCGGAAATCAAAGTGCTGAGCAAGCTGCAAAACGAACGGCTCAGTCCCTGGGATAGCGTGCGCTTCGATTACTTCACCGTGCGCTTTGCGCTGGCGCACATGCAAAAGTATCAGCCCCGCGTCGTGCACATCGCGCTGGGCGAAACCGACGATTGGGCGCACGGCGGCGAATACGCGCACGTGCTCGATTCGTTCGCGCACAACGATCAACAGATCAAAGCGATTTGGGAGTACCTGCAACGCACGCCGCGTTATCAGGGCAAAACTTCGATTCTGTTCACCACCGATCACGGGCGCGGCAAAACCATCCGCGACTGGACGGATCACGGCGAGAAAGTCCCCGAAGCGCAATACATCTGGATGGCTTTCGTCAGCCCGGACAGCGCGCTGCGTGGCGAATGGAAGGATGCCGAAACGATTTACCAGAATCAGGCCGCCGCGACGCTCTGCCGCTGGCTGGGATTCGATTACAGCGAGAACAATCCGCAGGCCGGGAAGCCGGTGGCGCGTTTGTTTGGTAAGTAGCCGCAACCTGGGTACGCACCGCTTCCAGCGTGCGGTCTTGGGATCAGAAACAACAAGGCCGGAGGGATTCCCTCCGGCCTTCGCGTGTCCGCTGCCAAATCTGCACGCTGGAAGCGGTGCGTACCCAGGGGTTGCTATCGTCGCCGCAACACCAACGTGCGCGGAATGCCCTGCAAATCGTCAAGCATCTGCGGCTCCGTCCAGATGGTTTGATCCGCCAACGCACTGACCGCCGCCGATTGCGTATAACCCAACTCACACAGGAAGTAACCGCCCGGCTTCAGTCGCGCCGGAGCATCTGCCAGCAACCGGCGATAACAGCCCAAACCATCACCTTGATCGGTGAGCGCCAGCGCCGGTTCCCACTCGCGCACTTCGCGTTGCAGCGTCGGCATTTCGTGCGCGGCGACATAAGGCGGGTTGGAGACAATGAAGTCGGCTAAGGGTTCCGCTGGCACTGCGTCGAGCCAATCGCTTTGCACGAACTGCACGCGCTCAGCCACACCATTCAATGCGGCATTGCGGCGCGCCACGGCGAGCGCTGTGGTCGAGATGTCCGTGGCAATGACTTGCGCGCCTTCCAATTCGCGCGCCAGCGTTACGGCGATGCAGCCCGAACCGGTGCCCGCATCCACAATCACCGGATTCGTCCAGTTGTGCAGTTGAGCGAGGCGAATGACTTCTTCGACGAGAATCTCGGTTTCGGGGCGGGGAATTAGCACGGCGGGCGTAACCAGAAACGGCAAGCCGAAAAATTCCTGCTGGCCGGTGATATATTGCAATGGTTCGCCTGCGGCGCGGCGCGCGATCAAGGCGGTGAAGCTGGTTTGTTGTTCGTCAGTGAGTTGCTGGTTGAAATGCACGATCAGATGCGTGCGGTCGCAAGTGAGCGCGTGGGCGAGCAGCGTTTGCGCGTCAAGCAGGTCGTTGGGAACAGCGGCGGCGCGCAAGGCGGCGCTGGCTTCTTTTAAGACTTCAGCGATGGTCATGGCTTACACGCCCGCGACTTGCCGCTCGGTCTCCTGCTTCAATTTCTCTGCCTGGAAGAACGCCACCGTCGAATTGATCAACTCATCCAGCCCGCCTTCCATAATCAAATCGAGTTGATGCAGCGTCAGGCCGATGCGGTGATCGGTGACGCGGTTCTCTTTGAAATTGTAGGTGCGAATCTTTTCGGAACGGTCGCCGCTTCCGACCATCGAACGGCGTTCGGCGGCGATGGCGTCGTGCTGTTTCTGCTGCTCGATTTCGTAGAGCCGCGAACGCAGCACGCGCATGGCTTTCTCGCGGTTCTTGATCTGCGACTTTTCATCCTGCATCGAAACGACGAGGCCGGTGGGCAAGTGTGTCAGGCGCACCGCAGAATAAGTCGTGTTGACCGATTGGCCGCCGGGGCCGGAGGAGCAGAAGGTGTCGGTGCGGATGTCCTTGGCGTCAATTTTTACGTCCACGTCTTCGGCTTCGGGCAGCACGGCGACAGTGACGGCGGAGGTGTGAATGCGTCCGCTGGTTTCGGTTTGCGGCACCCGCTGGACGCGATGGACGCCGGATTCGTGTTTGAGTTTGGAGTAAACCTTGTCGCCTTCGATGATGGCTTCGGCCTTTTGAATGCCGCCGAGACCTGTTTCGGAAATGTCCGTGATTTGGAATTTCCAGCCGTGGCGTTCGGCGTAGCGGGCATACATCCGCATGATTTCCGCCGCGAAT
This sequence comes from Acidobacteriota bacterium, assembly GCA_016196035.1. Lineage (NCBI taxonomy): Bacteria > Pseudomonadati > Acidobacteriota > Acidobacteriota bacterium. The sequence continues at coordinate 211,641 of JACPYM010000002.1, read as the reverse complement.
AAACAAGCCTCTTCGCCGCCCGTGCCGGCGCGGACTTCAAAGATGACGTTCTTTTCGTCGTTGGGATCTTTGGGCAGCAACAGGACTTTCAATTCCTCTTCGACCCTGACGCGGTTCACCTCATTTTCGGCAAGTTCGAGTTCGGCCAGTTCGCGCATCTCAGCTTCGGTCGTTTCGGCGAGCAACTGGCGCGCGCCCGCGATGTCATTGTCGAATTTCTTCATCTCGCGGTATTTCTCGACAATCGCTTCGAGGTCGCGGTGCTGCTTGGCGATCTTGGTGTAGCGCGTCTGATCAGAGATGACGTCGTTGTCGGTCATCTGCTGGGTCAACTCTTCGTAGGTTCTTTCGATGGCTTCAAGTTTGTCGAACATAAGCGAGTAGTCAGTAGTCAGTAGTCAGTAGTCAGTAGCGGAGCAAGTAAACTGCTCGCTGCTAACTGCCGACTGCTAACGGTTCTTGGGGCTCCAGCTTTAACGATTCTTTTAGGGCGTAGATTGCCACTTCTAACTGGTCGTCGGAGGGTTCTTGTGTCGTCACGTTTTGCAGCCAGAGACCAGGCAGTGTCATCAACGAGAACAGCGCGCTGGATTCTTTCTTGCCCGCCGCGCGGATGATTTCGTAGGAGATGCCCGCGATCAACGGCATCAGCGCGATGCGCGTCAACATATTCAAAAGCAGCGCGTCGAATTTGACGACCGAGAAAAGCACGATGGAAACCAGCATCACCACCATCAAGAAGCTGGTGCCGCAACGCGGATGCTGGCGCGGATGGCGGCGCGCATTGGCGACGGTTAACTCTTCGCCCGCTTCCCAGGCGAAGACGGTTTTGTGCTCGGCACCGTGATATTCAAAGATGCGCTTGATGTCTTGCAGCCGCGAAAAGCTCCAAATCATCAGCAAAAACAGGCCCATGCGAATCACGCCGTCGAGTAGATTGAAAGAAACCGAGGGGCGCACCGGTTTCATGTAAGCTTGCAACCAGTGCCAGCCAGCCTGATACCAGGGCGCATTGGCATCGGCAGTGAAAGTGGCTTGCGGCGCATTGCCCCAGCCGAAATAGATAAACAGCGCATTGGTCACCAACAGCGGCAGCACAATGAAGAGCAACACGTTGAAGATGAGTGCGAAAACCATCGAACCGGCAGCCGTGGCGGCAGCGGCGGATGACTTGGGCTTTTCTTCAGTTTCTGCCACTGCGCGGAGCATTTCGGGTGCTTCGATAGCGTGAGCCGTTGTCATCAGCACGCCGGTCGCAGCGGCGGCTTTGACGGCAGGCTGGACTTGCTGCTCGACCGCTTCCTGCTCTTCCATCGCCACGGTTGCCGAAAAGTTGAGCGCCTTGATGCCGAGCGCCATCGAATGGATCAGCACTGCGCTGCCGCGCAAGACGGGAATTTTGAGCCAGGGATATTTTTCATCCAACTTCGGCAGCGGTTCAGCTTTGCTGACAATCTGGCCGTCCTGCCGGCGCACGGCCACCGCATAGGAATGCGGCGCGCGCATCATCACGCCTTCAATCACGGCCTGACCGCCGACGATGATTTCTTTTTCAGGTTTCATTGCTGCTCCTTCCGGCACAAATCTGTCACGCGCACGCCCAAAACAGAAAGCCACAGCCGCAATCCCGGTGCGCAACAATGACCAGCGCAAGTGGTCATTTGGTCAGCACGGGATGCGCTGTGGCTTCGTAAATTTACGACTGCTAGCGATGAACGCACACACAGAACGGCCGAGGCGCGCGGGCGCTCAAGCCGGACAATGTGTGATGAACGAATCTCAGCTTCATAGCGTTTGGTGGCAGTCCGCCTATGCCACTGGTTCCGCTTTTGGTTCCGCCTTTGGCTCCGCCTTTTTAGCATAGCGTTTTTGGAATCGTTCAACGCGGCCCGCCGTGTCCACCAGCTTTTGTTTGCCGGTGTAAAAGGGATGGCAGGTCGAACAGATTTCCACGTGTAGTTCTTTGCGTGTCGAGCGCGTCGTCCAAGTCGAACCGCACGCGCAGACGACTTTGCATTCCTGATAGTTAGGATGGGTATTGGGTTTCATAACACACCTCTCTGGCCGCTTCGGCCCGCTAGAATTTCTCTCAAAATTGAATCAAAAACTAATTGATAAACTTGCGCGACCGCGTACCCACCCGCTACAGACGCGAATTTGACGTGGTTGGCAAACCGGAAAAGTAGCCGATGCCTGTGGTACTGTCAAGCAGCACCTCTTTCGTGGCTGGGCTTTTGACAAGATGCCGCTTGCCACGCTAAGAGAGCACCACACTTTTTACGAGGTTCCCAAACAATGCAGCTAGCGCAACGCATGCAGGCCGTTCAAGCGCCGATCATTCCGGTCGTCGCTGAGCTGATCCGGCAAACCCCCGGGACGATTTCGCTGGGGCAGGGGGTGGTCTTTTATGAACCGCCGCCACAGATTTACACCGCCGTGCAAGAATTGCAGCAGCGTCCCGACTTGCACAAATACCAGCCGGTTTATGGCGTGCCTGCCTTGGTTGAACAGATTGCCGGCAAATTGCGCATTGAAAACGGCATCGAGGTCGGCCAGGACAATCGCATCGTGGTGACGGCGGGCGGCAATATGGCGTTTATGAATGCCGTGCTGGCGCTTTGCGATCCGGGCGACGAAGTCATTCTGCCCGCGCCTTACTATTTCAATCACGAAATGGCCATCACGATGGCGAATTGTACGCCGGTACTCGTGCCGACCGACGCGAATTACCAATTGCAGCCGGATTTGATCGCCGCCGCCATTACCCCCAAGACGCGCGCGCTTGTGACCGTCTCGCCGAACAATCCGACCGGGGCGGTTTATCCCGAACAGGCCCTGCGCGCCGTCAACGAACTCTGCCGCGCGCGCGGCCTCTATCACATCAGCGATGAGGCGTATGAGTATTTCACCTATGATGATGCCCGCCACTTTTCACCGGCTTCGATTGCCGGGAGCGGCGCGCATACGCTTTCGCTTTATTCCTTGTCGAAAGGCTACGGCTTTGCCAGTTGGCGGATCGGCTGGATGGTGATTCCTGAACATCTTTTCGAGGCCGTCAACAAGGTGCAGGATACGATCCTGATCTGTCCGCCGGTGGTCTCACAACTTGCCGCCCTGAGTGCCATGCAGGTGGGCCGCAGCTACAGCGCGGCCTATCTGGCCCAGTTGGCGGAGGTGCGGTTGGCCGTGCTGCGTGAACTGGCGCAGCTTGCGCCGCATTGCCAGGTTCCGCCCGCCGAGGGGGCCTTCTATTTTTATCTGAAGCTGGCGACGTCGCTGCCTCCGTTGGCGCTGGTCGAACGGCTCATCCGCGAATTCCGCGTGGCCGCCATTCCCGGCAACGCGTTTGGCAGTGCGGGTTGTTACTTGCGCATTTCGTATGGCGCGTTGCAGCCGGAGACGGTCAGGGCAGGGGTTGGGCGGTTAGTACACGGCGTGAAAACGATTTTAGGAGAATAAAAACCGGGAGGTCTTCAACGTGGAAAAAGGGCTTAAGCTCACGGAAGCTGACTATCACTGGCGTGCGCAAGCCTGCCCCATCTGTGTGTCTGAACCAGCCAGGTATTTAGGCCGGCGTGGCGGCGCCGCGCATCGGCAATGTTTAGGTATTGAAACGCGCCTCTGGCGCTGCGGCGGCTGTGGGTTGATCTTCCCCAACCCGATGCCCATTCCGAAAGGCGGTTTGGAGCAGCATTATGGATTGCCGCCCGAAGAGTATTTTGCGGCTCACGACGAAGCGGGCAAAGCCGAGAGCGCAGTACGTTTGTTGCAAAAGGCTGAAACGCTAGGCCGTGGCAAAGGGCGCTTGTTGGATGTTGGGGCCGGGCGTGGCGAGATTTTGTACGCGGCCAAACAGGCGGGTTGGGAGGTTGTCGGCATCGAGCCATCGCCGCCGTTCGCCCGTTGGGCGGCGCGCAATTCCGGCGTAGAAGTGCTAACCGAAGCCATCGAAAATTGCAGCCTGCCTGCTGAATCGTTTGAGGTCGTTATCCTGGCTGCCGTGTTGGAACATCTGTATGAACCGGATGCTGTCATTCGTTCCATTGCGCGGGTCTTGAGACCCGGCGGACTGCTCTTTGTGGATGTTCCGAACGAGGCGGGACTCTATTTTCACATCGGTAATCTTTATCAACGATTACGTTTGCGGAATTGGGTGGTTAATCTTTCGCCGACCTTCTCGCCCTTTCATGTTTTCGGGTTTACCCCGCAATCCTTGCGCCGGTTATTGGCAAAACATGGCCTGACGCCGCTGGAATGGCGCATGTATGGTGGAACCAGCCTAGTGCCGCACACGGGCGGGTGGCTCAGCGCTGCGGAAAAGGCGGCGGCACGCATCATTTCGGATTTGAGTAATTATGTCGAAATGGGGACTTACATCGAGACATGGGCGCGTAAGGCCTAAAGCCTGAAGTGAGGATGGAAAACTGCGACAGATGCGGCAGACCGAGAATTGGGTTGAGTCACCTGGCTCGTGGAATCAAAACCAGGGCTTACGCAAGACACGAACAGGTTAGCCACAGAGGCACGGAGACACAGAGCCTTTTCATAGTATTGGCGCCGTTCTCCCACTTCCTCCGTGTCTCTGTGCCTCTGTGGCAAAGTTTTGCGTAAGTCCTGAAAACGATATGGGAGAAGAAACAAGATGAATGTATTTGCCGTCCAACTGGACATCGTCTGGGAAGACAAAGCCGCCAATCATCAGAAAGTGCGTCAGTTGCTCGATCAAACACCGCCCGCGCCTGGCTCGCTGGTCGTGTTGCCAGAGATGTTCGCAACCGGCTTCAGCATGCGGGCAGCCGTCATTTCTGACACCGCCTCACAAGAGACCCAGCAGTTCCTGGCGGAAACCGCCAAGGCCTTTGGCGTGTATTTGGCGGGCGGTGTCGTGACCACCGGCAAGTCAGGCCAAGGGCGCAATGAATGCGTGGTATATGACCCCGTCGGCCAGGAAATCGCGCGTTACTGCAAGCGGCATCCGTTTACCTACGGCGGTGAGTCCGACCACTATGAACCCGGCGAAGAGGTATGCCTGTTCGCTTGGGAAGGCTTCAAAGTCGCCCCGTTCATTTGCTACGACCTGCGTTTCCCGGAAAGCTTTCGCGCGGCGGTCAAACAGGGCGCGAACTTGATTTTGGTGATGGCCAACTGGCCGGTCACGCGCATCATGCATTGGGAAGTGTTGCTGCAAGCGCGTGCCATCGAAAACCAAGCTTATGTGTTGGGCGTCAACCGAACGGGTCAAGACCCCACGTTGTCATACTCTGGCAGCAGCCGCATTATCAGCCCGCGCGGCGACCTGTTGGTTACGGCGACGGCGTCTGAAGGTGTGATTCAAACTGAGGTGAGCCTGGCGGATTTGGAAAGATATCGCCGTGATTTGCCTTTTCTCGCTGATATGCGTGGCTAGAATATGGGCTGGCAGTAAATTCAAAAGCACCTTAAGACCGGTGTCTTGCCAAGGTCAGAACCGGGCGATATACTCCGGCACGTGATTAAACGTCTCTCGCCTCATTTGCTTAAGACCCGCTAGAAATTCCAGGTCGAAGTGAAAACCAAGGGCCGTTTGATCAATCTCTCAAGATTCAGCTACAACATTTTCAGTTGAGTCTATCGTTGTGAAGTCGCAATCGGCATCGGGCACTTCACAAGCTCTGTACCTTACGCCAAACAATTTGGTCGCCGGTTAGTGTTTGCCTGGGAATAACCGGCGAATATGCTTTAGTACCTATAGAGATTAAAGGTCTTCAGTTCTGGTGCGGGAGCCGGTGATCTCAGATCGCCTTTCTATGGCTGGTATTTGGGAAGGACTCTGGCTGGTTGGGTTTAACAAAGGCACCTTGTTTTTGATTGTTCTTTGGTAGTTTCGCCAAGGGGCCGAATGCATCACACACTCACACACAAATCCGGGACTGCTTTTACGCACAGCTTGTTGAGGCTTTTTGACGCCGTGTTAATGGGCGGAGCTTTGGCTGGCCACACGCACGTTGTTTCACCTTTTACAACCTCGCAGACAGCCGATTTTGCCTCTTTACCAAACGCCAATCACTTTTCGAAGCAAGCTGTCTTGCCCTCTGCATCCACTAACCCCGGCAGCCCCGGTTCGCGCCCTTTTGATGTGGGCCTGGCTGGAATGTATCAGTTCTCAAATTCCCTGCAACTGATGGTGGATCAGCAATCGGCCGGCAACCTGCTCTGGTCGCTTCACACAAATGCCGCAGTTATTTGCTTGTGCTCTCAGCCCGGGAACAGGCTTGAAGGGGCGCGGCGCAGCGGCGTTGGCTTACAAAGCTTGCGCAGCGTTTCTCAGGCAAAGAATTCTGGCTCGATTAGTTGCGACCACGAGGAACTCGCTACTCGGCCCCAAGTTCCAAATCCTTATTTCACGCTTTCGTTGCAAGGACTGGCTGAGAGCGGCGATTTTCTGTGCCCGGGGCGCAGGGAAAAGTTATCTCCAGTACTGCATTAGATCTTATTGCGTTTGAGGCCTAGACCTCCGCGCTGTTTTAACCTTTAGCGATTTAGGAGAAATCCGATGCGAATTACACACACACAACACCTCACGACACGGCGCGCGTTCCTCATTAGCGGCGCAGTGTTGATTTTGGCAGGACTGGTCTTTGCTTTCGCGCCCATGCGGCCTGTGGCGGCTGCCCGCCAGGCTTTGGTGGCACGCGTGCAGGCCAGCGCGGCGGCGGAAAAGATATTATCTGTCGCTCCCGCACCCTTGCGCACCGCCATCAAAAAGCAACTTTTACCATCAACGTATAAAAACGCGGCTGCCCCTGTGGCGACAGCCGCGATGTTTACGCCCTACAACATCACCAAGTCTGCGACACCGCCCAGCGGCAGTTCAGTTGGGCAAGGGCAGATCATTACCTACACCATCACTATTACGAATGGTGCGACGGCTGATACGACGGCTGGTAATGGTTTCATTCGCTCTTTCGACACCTCGACGACCCAAGGGCTGTTCCAATTCAACCCGGCGTTCCCGACAGGTGTGATGACCCAGCCTGGCGGGGGGAGCGCTTGGGGGCCTTGCACGATCACTCCGAATGGAAATGGCACCAATCAGTTCACCTGCTATGCAGGCGATGGCATTGGTGGCGGCGCGGATACTTTTGCCGCTAACCAGACTGTAGTGCTCAAGGTGGACATGCTCGTGTCGCCCGCCGCGACACCAAATAACATCATCAACGACACCGCCTTCTTCGAGACCGACCTTGACGGCAATGGTGTTGATGAAGTGTTCATCGGTTCCAACATCGTGTCACACATCGTCGCGCCCTCCGCCGATTTGGCGATCACCAAGTTCGCACAGACTGCGCAGCCGCCGTTGCCCGATCCGCAGAACTCGGTTCTGGCGGGTGGCAATTCGGTGGGCATGATCAGCCTGGGCAGCATCGGGAACGAAGGGCGTGGCAACATCAGCTACGTCCTGACCGTCAACAACCTCGGTCCGGCCAACGCCACCAACGTCATTATTGAGGATCAAGTCCCAGGTGGGCCGGTACAGCTTGCGGGCGTGAATGCCCCGCCGCAAGATTATCCGGTCGCCGGGCCTGTGCCAGGCCAGCCGATCATTCCAGCGGCTCTGGGTGTGATTGCCGTGAGCATTGCCAATGACACGGGTGGGCCGCCGGTCGGTACTGCCACCACGTTTGCCATCGGCTGTCATGACTTCGGCGCGGGTGCGCTGCTGACGTGCCGTCCGGGCAACAACATCGCCATCAATCCGGGCTATACGCCGGGCGTATTGCCGGCGGGCTTCCAGGCGCGCATCGCCTATCGCCTCCGCGTGCTGGCTTCGGCCACGCTTAATCAAATTATTGGCAACTCGGCGCGGATCACCAGCAACGGCTCAGAAGACATCAATGCTGGCAACAATACCTCGCTGACGACTTCGAATGTGGTCATCACCAAGGCCGACCTGGGCATCACCAAAGTGACGTCGAACCCAACTCCGACGGCGGGCGGCGCGGCTTTCAGCTACACGTTGGTGGTAACCAATAATGGCCCATCGGACGCGCAGAACATCGTCGTGACCGATCCGCTGCCGCCGGGCATCGTCTTTCAGAATGTGGGAGTCGTGAACAATCCGGCCATCGCCGGGTACGGGTTGATCTGCACCGGGCCACCAAACGCCACCAATGGAACGGTCACTTGCACCGGCAGCCTGCCCGGCCCGGATCCGAACACGGCTGCGGTTTCTACTTCGACGATCTTTATCGTTGCGCAGATTGTACCGAATGTGGCGAGTGGCGTTCGCACCAACACCGCGACAGTTGCTTCCGCCACGCAGGAGCCTACGCCCAACGTTGCGCCCAACACGGCGAGCGTCCAGCAGAACATTGTGGTGGACGCGCCGCTTTCGATCACGAAGGCTGGCCCGGCGACGATTTGTGCCGGTGACACCTACACCTACCACATCACGGTCAATAATGGTGGCTCGAGCACGGCGCTCAACGCGACCATCAGTGATCCGCTGCCGGCGAACACTACGTTCCTGAATTTAAGCGGGAACGGCGGCTTCCTGACCGGCTGTTCACACAATGGCGGGACGCCGGGCACGGTGACTTGCGCGGCGGTGGACATCCCGACCGGTCAGAGCACGCTCGACATCACGGTCAAGCTGTCGCCCACCGCGCCGAGTGGGGCGCTGGCAAATACGGCAACCATCACGACTGCTGGTACCGGCACGATCGCGGTTGGCACTTCGACCAGCACGGCGACGGTCAATCATTGCTCCGATCTGCAAATCACCAAAGATGATTCGCCGGATGCGGTGTTGGCTGGTCAGGACATCAACTACACGATTACGGTCAAGAACGTCGGCCCCAGCGACATCGGCGCGGGTGAATTCGTTGTCGCAGATGCGCCTTTCCCTCCGACCGGTACGACGCTCAAGACTGGCACCGTGATTACTGCGGCAGGCTTTAGTTGCAACCTGGCTACGGCGTTCCCTTGTACTGCGACGTCAGCGTTGTCAGCAGGCGCATCGGCAACGATCAAATTTACTGTCACCGTCAACGCCAACTTTAACGGCGGCCAGCCGGGTGGCTTTATCAACAACACCGCGACGGTGAACATCGTCGCGGGATCAAATGCGATAGATCCGGTTTCGGCCAATAACACTTCGACAGTGAATACACCGGTTGGGCCGAGTGCCGATTTGTCTGTTCAGAAGGCTTCCTACACGCTGGCCGGTTCGGCTTTCGATGCGCAAGTGACGGCGGGCGGCGCGATCTCGGCGGCTCCGCCAGCTTTGCCGGTGCCAATTGTGACCGGTCAGGGCGAGATCTTCTACGGCTTGACCTATCGCAACAGCGGGCTGGGCGATGCGGTCAACGTTCATATTCGTGACGTGATTCCGGCGAATGTGCAATTCGTGGCAGGTTCGATTGTGGTGACACCGGCGGCTGGCCCAGCGCTGACTTGTACGGTCTCGCCACTGCCCACGCAACTTGATTGCACCCCGACGGGTGGCGGCACGTTGCCGGCGGGTGCCAACGGCACGATTTCGTTCCGCACGCGCGTGCTGGCAAACGTGGCTGAGGGCACGGCAATCAAGAACACTGCGACCATTCATTCAGAGGGCGTCGGCGCGACACCGGCCACACCTGATCCGAATGGCGGCAATAACCTCTCGAACGAAACGCAAAACCGCGTGCGCACCGAAGCGAACCTGGCCATCACCAAGACCGGTCCGGCCAGCGTCAATGCGGGCGCGAACATCACCTACACGCTAACGGTGACTAACAATGGCGTATCTGACGCGCAGAATGTGGTGGTCAAAGACACCTTGCCGCCCAACGTTAGCTTCGTCTCGGCTTCGAGCACGAACAATCAATTCACCTGCACGCCCGACAACGGCAATGCGGGCGTGGTCAATTGCACGGCGGCGACGCTGATTGCGAACGACCCGAACATCATTCCGCCGCGTTCGGGCAGCAACACCGCGACGATCACCCTCGTCGGCAAGGTAGCCGCGAGTGTCGCCAATGGCACGGTGCTGGCAAACAACGCCACCGTTTCAGCGACCACCAGCGATCCGGTACTGGCCAACAACGCGGTCGGTCCGGTCAACACGACCGTGACGACTGATTCCGCCGTGACCGTCATCAAGACGGACAATCCCGACCCGGTCGTGGCGGGCACCAATCTGACTTACACCATCACGGTCAACAATAACGGCCCTTCCGACGCGCAAGCTGTGAGCGTGGTTGACACGCTGCCGCCCGCGACGCAGGTGCAGTTCCTTTCCGCCACTGGTACGGGCGTCTTCAGCGCCGCCAACTCCTGCGCGCAAGCAGCGAACGTGGTGACATGCACCGCGATTCCGGGTGGCGTGTTCCCGGCAGGAGCGACGGCCAACATCACGATTGTCGTGAAAGTGCTGCCGAGCGTGCCGCCGAATGCCTTGCCGCAAAATCCGGATGATCCGGCTGGCCTGCTTAACACGGTGGTCATCAACTGGTCTGACAGCAATGGCGTGGTCGGCCCCTTGGTGGCGCAAACTGCGACTTCCACTCAGCGCACGACCGTGCGGCACGAGTCGGATATGTCCATTAAGAAAGAAGCGCCGGACTTCGGCATTGCGGGTACCCGCATTGATTACCGGTTGACGCTGCGGAACCTGGGGCCCAGCGATGTGCTGGGCGACAATCCGCCGCAAGGCAATCCGCCCACCGGGGCCGGTTCGATCATTGTCCGCGACGTGTTGCCAGTGGGCACCACGCTGGCGAACATCGCCAACAATCCGTTCGTGCCTGCCAATGGGCCGGGCGGCTTCACCTGCACCTACACGGCGGCGACGCGCGAAGTGCTCTGTAAGAACGCGCCCGGCGCGGCGGGCAACTTCTTCGCCGGGGCCAGTCTCGACATCATCGTCAAGGTTGACATTGATTCGAATGTGCCCGACGGCACGAACCTGGTTAATTGCGCGACGGTGACGCTGCGCAACACCAATCCGACGCCGGAAATTGATCCGCTCGGCGGCGGCCAACACAACGACGCTGACGTAGTGACGGTGGCGGCGAACGGCAACAACCAATCCTGCGACACGACGTTGGTGCGTGGGTCGGCTGATCTGGGCATCGCCAAGACTTCCAGCCCGGTGGTTGACCCGGATGGCGCAGGCCCGCTTGTGCCCGTGGCGCTGCCCCCGGCCAATTCGCCGACCGGTTCCGTGGCGGCGGGTGGTTACATCCGCTACGACGTGCCGTTTGGCAATGCTGGCCCGTCCAGCGCCGTCAATGTGCGCATCACGGACAACGTGCCGGGCAACACGGCCTTTGTCGGCGCGCTGGCGACCGGTGGCGTCTTCGTGCCGGCGGCGCAACCGCCCGCGCTGCCGTTCACCTTCACGATCCAGGCCGACACCACACCAGCGGCCCCGATCAATCTGACTTGCACGGTGGCGGGCAACCCCGGCACGGCGCAGATCACGTGCGTACCGGCGGACAACACGGGTGTGAATCCGGCCTTCCTGGCGGGCGTGTTGCCTGCCAGTTACACCGGCACGCTGACCTTCTTCGTCAAGGTCAACGAATCGGTTTCGGGCGGCACGATTGTGGGCAATGCGGCCAACATCACGTCCGCGCCACAAGGCAGCACGCCGGGCACCTCCGACCCGAACCCCGGTAACAACACCAGCCTGACGACCAGCAATCTGGTGGTCGCCAACTCGCAACTGGCGATTACCAAGGTCGTGCAGAACGGAACCTTCGCCCAGGCGCTGCCCGCGACGACGACCGTCTTTGGGTTGACCAATGCCAATCAATTGGTGCGGTTCAACGCGGCCACGCCGGGCACGCTGATCGGTGCGCCATTGGCAATCGTCGGTCTGCAAGCAGGCGAGTCGGTACGCGGCATTGATGTCCGTCCGGCGACGGGCGTGCTCTATGGGTTGGGCGTTACCGGCGGTACGACCGGGCGGCTTTACACGATTGACACAGTCACCGGCGCGGCGACGCAGATCGGCGCTTCGTTCACGTTGCCGCAATCGGCGGGCGTCGCGGCGGGCACGGATTACGGGTTTGATTTCAACCCGACCGTGGATCGCATTCGTGTGACGGCCAACAGCCGCGACAACTTCCGCCTCAACCCGATCACGGGTGCGGTGGCTGGCGTGGACACGGCGCTGACGGCAGGCGCGCAGGTGACAGGGGCGGCGTATGACCGCAACAACGCCGGGGCCACGCAAACGACGCTTTACGGCATTGACTTCAACACCGACCAGTTGGTGACCATCGGCGGCATCAACGGCGTGCCCTCGCCCAACACCGGCGCGGTCACGACCGTCGGCAATCTGGGCGTCAATACCAGTGCGGACGTGGGCTTCGACGTTACCAGTGGCGGGGGCGCGACGGCGTATGCCTCGCTCAACGTGGCTGGCGCTTCGGGCCTTTACACCATCAACCTGGCGTCGGGCGCGGCCACGCTGGTCGGCAATGTCCCAGGCGTTACCCTCGTGGACATCGCGGCGGGCCAGACGGGGCTGGTGCCGGGTACATTGGCGACTTACCGCATCAACGTCGTCAACAACGGGCCATCGGATGTCTCGAATGTGCGCGTCCTTGACCTGATCCCGGCGAATGCCAAGTACGTCGCGATCAATCAAATCGCGCCCTTCAGCGCCACCTTCACCTGCGCGGCGCCTACTGGCATCGTTGATCCGGCGGGGAACGGCGGTCAGGTGCAATGTACTGCCCCCTTGCTGTCGGCCAACGCGCCGAATAACACGGCGGCGTTCGACATCACCGTCTTTATTGATCCCGCGACGAAGGTTGACGTGACCAACACGGCGATCATCAACGCGACGATCAACAACTTCAACACCTCTACGTCGGCCACGGCGGTGCAAACCAACGCGGTTGGCCCGACTTCGGACATCGTGACGGTCAAATCGCACACGAATACCTCCGCCGACGGCCTCTCGGTCGTGGCGGGCACGATTTTCGAGTACACGATTGACGTGACCAACAACGGCCCAAGCACGGCGGCGATGCCGCGCTTGAACGACATCATTCCGGCCTTCCAGACCATCGTGGCGAAGGCGGGCGTGGTGCCGCAGGTCGCTGACATCACTCTGCCGACCGGCTGGACGTGCGCTCCGGCAAACTTGATCGGCTTTGGCAATGGCGCGACGCTGGTTTGCGACGGGCCAGCGCTGCCGCCGAACAAGAAGCAGAACGGCGATCCGAACCCGGCGGGCACGATTCAGTTCAAGTTCAAGGTTCGTCAAGACCCAAACACGCCGCAACCGGCGCCGACCTTCTATGACAACTGCGTGACCTTCGAGTCCATGTCGTTCGACCCGACCACGGCGGGCGACGGCCCGACGGTGCAAGCGGGCTTGCCGGATACGACGGCGGACGCCAATGGACGTTTCGTCAATTCCAGCGTCTGTGATCGCGTCAACATCACCTTTGTTTCACCGCTGACGGCCGCCAAGGTGGACACGCCTGACCCGGTCATCGCGGGGAATTTGCTGACCTACACGATCACGGCTTCGCCGCAAGGGCCGAGCGCGGCGCTCAACTTCACCATCAGCGATTTGCTGCCGCAGGGCACCGCCTTCGTTTCGGCGGTCGCCTCGTCCGGTGCAACACTAACCACGCCGACGGTCTTTCCTGCCGTTGGTTCGGTCGGTACTGGTGTGGCGGGTGGCCCGACGGTGACGGCGGTGTGGGATGCAGCGGGCGGTACGGCAGGCGGTTTGACGCCGGTCGGCACCGTGCGCACGCTGACCATCGTTGTGCGCGTCTGTGCGGACTTCCAGCAGATTCGCAACCTGACGGATGCGCAGATGTGCGTGCAGAACCTGACCAACAACGCGAATATCTTCTCGTTGACGCCGCCGAATCTGGTGGGCAATCCGGTCGTGGCGTCGGCGACGACGACGGTACAGGCGCAATCCGATCTGAGCATCGCCAAGAGCGGCCCGGCTTCGGCGATTCCGGATTCGGTAGTGACCTACACCTTGACGGTCAACAATGCGGGGCCGTCCAACGCGAATGGCGTAGTCGTGACCGACGTGCTGCCGAAAGGCTTCACGCTGGTGAACAATAGCGTGACCATCACGGCGGGCGCTGGCGGCGGCGGCATCGCTGCTCCGAACGCGACGACGGCGACCGATGCGGCTGGCACGCAAACGGTGACGATCAATCTGGGCGTGGTCGGCGCGGCCAATCAATGCGCCGCCCCGCGCGCGACACAGGTCATCATTACCCTGCAAGCGCGGGTGCCCAAGAAGCATCCGAACATCATCGTGACCAACACGGCGACCGTCACTTCGACGAACTGTCTGCCGGAAACGGGCACGCTGGCGGTGCAAGCGAATCCGCTCTCGGGCTTCGCCTCGATCATCACACCGGGGACGCTGCTGTTGGCGAACAACCGCGCGTTCTTCGACACGATCATTGGCCCGCCGCCGAACGATCCTGGCCCAGGTTCGGTGCCAGGCTACCCGGCGACGGCTGAGATCAGTGATCAAAAGGCGGGTTCGATCCTGATGTATCCGATCTATACCTCGGATGCGGCGAACCCGAACTCGCAGAACACGCGCATCAGCGTCACCAACATCTCAAGTGTTGAACAGGCGACGGTGCACTTGTTCGTGGTGGATGGCGCTTCCTGCTCCGTGCTGGATGCCTTCATCTGCCTGACGCCGAATCAGACCGCGACATTCCTGGCTTCGGACTTCGATCCGGGCGCCACGGGGTACATTGTGGCGGTGGCAGTTGATCACAACACTGGCTTGCCGGTCGCATTCAACTGTCTGATCGGTGATGAGTTCGTGAAGTTCGCGACGGGGCACCAGGCCAACCTGGGTGCCGAAGCGGTGGCGGCAGTGATGGTGTTCCCGGCGGGCACGGATCCCTCTGTGACCACTGTGAACCTGAACTTCAACGGCATGAATTACAACCGGTTGCCGGCGTTGCTGGTGTCCGACAATATTCCGAGCCGGGCCGATCAGAACAACACGTTGCTGATTGTGGACGCGATTGGCGGCAATTACACCCGCAGCGGCGCGACGCTGGTTTCGCTGTTCGGCTTTGTTTACGACGATGCCGAGGTCGGGTTGAGCTATACCCAGAACGTCTCGACCTGCCAGTTCCGTTCGCAGTTGAGCAACAGCTTCCCGCGGTTGTTCAACGGCTTTACGAACTTCATTCCGGCGGGCCGGTCGGGCTGGATGAAGCTGTCTTCGACCAGCACCACTGTCGGCATCATCGGTGCGCAGATCAATCAGAACTCGAATGCGAATTCGAGTTCCGGCGCGTTCAATCAAGGCCACAACTTGCATAAGCTGACCTTGAATTCGAGCGTCACGCTGACGGTGCCGATCATTCCGCCAGCTTGCCAATAAGCCGGCAGACAGGCTATACCGGGGCGGTTCGCCAAGCATCGCCCCGGTTGCAATCAATCATTTTTTCAGAAGGCCAGGGCTTAACCGCTCTGGCCTTCTTTGTCTTAGCTACTATGACAAATCTGCTTTGTGTCATGCTCGGCGGCGCGCTCGGTTGCGGGTGCCGCTACGCGGTAGGGCTGCTGGTCAACAGTTGGCTCAAACACCCGAAGTTTCCTTACGCAACCCTTTTCATCAACCTCAGCGGCAGTTTTGTGATTGGCATGTTGGGCGAGCTTTACCGCCTGCAAGTGCTCACCTCGGCGGAATGGCGGCTGGCCTTGATCACCGGCTTGCTGGGCGGCTACACGACTTTTTCTGCATATTCGCTGGAGAATCTGTCGCTCTTGCGCGCGGGTGAATGGGTGCTGGCTGTGACCTATGCCAGCGCGAGCGTGCTGTTCGGCTTGCTCTGTGCCTGGCTCGGTATGCGCATCGCGCAGTTGCTGTAAGCGGCGGTGCGGTACAAGGAGCGGTAGCGACCTGGCGACTCCACGTAGGCAGCCCGCCGAGAGACCAAATCGCTACCGCTCCCTGTACCGCATTGGCGGCTGCGCCACGCCGCTAAAGTAGAAAACTGCAATCCGCCTGAACGGCTGACTCGCCCCATCCGCAACCCTTGTGCTACTCTTCACCGCAGCAATTTCCAGCGCGCCAGCGGTCACGGCGCTTTCAATTCGCCAATATCATCGCCTTCAAACTTTCACACAGGAGCAACGAACGTTATGTCCGAACTGACGATCCTTTGCATGACCAGTTATGAAAAAGGCCAGGAGTTCATGCGCGAATGCAAGCGCCAAGGCTGGCGTGTGCTGTTGTTGACCGATGAAAAGCTGAAAGACGCCCACTGGCCGCGCGAGTGTCTGGACGAAGTTTACCTGATGCCCAGCCTGACCATCCGCGCCGAGGTCAGCAACGCCGTCAGCTATCTGGCGCGCCGCGAACACCTCGACCGCATCGTGGCGCTCGATGAATTTGACATCGAGATGGCCGCCGCCTTGCGCGAACACTTGCGCATTCCCGGCATGGGTGAAACGACCAGCCGCCACTTCCGCGACAAACTGGCGATGCGCGCGCAGGCGCACGAATACGGCATCCGCGTGCCCGATTTCGCGCCCGTGCTCAATTACGACAAGCTGCGCGAATACATGACGCGCGTGCCCGGCCCCTGGGTGTTGAAGCCGCGCTCGTCGGCTTCGGCCATTGGCATCAAGAAAATCAACACCGCCCAAGAGCTTTGGCCGGTGCTTGATCAACTCGGTGACCAGCAATCGCATCACCTGCTCGAACGCTTCGTGCCGGGCGGTGTTTATCATGTGGATTCGGTCGTCTCTGAACGCGAAGTCGTCTTTGCCGCCGTCAGCAAATATGGCGACACGCCGATGAATGTGGCGCACAGTGGCGGTGTCTTCACCACGCGCATCCTGCCGCGGGAAAGTCTGGAAACCGCCGCCCTCGAATCCATCAATCACGAAGTCATCCACGCGCTCAAGATGGTGCGCGGCGTCACGCACGCCGAATTCATCCGCAGCCACGCCGATGGGCATTTTTACTTTCTGGAAATCGCCGCGCGCGTCGGCGGGGCCAACATCGCCGAGATGGTCGAAGCGGCCACCGGGCTGAATCTCTGGGGCGAATGGGCGAAGATCGAAACTGCTACGGCAGAGAAACCATATCGTTTGAAAGAGCTGCGGCAGGATTACGCCGGCATTTTGATCTCGCTGGCCAAGCAGGAATGGCCCGACACGGCGGCTTACACCGATCCCGAAATCGTTTGGCGGATGAACAAGGAATACCACGCTGGGCTGATCGTCGCCTCGCCCGCGCACGAACGAGTGAAGGAATTACTGGACAGTTATACCGAGCGGTTTTATCAGGATTTCTATGCGACGGCGCCGTTGCCGGATAAGCCGACGGCGTAAGAAGCGGGGCTTGCGCAGCGGGACGGTACCGCGCGCGTCAGCAAGCGGAGCCTGAGCGGTTCGGCCAACGGCGTAAACTTGACGCGCCGCTTGCTCACGCGCGCAGTACCGTCCCGGCCAACGCGCTCCCGTAAACGCAATTGCAAACCGGTCTAGGCGGCAAAGGAAGAGTATGCGATGAGTGAACCATCTTTCGAGCAACTATTGACAGAACTCAGTGCCGACCCTTTCGGCTGGCGAGTTCACTTACCCCTTGCGTTTGGGTCTGTGTTCGCGTCAGAAGTTGACCTTTTGTTTATGACGAGACTCACGATCGAGGCGCATCCAGCGCCGCTGCCAAGCGATAGCGAGAAAGACCTCGCACGTAGCATCATGCCAAACCTTCCGTCCTTTCTTCGTGAAGTAGAGCGACAGTTCAAGGGTTTCAACCCGGAGATACTTGAGCCTGCTATTCACCTCATCGGGCCACACGTGCTAATTGATCGAGAGGATATTCAATATAACGGGGAGCAGCGCTGGATGGTGATCCTTCCATACAAGGAGGATCCGGCCTACCGTACCGTGGTCGAATTCGATGCCAGTCAGTGCTTGGGCATCTGGGCTGGGGATTGATTGCCGCCTAATAAGTCTGCTCAAGGGAATGCGTATCCAATGATCTTGAAAGGAACTCGTAGTAACGACGGGAAAGACGGCAAGTGCGCTTCCTTGCAAGCAGCGCCTAACATCAGCTCAATTACCATCCTGGGCGCGAACGCACCAATGACCAAATTGCCAGCGAGCCTTATCCCTCGCGAGGTTCCGCGCCGTCTTTGGTTCACAGCGCCTGGCTCAATCTATACAGTTGCTCAACTCATCTTCATCTCACTTGCCATGACGGCTTGTGCTCCACCGGCGTCGAACAATGCTCATCCCCTTCTTCTGTTCAATGGAACCGGAACGTCTCCCAATGATGTTGTGGCGGTCGAGACAATCCTGAAGGACAACCATCTCAAATATTCCACTGCGAATTCACGGCAGTTGAACGGTATGAGCGAAGCACAGTTGATGGCTTACCGTCTGCTGATTATTCCCGGCGGCAACTACATCAACATCGGCAACGGTCTGACTTCCAGCACAACCCAGAACATTCACAATGCCGTGCAAGGTGGATTGAACTACCTGGGAATCTGTGCGGGAGGACTTCTTGCCGGAGATGCCCCTTCCAACAGTCTGAGACTGACGCCGGGCGTGCGGTTCGATTTTTACGCGGTCGTGAATCGAAATATCCACAAGGCTGCGGTGGCAATCACCGTTGCCGGTTCGCCAGCACTTGAACATTACTGGGAGGATGGCCCGCAATTTACCGGCTGGGGTGCGCTGGTGGGCAAGTATCCCGACGGGACGCCTGCCATTGTCGAAGGAATGTCCGGCAAGGGCTGGGTGATTCTTTCCGGCGTTCATCCTGAAGCGCCGGAGCATTGGCGCGGCGGAATGAGCTTCGCCACGCCAGCGAGCCTGGACAACGCCTACGCGGGAACGCTCATTGACGCGGCATTAAACCGAACGCAGCTTCCGCATTACTGACGAACGATTCAATGGAGACGCTTCAGTAGCCTAAGCTACGCAATCAGCTTTTGCTCGCTGACATACCGAAAACATGCCTTGACGTTGTCTTCCTCAATCTTGATGAGTTCCGGGCGCGACAAATTCGCAACGACAGGCAAGGGAGTGTGGCTGCTCTTCGTTTGCACCAGCTTGAAGGTCTGCGCCAGATACTTGCCGTTGCGGTCGGGGAAGACTTCCCAATACGCCTTGGTCATGCACGGCACTTTGAGCGGGTCGCGCGTCATCATTTCCAGCGAGAAGGTCGTGTTCGGATTGGCCTTCTGAATGGTGGCGACGATCTTCGGCAAATCCAGCAGCCCCGTGCCCAGCGGCACTTCCGACAGCAGGAAGCCGTCGGCGTATGGCTGCACGCCCATATCTTTGATGTGCGTCGCCTTGGCATAAGGCGCGAGCTTCTCGATGACTTCCAGCGGATCATCGAGCAGGGAAATGTTGTTGCCGAAATCCAAACAGACTTGCAGGTATTCGCTTTGATAGGTGCGCAGCAATTTCTGAAAATCTTCCAGCGTCCAGTCTTTGTGATTCTCGACGGCGACGATGACTTTGTGTTTTTCGATGATGGGCAGGGCGGCAGTTAACGCGGCGTAGCTCTGATCCACCCATTTCTTCCACTCGGCCAGCGTCGGGAAGGTTTCATAACGGCGACCGCCCAGCATCGCGGCGCGCACCACTTTCACCCCGGCGGCTTTGGCATCGGCGAGGCCTTTCTCCAGCGCGCTCATATCGCCGTTACGCGGGATCGAAACCATGCCTTCGAGATACATGCCCAACTCTTCGGCGCGCGCGCGCAGCTTTGGCAGATCGCCGTTCAGTCCTGTTTGTATGCCGCCCGCACCGAGTGCGTAGCATTTCTCTAAAAAATCATACGCACTGCGCCCTTGCGGACGCGGCACAGTTCCGGTTCCCGGTTGCGCCGGATTGCCGGACGTTGGCGGGGTCGTAAACGACGTAGACGCGATGCCCATTTTGCTGAGCGGTGCAGTAGTGTTGGCAAATAACGAAGGCGGCATTGCGCTCATTGCCAGCGGCACGGCGCTGTGCTTCACAAAATCTCTTCTGCTGATCTCAGTCATTTGATCTCCTTAGGACAGTAGTTAGGGTTCAGAGTTCACGCTTCAGCGTGTTTGGAGCGCGGCAAACACGCTGAAGCGTGAACTCTGAACAACGCCTTATTCCGCTTTGGTTTTTCCCGCCAGTGTCAGCGCATAGAGCGTATCGCCTGCGCCGACGATCAAGTATTGCTTGCCGTCCAGCGTCCACGTCGAAGGCCCATTGCTGACCGCGCTGGTCAGGCGTTGATGCCAGATGGGGTTGCCATTGGCCGGATCAAAGGCCACCAGTTCGCCGGAATCGCCGGTGAACAGCAACCTGCCCGCCGTCGTCAACACGCCGCCATTCAGCGCGCCGCCGCCGGGGCCGCCGCCTTTGTGTTCGTGCTTCCATTTGACCGCGCCGGTGCGAATGTCCATCGCAAAGAGCGCCGAACTCGTATCGAAGTTGCCGCCCGGCCCACCACCATAGCCTTGCGGCTTTTCTGAAGTGTCATACAAAACCGCCATGCCGTAGCCTTGCGTGCCGGTAAAATAAAACAACTCAGTCAACGGACTGTAACTGGGCGGCTGCCAATTGGTCGCGCCCATCGCGGGCATGTCAATCATCGAACCGTCCACTGTCGGCTCTTTCGCCGGGTTGGGAATCGGCTGCCCTTTGGCGTCCACGCCCAGCGCCCAATTGCCGGTGCCTGCGAAGGGTTTGGAAACCAGATTCTTGCCGTTCGTGCGATCCAGCACGAAGAACCATCCGGCGCGCGCGGCCTGTCCCAATAACTTGCGCGGCTGCCCGTTGATGACGGCGTCAAACAGGACGGGCGTTTCGACATTGTCCCAATCGTGTGTGTCGTGCGGCGAAGGTTGAAACCACCAGACCAGTTTGCCGGTGTCGGGATTGAGCGCGACGATGCAGGCCGTCCACAGATTCGCGCCTTTGCGGCTTTGGCCCGCAAACACAGGGTTCGCGTTGCCGGTGCCCCAATAAATCAAATTCAAATCAGGATCGTAAGTGCCGGGCATCCAGGTCATGCCGCCGCCGTGATGCATGGCGTCCAGATCGGGCCAGGTTTCAGAGCCGGGATCGCCCATCTTTTCGGGCGTCGTATACCAGCGCCATTGCAATTCGCCGGTGTCGGGGTCGCGCGCTTCCAGATAGCCGCGCACGTCCATCGCGTCGCCGCCGACGCCGACGATGATGTGGTTTTTGACGACGAGCGGGGCCATCGTGGTGAAGTATTGCTGCTTCTCATCGGCAATCTTTTTGCGCCAGCGTTCCTTGCCGTCTTTGGCATTGAGCGAGATGAACCAGCCGTCGGGACTTTCAAAATAGAGCCATTCGCCATACATCCCGACGCCGCGCTGGCCGACGAGGTGACCGCCCTGATCTTCAAAATCGTATTGCCAAATGTGCTCGCCGGTGCGCGCGTTGATGGCGAAGATGTGATCGGGGATGGTGAAATACAAAATGCCATTCACCAGCAGCGGAGTGGATTTGATCGTCGGGTCGCCGACACCGCGCTGCGGGCCGATGCCGCGAATGCGGTACATCCATTCGATCTTCAGCAGGTCAACGTTGGTCTGATTGATCTGCTTCAAGTCGCTGAAACGCCGTCCCGAATAATCGCCGTTATAGGTCGGCCAGCAATCCGCCGGTTGTTTGAAGAGGGTGAGCGTCTTGGGGTCAAGCCCTTGCGCGTTGAGCGAACTAGCCGCGAGCGCCAGCGTCAACGTGAGTAATAGCCGGTTGATTTTCATTTGAGTGTCACCAGATAGGCCGCGAGGTTGTTGATGTCAGCATCCGTGTATTTGGGCAGCAAGGCGCGATGGCCGGTCAGCTTGTCTTCGATTTCGACTTTGACCTGTTGGCGCGGCCAGTGATGGTAATTGCCTGCGGCGTCAATCAGCGAAATATCGAAATCGTTATTCGTCTTGA
Organism: Acidobacteriota bacterium; assembly: GCA_016196035.1. Lineage (NCBI taxonomy): Bacteria > Pseudomonadati > Acidobacteriota > Acidobacteriota bacterium. Next base: position 189,720 of record JACPYM010000002.1, on the reverse strand, counting down.
CTGTGCCGCTGATCGTCTGCCCGCCGGGCGTCGTCACTTTGGCTTTGGCCGGGCCTTGCGCAGCAGGCCAGAGGAAGCGCGACTTGAGGGCGGTCACCTGGGCGAACTTCGCGCCGATTTTCGCCAAATCGCCCGTCGCGGAATGGCAAGCCGTGCAGTTGGCTTTGAAAAACGCCTCGCCCTGCTTGGCATCGCCCGTCGCCTGATTGCGCAACGATGCATAGGTCGAACCGTAAGTGCCACGATTCGCCGTCAATTCGACTTGCAGATGGATGTATTGCGAGATGGCGTAAATGTCATCCGCCGACAGGCCAGGGAAGGCAGGCATATTGCCGCGTCCCTGTTTGATGACCGGCGTCAGTTCTTCGCCTTTGACATCGTGCAGCACCAGCGGCGAACGCAGCAGATTGGGCGCTTGCGCCCCACGGCCATCTGCGCCGTGACAGCCGCCACAGTTTTGTTTATAGAGCGGCTCGCCCTTTTTCGCCGCCGCCGGATCAGGCGCTGGGCCTAGCCCCAGGAACTCGCGCAGGTTGCCGCCGCGCCGTCCGCCGCCACCGCCGGGTTCTTGCGCACTAGGATTGTTTGCCGTGACGGCCAGCAACAAGACGCTGCCAAGCGCGACGGCTAGCAGCCGGAATTTACGTTGATGACACATATCGTTCTCCGAAGATGAGTTCGTAATGAGTGCGTCAGGTGCAGGCGTTCAGAGTTCAAGCTTTAGCTTGTCCGGGTCCGCCGTAGTCGCGCCCGGACAAGCTAAAGCTTGAACTCTGAACGCCTGGTCGCCAGGGCCGCATTTTCTGCCAGTGGTCTAAACTCGATTTACCGGGCGGCATCCAGCCCGTTCAGCCCGCGTTTGTAATTCGGGTCCAGCGCCCAGATGTCAGAGCGATAGCTGATCGAATTCGCCGTCGGAAAATTGGCCGGGACTTTTTGCGTCACCTTGCCCGTCGCGGCCCATTCCGTCCCGCGTTGAAAGGTCGTGATGAAGCCGACGCAGCTCAGCGCCACAATGTCGTGGCCCAACGCCGTGTGAAAGATGCGCCCTTTGCCGTAACTGAGCGTCAGCAGCAACGGCTCGTCGCGGCCTGTGCCTCTGTTCGCCGGGTCTGAATAGGCCGTCGCCAGCACGTTCATGTTTTTGCCCGGCCCGCGCAGGCGCGAATAGAGTTCATCGCCTTGATGCATCCAGAGCTTCGGCAAGCCTTTGGTGATCGGATGATTCGCATCGCGCATGTTCATTTGGTAAGCCGTGCGCGCGCCGTGATTGCCCGCATTGCCGGGCGTGTTGTCCGACACCAGCTTGTCGTCTTTGAAGTACCAGAATGGCCCGGCTTTTTCGTTGCGATTGCGCCAGCCGCCGATGCCGATCATTTCATTGAAGGCGGACCAGCCCGCAAAGGCATTGTCGGCGGCATGCACAATGACGACCCCGCCGCCATTTTTGACGTATTCCTCAAAGGCGGTTTTCAGCGCGGCAGGCCAGCGTTCATCGGGCGCGTCGTAATTCCAAACGACGACCTGATACTTGCCGAACTCCGGTTTGAAGCCGCTGTAATCGCCGCCCGCCGGGGGCGCGGTGACGACATCAACTTGAAAGAGGCCGGTTTCTTCGAGCTGTTTTTTCAGCACGGGCGTGGTGAGTTGCCATTTGTGATACGGCCCGCCGCTCTCGCCGTCGAGCAGCATCACGCGAATGGGTGCGGCAGCGGGCGCGGCCAACACCGTCAACGTGAGCAAAAGAATTGTGCAGAGAAATCTTTTCATCAGTGGTTATCCAGAATTTTTACAGTACCGCGCGCGTGAGCAAGCGGCGGTTGTCACCTCATACCCAAGCAGCGCCAAACCTGTGGCGCCGCTTGCTCACGCGCGCGGTACTGTACCAGTGTCCCAATTGATTTAGCGTCCTTCGCTTGAGGGCGGCACGACGCCTTTGAGCCGCATGTAAACGCACATATAGCCGTACTCTTCATTCGAGTGCGAGACAGTCTGGAGCAAGGCGCCGATGCGCGTGCGCTGGCGCTGGCCCATCGTGACCAATTCGACGGCTTTGGCATCAGTCGTCAATCCTTCAAACGCCTGATCGCACAGCGTGAAGGACTCTTTGAGCGCCGCGACCAATTCGGCCTTGGTTTTCTTTTGACCGGCGTTGACGGCTTTGGCCGCGCCATTCACCGTCGAACACGTGCGCGCTTGCGAATCGGCGACGTGCGCGATCAGTTCGCCAAAGGTGCGCACGTCCGGCGTGGCTTTGAACGCATAGTTTTCCTCCGGCATCTTTTCGGCCATCTTGATCAGATTGGTTTTGACGCCGTTGTACATCTGTTTGGCCTCGGCGCTGAGCGGGTTGGACGGGGCGGCTTGCGGCGCGGCGGCTGCGGGCGCGGCGTTTTGAGCAAAGGCCGTGACGGCCAACGCCACGATCAGCAGAATGGATGGATAAAGTTTCATAGGTAGCTCCTTGTGAGTTGCGATTGTGCCCGCAGCTCAAACGGCAAGCGGCGGACAAGTTGGGCGACTGACTCGCAAGAGTCGCCAGATTGTCAGTGTATTTTTGGATTGAAGTGCAATTCCAGCAGCGATTGCTTGCCGCACAATATGTCAGACGCTGAGTTCTGTCGAGTGGTTACGCATTGTCTGAAAGCCGCGCACAGTCGCCATTGCCTGTCAGCCTGTCTTGCCCGTGTTGCGGTGAGCGGCTATGCTGCGGCCTCACGCACGACCTAGTACTCCATCAAGCTGTAAGTGATGGATGCTGAGAGCGCATCCGGGATGTAGGGCGGGATTAAATCCCGCCCTACATCCCTCATTTTCAGCTTGATGGAGTACTAGCAGGGAGGAACCGCTTTATGACTGTCAATGCCGCATTTGCCACGGTACCGAAAAAAGCCCCGAAAAGTGCAAGCCAAAGCTTCTGGTCTTCGCTTGAATGGCCCGCCGGTCTGGGCGCCATCATCCTCCAGCCGGATGCCGAGCACGACCGCTGCACCGATGAGGACTACGCGCAATTTTGTGCCGCGCATCCTGAACCCCGCACCGAAATGACCAGCGAGGGCGAAATGATTATTCAACTGCCAGTTGTTTCCGAAGGTGGTGGCCGCAATTTTTTGTTGACCGGCCGTTTTGCAATTTGGGTCGAAGCCGATGGCACAGGCAAAGGTTTTGACTCCTCTGCCGGATTCACCTTGCCCAACGGGGCCAAACGCGCCCCTGATGTTTCGTGGATGCGGCGCGAACGTTGGGACGCCTTATCGCCGGAGCAGCGCCAAACTTTTGCGCGCATCTGCCCCGATTTTGTCGTCGAATTATGTTCGTCCTCAGACCGGCTGAAACCGTTGCAACGGAAAATGGAAGAGTACATGGCGAACGGCGCGCAATTGGGCTGGTTGATTGATCCATTGAAAAAGCAGGTGCACATTTACCGCCCTAATACGGCGGTCGAAATTCCGGACAAGCCCACCGAGCTTTCCGGCGAACCATTACTGCCGGGGTTCACCTTGAAACTGGCGGACATCCTCGATTGAGCCAGCCGTGGCAGTACCGCGCGCGTCAGCCAGCGGTGGCGCCGACATTTACGAATGGGCAATACTCGGATGCCCGCTTGCTGACGCGCGCGGCACCGTTCCATAGCTCAAGCGCCCGTGAGAATCGAAACATACGTGGGCAACAGCTTCTCTTCTTTTTCGCGCGCCGCCCGCGCCGCGCGTTCCTCGCCCGCTTTGACCGCCGCGTATTCCTCTTCGGTCAGAATGGCTTTCAACCACAGTTGCAAATCGCGGCTGCCCAGCGCCAGCCAGTGCCCGCGCGGGCTAAACGCCACCGAGTTGTAGCTGATGTTTTCGTATTGCAGTTTCCGCACGACTTCGGCGGTCACCGTTTTCCAGACCATGATTTTGACGCCCAAACTGCCCGCCGCCAACAACGCGCCATCCGGACTGAAGGCCACCGACGTGACGCTGTTGCGCAAGCCGGTGAAGCTGCGCACCTCGCGCCCGGCCTGCAAATCCCATAGCTTGACCTCACCGCCTTCGCCGCCCGACGCCAGCCAGCGCCCGTCGGGGCTGATGGTCAGCGCCGCCACGCCGTTGCTGTGACCGCTGAGCAAGCTGCTGGCGCGGCCTGAATGCAAATCCCACAGCATGATCGTGTGATCCCAACTACCCGACGCCAGCATTTGTCCGTCGGGCGCAAAAACCACCGAGGTCACAGGCCGGGTGTGGCCGCGCAGCGTTTCGACTTCGTGCCCGGTGGCGGCGCGCCAGATGCGAATCGTTTTGTCGTGGCTGCCCGACACCAGCCATTGACCGTCGGGGCTGAACGTGACGGCGCGCACCTCGGCGCTGTGGCCGTGCAGTATTTGCAATTCCTTGCCGGTGTCGGCCTCCCAGATTTTGATCGCGCGATCACGGCTGGCCGTCGCCAGCAACAGATCGTTGGGGCTAAAGGCGACCGAATTGACACTGGCGTAATGGCCCGTGAACGTGTGCTGTTGCAACATCGAATCCACTTCCCAAAGTTGCACGCCGCCGTGCAAGAAACCCGCCGCCAACGAACGCCCATCGTGGCTGAAGGCAATCGCCCGCACATAATCGCGCGGGTCAATCGCATAGCGTTTGTCGAAACGTTCGTGAATGTGCTGCAAGTCTTCCTGCAACTGCGTCAGCCGTTCCAACAGCTTTAACCGGTCGTGATAGGTCGTTTCGTGCGCCGCTTTCTGCTCTAACTCTTGCAGCACGCGCGTGAGTTTTTCCTGCTCGGCCACGGCAATCACATAACCCTGCAACTGCGCCGCATCCTGTTTGACCTGGGCGACGCGCGCCTGCACCGGTTCGACCAAACGTTCGAGCAGCGCCTGCACTTCCGCGCGCAATCCGTTAAACCAAGCGTCGCCTTTGACACGCTCGTAATACCGCGCATCGCCGCTGATCGCCTGTTCCAGATTGGCGATGGCTTCGTCGCTTTGTCCGAGCAAGGCGGCCACGGCGGCGCGCTGGTAATGCGCCTCGTAAAATTGCGGCAATAACTCGACCGCTTCGCGCAATTCGGTCAAAGCGGGTTCAGGCTGCTGTTCGATCAAACAGACCAGCCCGGCGAAGTAATGCGCCTCGGCGGCCTGCCGCGCATCGGCGGGACGCGCGTACTTAGCGGCCTTGCGAAAGTATTCGAGCGCCCTGGGCAGATTGATCGAATGATAAAGATAAATGTTGGCGATGGAACGCAGCACGGCAAAATCGGGATAGTTGCGCCGTTCGGCTTTGAGGAAGTCGCTGAGCGCCTCGGCATACCAGCCATTCAGATAGGCGCGTTCGGCCCGCGTGCGATAGGCGCGGGCCGCGCGCTCGAATTCGGCCAGCCGAATCTCTTGCAAGACTTCGAGCAGCGCCGCGTGCTGCAATTCCAACCGCCACACGGCATCGCCCAACAGCGGCGTAAAATCGGCGTTGAGTTGCGCCAGCGCGCCCGCCAGTTCAAATTCGCGCGTGTGTTCAACGGTTGGTGGTTCGATACGCGCGCCGCCCAGGCCGCTGGTCAACGCGGTCTGATAGACCGCTTCGCTCAACGCCAGCTTGAGCGAAGGTGTTTCAGCCGTGGCGGCGAGTTGGGGCTGTTGCCGCAAGTAATCCGTCCACGCCAGGCGGCCTTCGTAAACATCCAGCAAGTTCATGTTGGTTCCTTTCCAGCCAAGACTATCCAAACTGCGTGCCACCTGGGTTCGCACGCTTCCAGCGTGCGAACGCGAGCGCCGCGAGCTTGTGACCGAGAGGTCGTAGCGTGGCATTTTGTTTAGGCTGAAGGTCATGCGCACACTGTAGTCTATAGTTTCTGTGACTGGCTCACGATGTGCGCGCTCGCACGCTGGAAGCGTGCGTACCCAGGAGCTTCACTTTTGGGATCACGCCTTCCCACTTCCGAACAGCCATCCACAACCTTGTCAAAACTTTGCTTTGCATAACAGTCATTTAGCCCTGGCACGCGAGTTGGTAGCTCGCTCGGCAGGAGGAACAACGATGGAAACCATCCTGCACGACTTACGCTACGGTGCGCGTATGCTACTGAAAAGCCCCGGCTTGACAGTGGTCGCGGTGCTTTCACTCGCCTTGGGCATCGGCGCGAATGTGGCGCTGTTCAGCGTCGTCAACGCAGTGTTGCTGCGTCCGCTGCCTTATCCGCAGCCGGAGCGGTTGATGCAACTGGGACAGAGCGGCACCGGCGGCGATGATGGTTCGGTGGGCGAACCCAAGTTCCTCTTCTGGCACGAAAACCAGCAAGCGTTCGAGGCGTTGGCGCTTTATCAATCCATCGGTTCCGGCGTCAATCTGGCGGGCGGTAATGAAGCCGAATTCGTGCCCGCGCTCAAAGTCTCGCAAGATTTTTTCCGCGTGCTCGGCGTCGCGCCGCAACTGGGCCGCAGCTTCGTCAACGCAGAAGACCAGCCCAGCGGCACACCCGTCGCGGTGTTGAGCGAAAGTCTGTGGCGGCGGCGTTTTGGCGGAAGCGCTGATTTGATCGGGCGCACCGTGCTGATTGACAGCGTACCTCACACCGTCATCGGCGTGTTGCCGCGCGGTTTCCAATTCCTGCCCGAATCCGATGTCTATGTGCCGCTACGTCCTTCGCTCAAAGGCGACAGCGACCCCAATTACGGCGCGCTGGGCCGGTTGAAAATCGGCGTGACGCCCGCGCAAGCCAAGGCCGAAATGCAGTTGGTCGGCGAAAAGTATCGCGCCCAGTTTCCGCGCCGCATGCAGCCGAATGAAACTGTCGGCGTCGAGCCTTGGCAACAGGCGATGACGGCGGATGCGCGCGGTCTGTTGTGGTTGTTGCTGGGCGCGGTCGGTTTCGTCTTGTTGATTGCCTGCGCGAATGTGGCGAACCTGCAATTGACGCGCGCGACGGCGCGGCAGCGTGAATTGGCCGTGCGGCAGGCGCTGGGCGCGGGCTGGTCGCGCGTCTTACGGCAGTTGCTGACCGAAAGCCTGTTGTTAGCGTTATGCGGCGGCGCGGCGGGCTTGCTGCTCGCCGTCTGGGGCGTGGATTGGCTAGCCGCGCGCGTGCCAGAAGGACGCTTGGCTTATCTGGGCGGCATCACGCTGGATTGGCGCGTGCTGCTATTCGCGTTGGCGGCGGCGGTCACGACGGGCTTGCTATTCGGCCTCGCGCCAGCCTGGCAAGTGTCGCGCGTGGATGTGAATCAGGCGCTCAAAGACGGCGCGAACCGTGGGATGGCGAGCGCCAGCCAGGGGCGTTTGCGCGCCGCGTTGGTCGTCGCCGAAGTTGCGTTGTCATTGTTGCTGCTGGTTGGCGCGGGCTTGACCTCGCGCACCTTCGTCAATCTGCGCGAGGTCAAGCCGGGTTTTGATGCGCACAACGTGCTGACCTTTCAACTCTCGCCCAACGGCGCGAATTATGACACGACGGCAAAGACGGCGGCCTTTTACGACCGCGCGCTCGAACGGTTGCGCGCCTTGCCCGGCGTCGAATCCGCCGCTGTCACCAGCAACCTGCCGCTCTCCGCGCAATTCCGCATGCCTTTTGCGATTGCGGGCCAACCCGCCCGGCGCGAATCGGTGCAGTTTCGGTTGATCTCCGCCGATTATTTCAACGTGTTGCGCGTGCCCGTGCGGCAAGGGCGCGCGTTCGCGGCGACTGATGACACGGGCACGGAACACGTCGCTGTTGTCAACGAGGCGTTTGCACGGAAATTCCTGGCGAACGTTGAGCCGCTGGGCCAGCCGTTGCAGATAGGGCGCGGGCCAAACGCCCTGCAACACCGCATCGTCGGCGTCGTCGGCGACACCAAACACTTCGGCTTGAACGAAGCGGCGCCGCCGATGATGTTCATCCCCGCCGCGCAAGCGCCCGCTGATCTCACGCTGATGATGCGCAAGTTTTTGTCAGTGAAGTTTATGGTGCGCACGACAGGCGACCCGCTGGCGTTGAGCGCCGCCGTACAGCAACAACTGCGCGAAGTGGATGCCGCCTTGCCGGTGACGGCGCTGCGTTCGCTGGAAGAGATCGTGGATCGTTCGGTCGCGGGCGAACGCTTCAACCTGGCTTTGTTGGGCCTGTTCGCTCTGCTTGGCATGGCGCTGGCCGCTGTCGGGATTTATGGCGTGATGAGTTACAACGTCGCGCAACGCACGCCCGAACTGAGCTTGCGTCTGGCCCTGGGCGCGCAACCGGGGGCGCTGTTGCGGTTGATGCTGGGGCAGGGCATGAAGCTGGTGTTGCTGGGCGTAGCGCTGGGCGTGGCGGCTGCGCTGGCGTTGACCCGCGTGTTGAAAGCCATGTTGTTTGGCGTCAGCGCGACCGATCCGCTGACCTTTGCTTTGATTGCGTTGCTGCTGACGGGCGTGGCGTTCCTGGCGTGCTGGCTGCCCGCGCGGCGCGCGACAGCGGTTGATCCGTTGGTGGCGCTGCGCAGCGAATAATTTCGGTGTCGGTGCGCAGCAGGCTGGGGAGCCTGCTGCGGCTTGGCGGTAAGGGCGCAATCACTTTCCCTCGGTCCTGCGTGCAGGTCGCAACAAGCTCAATGCGGATGACGATAGCATGAATGCCGAAATCACCAGGACTTACGCAAAACGCGCGCGCGATAGCCACAGAGGCACAGAGACACAGAGCTTTGTTACAGTTCTGCCGGAGATCGCGGTCTTCCTCTGTGTCTCCGTGCCTCTGTGGCAAATCTTTGCGTAAGTCCTGATCACCTTCATTCCGTCCCGGGCGCAGGCCGCAGCAGGCTGGCAGCCTGCTGTACAGTCTTGCTTGCGCGCTTTTGCTCAGCCGTTGGGCAGGCTTCCGCAACAATCATCTGAAAATACCTGTGCAGTGGCTGGCACATCTGTTGCACCTCTCTGCTTGGGCGAGTCATTCGAGGTGAATACTCAACAGATCGTTATTCCCATGAGATAAGGAGAAAAGACTATGCAAACGTCTCAAGCAGTTGCGAAACAACCTGAACCGCTGGCCGCAGCGAAACCCAAGGCGGTGACAGCGGCGGAATCCAAACCGCTCTTTGTCGAAGCCGAACAGTTGTTCGAGCAGATGAAAGAGTTGACCCAAAATATCGCCAAGCGCGCTTATGATTTCTTTGAAGCGCGGGGGCGTGAGTTTGGCCGCGAATTGGACGACTGGTTCCGGGCCGAAGCCGAGATGGCGCGGCGCGTGCCCGTCGAGATCAAAGAAGAGAGCGGCAAGTTGATCGTGCGTGCTGAAGTGCCGGGCTTCAAGGCGGAAGAAATCAAGGTGAGCGTCGAACCGCAACGCCTCGTCATCAGCGGCAAGACCACCACGCAGGAAGAAAAACAGGAAGCGCAGACGGTTTATTCGGAATGGCGCGCGAATCAGTTTTGCCGCGCCCTCACATTGCCGGGTGAAGTTGACCCGGCTAGCGCTGCCGCGACGATCAAGGAAGGCGTGCTGGAACTCACCCTGACCAAAATCGCCACGCCAGCGCCAGTGCAAGTCGCGGTGAAGACGGCCTAGGCTTTCTCTGAGCCGGCCAGATTCACCGCAGCAACGCGATGCCGCAGCCCAATGCCGCAGAAAGAAGCCGTTGAAGGCGCTTTCTGCGGCATTTCTCTTTTAGGACTTACGCAAAAGCCGGAAACATTGCCACAGAGGCACGGAGACACAGAGCCAGAGAGCTAGGTTTCCGGTCTGGCAAGGCTTTCCTCTGTGTCTCCGTGCCTCTGTGGCAATGCTTCTGCGTAAGCCCTATCTTTTATGGTCTGAGCAAATTCCCGCTAATGGTTGAGCCATATTCCACGCTGATCCTGCTCCGCCCGTTGTTGGCCGCACGGCACGGGCGTTGCCAGAAGGACGGCAGCATTCAGCCCACGCGCAAGGTTACGCAAGTGTGGGCGGTTTTCTCCGAAAGGCGGTGTTGCCATGGTTGATGTCAAACGCATTCTTTGTCCGCTAAATCATTTGCCCACGGCGGCAGACGCGGTGGAGGCGTTGCGTTATGCCGTCGCCTTAGCTGCCGCATACGAGGCTGAGTTGTTTGTCTGTCATTGCACTTCAGACCCGCTCACCGCAGAGCACGCGGCGCATTTGCGGCAGACCTTTGAAGCGCTCTTGCACGAGTTGAATGGGCCTAGGCCGATTGCTTGCCAGGTCTTGTTGATCGAAGGCGATCCGGTGTCAGAAATCCCGGCTGCCGCCGCTGAGCGCCGCGTGGATTTGATTGTGATGCGTTCGCGCCGCCGCCCCCTCGCCGCAGCGTTACTCGGTTCGACCGCTGAGGCGATTTGCCGGACAGCGCCTTGCCCGGTCTTCGTCACGCATTCAAACGAACACGAATGGGAGGGCTTGCAAGAGGGCGACCTCAAGTTGCGGCGGCTGCTAATCGCGCACGATTTTTCCAACGATTCGGAATTAGCGTTGTCCTACGGGTTGCTGCTGGCCCAGGAGTATCAAGCCGAAGTGCATCTGATGCACGTGCTGCCGTATGAACCTGTGCCGGCCTTGGCGGTGATGCCGAACAGCGAGGCCGCTGCCTTTCACCAGGCCGCGCGCCGTTTGCAATCCGCCGTGCCCGCCGAAGCGTTTTTGTGGTGCCAGATCAAACAGGTCGTGCGTTCGGGCCAGCCCTACCGCGAGATTCTGACGTATGCCGAAGATCACGAAATGGACTTGATCTGCCTGGGCGCCCAAGGCGCGGGTTTCTCGATGCACGCCCTGTTTGGGTCCAACGCCGACCGCGTCTTGCGCCAGGCATCTTGCCCGGTGCTGATTACGCGGCCCTTGAAACCGGCGCTGAAGCAACAAACCGAAGCGGCGGTTTTGCACGTGTCGCCGCAGCGCGGAAGCTTGATGATGGCTGATGGCGGCACTGACAGCGGACGGATGCCCGAATTGTAACCCTCCTGCCCAACGCAAAACGGCGCGCCGCGAGGTTGAGTTGTGTCCTGTCCCTGTGTTGCTGCCTAAAATAAAGATGTTTTCCCACGAAGCCACACGAAGAAAACACGAAGAACGTCAAGCATCTTCGTGTTTTCTTCGTGTGGCTTCGTGGGAAAAAGCTTTGCACTCGCCGGCCACACAACTTTAGGACACTACTCCTGGTTGAAAAACCTGGTTGAAAAACCTGGTTGAAGAACCTGGCGGCGCGCCGTTTTACCCGGCCCGAAACAGCGTTACCAACGGCATTGCGCCGGTTGAAGAGAGAATGCGCCCGTTGTTGAAAGATTGCCCCGCGACGCTGCGTTCAGTCACTACGCCGCCGCGCACATCGAGCAGGATTTCGATGTCCACGCGGCCCCGCCAAACCAGTTTGCCTGGCGTATAGGGAGCAGGTGTCGGCGCTGGTGTGGGCGTGGGTTGCGGCCCGCGCACGCGGCCACCGGTGTATGTTTCGCCTTGCGTGACGCGCGCGAATCGGAAGCGTTGATTGGCCGCGCGCGTTTCCTTCCAAACGTAAAGCTTCGCGCCGTCGTTCTGATTGAATTCGGCCAGGTCGAGTACGCGGCCCGTGCGCGAAAGGATGGCGTATTCGCCGTTGCCCTGCTCCACAATGCGCCATTTTTGCGTGTCGGTGTTGCTGCGGTTGTTGCGCACGAACACCGCCGTGCCATCCGTAGGCCGGCTGTTGGCGACTTCCAGCGCTTTGCCGTTTTCGCCGGAGCGCAGGTAAACATAACCGCCGCCCGCGTCTTCGATTTCCCACTGCTGATTACGCGCGCCGCTCGGCGACCATTGTTGTAAGGTCTCTTGGTCTTCCAGCTTCAGATCGAGGTATTTGCCGCTGTGCACGCTTTGCACTGAGTAACGACCCGGCCCGCTGTACTGTCCCAACGCAGGCGTCGGCGTGGGCGTCGGACGCATCACCAGTTCGCGATCACGCGGACGGATGCCGCCCGCCACGGCTGGCAAATCGCCCAGGCGATAAAACCGGAAGCGCTGATTTTCCAAGCCGTGCTCGCCCATCACTTGCAATTTGGCGCCGTCCTGCATGCGTGCCGTCGCGGGCACGTCAATCGCTTTGCCGGTTTTGCTGACGATGGTGTATTGCCCATTGCCCGCGTCGTTGAGCTTCCACAACTGATAATCGCTGTCGCGTTTATCAGCCACGATCAGGTTGACGCCGTCGCGCGTGCGGTTCTCGGCGAAATCCAACAGCTTGCCATCGGCAGCCGAACGCAGCCAGTAATAGCCGTTGCCCGCGTCTTCGACATCCCACTGCTGATGGGCTGCGCCGTGCGTGGCCCATTGCTGCACGGTGCGTTTGTCTTCCTGTTTCACGTCGAGCGATTTGCCCGACGCGACATTTTCAATGCGATAGCGGCCCGGTCCGGTGAACGCGGCCTGTTGCGCCGTGGCGTTGGGTGATTGCAATAAGCCAAAGCCGCACAGAGCGAAGGCCAGGCAGCGAATCCAGTTACGCATAACATCTCCTTACAAAACTCGCAGCCGGTTGGGACGACGGCCACGCCGGTGGAACAACTCAGGGAAAATTGCGGTGTGGGGGATTAAGAGGTGGGCGGATTCTAAATCACACAGCAGAGGATTGCCACAGAGGCACGGAGACACAGAGAGAAGAAACGAGAGAGTGTGTCCAAACTGCCCGCCTGCGTGTCTTTTCTCTGTGCCTCCGTGCCTCTGTGGCAACGCTTCCGGCTACAAACTGGGCAGGGCGGCGTTGAAATAATCCCGCAAACGTTGCTGGCCATACGCGGGCGCGACGCAATCAACCTGCGTCACCGCGACGCCGAAATCCATCAGCGCGTGCAGACGCGGGTTGATGAGTTTGAGCGGCGTGATCAACGCTTTGAATAAGCCCGGCGGGACTTTCATCAGTTTGGGCGGACGGCCTAGCACGTCAAACGCGAGTTCGGTGATTTCTTTGCGAGTGAAAACCTCCGGCCCGCCAACCAGCATTTCGCGTTCGTTGCTCGTCAAGGCTTCGACACAAGCGCGCGCGACATCGGCCTCGTGAATCGGGTTGGTGCGGCAACTGCCGTCGCCAATCAGCACGCCGCGCCCCTGTTTGGCGTATTTCAAAATCTCCAGCATGAAACCAAAAAAGCCCGTCGGGCTGACGACGGTGTGCGGCAGGCCCGAAGCTTGCAAGGCTTCGGCAAAGCGCGCGTGCGCATCGGCGTATTCGACCTGTCGTATGGTATTGGCGTGCGCCAGCGAGACATAAACAAACTTTGGCACGCGCTGCCGTTGCGCCTCGGTCAGCAAATTGACGTTGCCTTGCCAATCCACTTGGTAAAACGACTGCCGATTGCCAAAGCCGCCCATCGTCATCGCAGCGCCCGCGCACGAAATGATTGCATCCACGCCTGCGCAAGCGCCGTCCAACGTCTCCGGCTTGGTGAGATCGGCCTGCTTCGTTTCATCGGCTTCAATGTTGGCAGGGTTGCGGGCCAAGACGCGCACGCGGTGGCCTTGCTGTTTGAGTTCATGCACGACACAACGGCCAAGCTGGCCCGTGGCTCCGGCAACGAGGACAGTTTGCATAAGTATTTTCCTGTTCGACTAAACACCTGGCTTGGCGAAGCCTTTGGAGTGCGGGCGGCACAGGCCGCCGCTTTGGTATGCCCTTGATTGACTAAGCGCCGAAGGATTACTAAAGCGACGGCCTGTGCCGCCCGCACTCCAAAGACGCTGCGCGTCAAAGCGCCAACGCCCGCAAAATCGCTGCACGCTCGGCGGGCACTTTGACAAAGGCATTGGCGAATTGCGAGGTCAGTGCGTGCCGCTGGCCTGCCTTGTCTGTGCATCCAAGCGTGCCGCCGTGATAGCTGACGGTGTAATCAGGGTCTTTCAAGACGTGCCCGGTCAGGATGGCGACGACGTCTTCGTTGGGTTTAATCTCGCCCGCAGCGACCAGCTTTTTGATCCCCGCCAGCGTGACTGCCGAAGCCGGTTCGCAACCGATGCCGTCGCGCCCGATCATTGCTTTGGCGTCGGCGATTTCCTGTTCTGTTACGTGTTCGACCAGGCCGTCGCACCAACGCAAGCCGCGCACGGCTTTGGGCCACGAGACCGGATTGCCGATCTTGATCGCGGTCGCCAATGTCGCCGCGCCCGCAACCGGCGTCAGCGTTTCGGCCTGTGCCTGCCACATGCGATAAAGCGGATTCGCGCCCTCGGCCTGGATGATCGTCAGTTGCGGCAAGCGTTCGATCACGCCGCACTGCTGCAATTCGTGCAGCCCTTTGGCAATCGCCGACGAATTGCCGAGGTTGCCGCCCGGCACGGCGATGCGATCTGGCAGTTGCCAGCCGCGTTGTTGCAGTAATTCAAAGGCGATGGTCTTTTGGCCTTCCAGCCGGAACGGGTTGACCGAATTGAGCAGGTAAATCGGCGTCTCGTTCGCTACCTCGCGCACCAGCCGCATCGCATCGTCAAAATCGCCTTCGATCTGCAAGACCTCCGCGCCGTAATCGAGCGCCTGCGACAGCTTGCCCAATGCAATTTGCCCGGAGGGAATGAATACGAACGCCTTCATCCCCGCGCGCGCCGCATACGCTGCCATCGAAGCCGACGTATTGCCCGTGCTGGCGCAGGCGACCGCGGTCGCCCCCAAACGCCGCGCCTGCGTGATGCCGGTCGTCATGCCCAAATCCTTGAACGAACCGGTCGGATTCATCCCCAGATGTTTGAAGGCCAGCCGCTCCATCCCGGCGTAGGCCGCCGAACGCGGCGCATCCCAGATTTGCGTATTACCTTCGGTCAGCGTGACGACTTCGTCCTCGCTCGCTTCGGGCAGCAATTCGCGGAAGCGCCAGACGCCGCTCTGGTCAATCGCTTTGGGCGACGCGCGCCGCCAGTCCCAGCCGCTGATCAAGCGTTCGCCAGAGACGGCGCTCAGGTCATAGGCGACATCCAGTAAGCCCGCGCATTGCGGGCAGGTGTAAAGGTGTTCGGTCGTAGGGAATTCGGTTTGGCAGTGAATACATTTCAGTGAAGGCATAAAAATAGGAAACCATGAATCGAGAGTAGTGTTTTGATCGTGAACGGCTATAGCCGCGCACACAGTTTAGACTGCGAAGGGGCATGACAAAAGCGATCTTTGGAATCTGCGCGAGTCGTTGCGCGGGCAGGAAATGAGATAGGGCAGAAGGAGATTACGGAACAGACGGAAATAACGGAACACACGGAAAGTTTTTGGGTTGGTTCGGTTCTTCTTCCGTTTGTTCTGTTATTTCCGTCTGTTCCGTAATCTCTCTTTATTGGCTGTTGCGAACCGCGAATTATTGCGAGGGCTGATCCAACTCAAACGCCCGGTGAATCGCGCGCACCGCATCGGCGGCCTGGTTTTCGTGCACAATCAACGAGATGTTGCGTTCGGAGGAGCCTTGCGAAATGGCGATGACGTTTGCGCCCACCGTGCCTAACGCGCCGAAGACTTTGCCCGCGATGCCAGGCGAACCTTGCATGCGGTCGCCCACCGCCGCGACGACGGCAATCGAATCATCAACCGAAATGTCTTCGATGTGGCCTTGCAGCAAGTCCAATTCGAGCGAGGCGCGCAAGGCTTTGACCACGCGGGCGGCTTCACCTGCGCCGACGACGAAGCAGAGATTGTTCTCGGACGATGCCTGCGAAATCATCAACAGGCTCGCGCGTTCGTTGGCGACGGCGGCAAAGGTCTTGGCCGCGATGCCCGGAATGCCCTGCATGCCTTTGCCGCTGATCGAAATCAGGCTGACGTTGCGGATCGAAGTCACCGCCTTGACGCCGCGCGACGAAGGGTGCCCTTCCACCGATACCCGCGTGCCGGGGTCTCCGGGTTGAAAGCTATTCAAGATCAAGACAGGAATGTTTTGCTTGAAGGCCGGCAGAATCGTTTTGTGGTGCAGCACTTTTGCGCCGTAGTAGGCCAGTTCCGAAGCCTCGCTGTAACTGATCTCGCGCATCGTGCGGGCTTCGGGAACGTCGTTGGGATTGGCGGTCATCACGCCGTTCACATCCGTCCAAATCCAAACCTCGCCGGCATCCAGCGCCGCGCCGATGATCGAGGCAGAGTAGTCCGAACCGCCGCGCCCCAGCGTAGTCTGCACGCCGTCTTCGGTCGCGCCGATGAAGCCGGTGATGACTGGGATCGCGCCCGCTTCCAACAACGGCAACAAGCGCGCGCGTGTCTTGACTCGCGTCTGTTCCATCAACGGTTCCGCCGCGCCGAACTGATCGTTGGTGACGATCAACTCGGTGGCTTCGATGGTTTCGGATTCAACCTCGCGCGCGGCAATCGCCCCGGCCAGCAAGGGCGCGCAGAGCCGTTCGCCCATGCCAGAAATCACATCCAGCAAACGCGGCGTCAACTCGTGCACCATCGTCAAACCCTTGCACAACGTCTCGAAACGTTCGATGCGCTGGCGCAAGGTGTCCAACGCCTGCCGGCGGCGCGTGCCATCATCGGGCATCAGGATGTGCGCGGCCTGGCGATGCGGTTCGTAAAGCTCATCGCTGACCGTTTTGTGCCAATGGCCCTGGGCGGCATTTTCCGCCGCAGCGATTAGCTTATTGGTGACGCCGCTCATCGCTGAGGTGACGACGACGACCTGGTGGCCTTGCCGGGCGCTGCGGACGGCGAGGTCTGCGGCTTGGGCGATGCGTTCGGCACTGCCAACGGAAGTGCCGCCGAATTTCATAACGATAAGCATGTTGAAGGACTTCTACGTTCGCTGTTTGTCGAAACGTTGGGTCAACCACGTCCAAACAAAGGCGAGCGTAACGAAGCTCAAATCAATGAGAACAATGATAAGTGCGCAACTTCTCGCCCAAGGGAATTTCGCATACAACGGATAAGAAATGCCCAGGACAATCAAGGGCATGATGATTTCGGGCAAAAAGGCATATCCGCTAGTGTCGGGATTACCTTTGTAGGCTTTATACGCGCGGGTCAGAAAAACAAGATAAGGAGTGATCGCAATCCAACCGGATGCGAACAATACCAAGCTAGCCAGTACTTCTCTGAAACCCGGCATAAAACCTCAGTCATTGTGCAAGGTATTTATAACAGCCCTTTGGCGACCAGCAACTCCGCGTTCAACAACGCCGCTCCCGCCGCGCCACGCACGGTGTTGTGGCTGATCAGCGTCAGCTTGAAATCGAAGATCGTGTCTTTGCTGATGCGGCCTACGACCGTCGCCATGCCATTGCCAGCGTCACGATCCAGGCGCGGTTGCGGGCGGTCTTTTTCGCTGCGCACGATGATCGGGCGTGCCGGAGCGGTCGGCAGTTTCAATTCCTGCGGCAAGCCGGTAAACGATTCCAAAGCCGCAATGACCTGTTCGACGGTGGCTTTCTTTTTCAGCTTGATGCGCACGGATTCGAGGTGGCCGTCCTGTACGGCCACGCGGTTGCATTGCGCGCTGACCAGGAAGGGCGCGGAGACGATCTTGGTGCGCGTCAGTTTGCCCAGAATCTTTTGCGGCTCCATTTCGACCTTTTCTTCTTCGCCGCCGATGTGCGGGATGACGTTGTCAATGATGTCCATCGAAGGCTCGCCGGGGTAGCCCGCACCGGAAATCGCTTGCATCGAAGTCATCATCACGGCTTCCACGCCGAACGCTTTGTGCAAAGGCGCGAGCATCATCACCAAACCGATAGTTGTGCAGTTCGGATTGGTCACGAGGTAGCCTTTGCCATAGCCGCGTTTCTTTTGTTGATACGGAATGATGTCGAGGTGGTCGGGGTTGATCTCCGGCACGACCAGTGGCACGTCGTCGGGCATGCGGTACGAAGACGAATTGCTGATGACCGGATAGCCCGCAGCAGCGAATGCGCTTTCGGCTTCGACCGCGATATCAGAGGGCAGGCTGGAAATGATTACGTCGCAATCAAGCGGCGGTTTGCAGCCGAAAACCTTAATATCCTTTACGGCGTCAGGCATCTCAAAAGGCAGCTTCCACTTGCACACGTCCGCGAAACGCTTACCCTCGCTGCGGTCGGAAGCGGC
This sequence comes from Acidobacteriota bacterium, assembly GCA_016196035.1. Lineage (NCBI taxonomy): Bacteria > Pseudomonadati > Acidobacteriota > Acidobacteriota bacterium. The sequence continues at coordinate 171,800 of JACPYM010000002.1, read as the reverse complement.
CAACGCAGTCACCGTGAAATATGGGTGATTGCGCAACATATGGATCACGCGCTGACCGACGGTGCCGGTCGCGCCGAGAATGCCTACACGTCTTTTGGCTAGTTTTTTCATTGCTCCTTCTACTTCGTATTTGATTGGGATCTTCGTTCGGAGTGAGTTCGCTGCGCTTGGTTTGGGCGGGCGCGGAAGGTGAGCGTGACAACTCAATCCTTGCAAGAACACTGTGCGAACGAAGCGAGATGGTAGGGGGTTGCGCCGAAGGCTGTCAACCGTTTGTTCAGCCAACAGGCGCGCAATGACAGAGATGATTGCCACAGAGGCACGGAGTCACAGAGCCAGGCGCGAGATGTATTGAGAGGTTGGCAGAAACGACTTTCTGTCTGTGCAATGAAGCTTGCGACAGTCATAAAAGCTCTGTGCCTCTGTGGCTGGGCTTGAATAGATTTTGTGACTTAGCGCAGAAACAGCAGCAATATCCCGGCCACCATTACGACGCCATAACAAACGGCGACTTTCAACAGCAAGGCACGGCTGCCTAACACGGCAACAGAGCCTGCTTTGAAAACCAAGTTGGAAAGCGTCGCGGTCAGAATGATCTTCCAGCCTTCCTCCGCGCCCATGCGCGCCGTGTGTACCAGTTGTGCAGTCGAAAGCGTAATCGCATCCACATCGGTCAAGCCAGAAAGCACGGCGACGACGTACAGGCCGCGATTGCCGAAGTGCTGTTTGACAGCGGCGACGGCAAAAAGAATCGCGGCATATAGAAGCCCAAAAAATAGCGCCGATTTCAATTCCGAAGGGTTTTCCTGCGTCGGCATCTCGCTGGCTTCGTTACGATTGAGAAACCAAAGCGCGGCTGAACAAAGCCCCAGAACGACCAGCATCGCCGAGAGCGGCACTGCTGCCGCGCTTAGGAACTGCGGAGCGACGGCGGCAATCTCCAACTGCAAGCGCGCATACACGACTGCCGACGCGATCATCACCACAATGGCCGCCAGATTCGCCAGATTCGGCGTGGCGCGCGTGCGTTTGGCATAGCTGACCGTCGTCGCCGTGCTCGAAATCATTCCGCCCAGAATGCCGCCCAACAGGATGCCCGCCTGGGTGCCGAAGAATTTGTAGACGATGTAGCCGCCCAGGCTGATGCCGACGATCAGCACCACCATCCACCAGATCTGGCGCGGGTTGAGCACGGCATAAGGCCCATAGGTGCGATTGGGCAACACCGGCAGGATGACCAGCGAGAGCAGGGCGAATTGCATAATCGCCTTGAGATCGTTCTCGTCCAGATGGGCGACGGCGTTATGCAATTGGCCTTTGTAATGCAGCAGCACCGCGACACAACCGCCGACGGTGATGGCGATGGCGCGTTGGCCGCTGATGAGATACGCGCCGACCGCGAACATCAGCAGCATCGCGGCTTCGGTCGTGAGGCCGGAATCCGGCTTTTGCTTATGCAACTCCGCCTGCTTGCCCAGCGCGATCAAGCCGGTCAGCGCGAGTAAGCCGAAGCCGATGATCCAGCCGCCGTAAGGCAACGCCAACAGTCCGCAGAGCGCGCCAAACAACGTCACGAGCGGAAAGGTGCGCACGCCGCCCAATGATGACGCGGCGCTTTCGCGTTGCAGGCCGACCAGCAGCCCCAGGCCGAGCGCGATGCCGAGTTGTTGAAAGAGATAGGAAAGTTCCATTTGGGTTTGCAGCCTGGGTACGCACCGCTTCCAGCGTGCGGGACTGATTCAAAGACGCAATGAATTCCACTGCGCCACTCGCCAAGCCTGCACGCTGGAAGCGGTGCGTACCCAGGTCAGATTTGAATGACCGCTGCCCCGCGAATCGCGTCGTGTTTAAGCGCGTTCAAGGCGCGATTGGTTTCGGCCAGCGGGAACAATTCGACTTGCGGGCGCAGCGGAATCTCTGCCGCCACGCGCAAAAAATCTGCGCCATCCTGCCGCGTGTTGTTGGCGACGCTGCGGATGACGCGCTCGTGATACAGCCATTGATAATCAAGCGGCGGAATCTGGCTCATGTGAATTCCGCCCAGCGCCAGCGTGCCGCCTTTCTTCAAGGCTTGCAAGGCGGGTGGCACCAATTCACCTGCTGGCGCAAAGATAACGCTGGCGTCGAGTTTGTGCGGCGGTTGATCCTGGCTGTTACCCGCCCAGACTGCGCCAAGTTGCCGCGCTAACGATTGATGCCGGGTGTCACGGGTGAAGGCGTAAACGTCTACGCCCCAATGCCGTGCAATTTGAATCGCGATGTGCGCCGCATTGCCAAAGCCATACAGACCCAGCCGCTGGCCTGGACTCGGCCTCGCAATGCCTGCCAGCCGCAACGAACGAAAGCCGATGATGCCTGCGCACAGCAACGGCGCGGCTTCAACATCTGTGAAGACTGCGGGAATCGCATAGACAAACGCGGCGGGCGCGACGACGTATTCGGCATAGCCGCCATTGACCAGATGGCCGGTGAAGATCGCCGCTTCGCAGAGATTCTCTTTGCCTGCGCGGCAGTATTCGCACTGGCCGCAGGTTTCGTGCAACCAGGCGATGCCGACGCGGACGCCCAGTTGAAAGCGCGTGACTTCAGCGCCCAACGCGGCCACACGCCCGATGATCTGGTGGCCGGGGATGACGGGCAGGTATTGCAGGGGCAATTCGCCTTCGATGACGTGCAAGTCGGTGCGGCAAACGCCACAGGCGCTGACTTTGACCAGAATTTGATGTGGTTGCGGCACTGGCGTCGGTACTTCGGTCAGTTCGAGCGGATTGGTTTCGATGGGGGCGTTGCGAGTGAGCAGACAGGCTTTCATCCTCTGTTCCTTTCGGGGGCTCCTTTGGTGCGCGGAAAATTCCGCCTGATTGTTGGCGAGAGCAACCGAAATGCCAAGCCGGATGGCTGGTGGCGGTGGCTAGCCAATTGGCTAGATCGCTAGCGAATTGGCTAGGGGAGTCGCGTCTGAACAGCGGGCGGCGAATACCGACTTGCTGGCTTTTCAACAAGTTAAGCGGTGCGCTCAGCCGTGGCACGCGGGCTGCACTAAGGCCGGGCGAGACGCTGATGTCCAGCGGCGCAAACGGCAGCGGGTTGTTGTACCTGTAGCTCAGATGGATGAGAGCGCACGCCTGATAAGCGTGAGGGCAAAGGTTCAATTCCTTTCAGGTACATCGGAAAAGTTTGGGAGCGTAGCAAAGCGGCGAATGCACTCGCTTGTCGCGCGAGAGATCGAGGGTTCGAGTCCCTTCGCTCCCGTCATTTTGTGTAAGGGGAGCGATAACTCAAACGGCGAGAGTGCCCGCCTCTTAAGCGGCCTCTTTGCTGCGATGCTGAGAGTTCGAGTCTCTCCCGATCCATTCTTTTGCGGCGGAATGATGGTTGAATGGGACAGCCATCTGGTTGAACGTGACAACTGCAACGCGCAAAAAAGCCGGACGGCGCAGAGAACGGATGTTGCCGTCCGGCTGCGAGGGGCGCGCTGATTTTGTTCGAAGCCATTAGGGTTTTGTGGGGTAGCCAAGTTGGCAAGGCACTCGCCTGTTAAGCGAGCCAGCGCGGGTTCGAGTCCCGCCCCCACAGCTTGTTTGAAAACGCGGCGAATGCTGATGGAACTACATTCTGGAAAATGTTGACGTTTCATCATTCCTCGTCGCCGCATTTGTGAGCGGAGCGCAACTGGCTGCGCGCCAGTCTTCCAAACTGGAGATAGCGGGTTCGATTCCCGTCGCTCACTCTGTGCTGGCGTAGCTCAACGGCTGGAGCAATCGCCTCGTAAGCGATCGGTTGTGAGTTCGACTCTCACCGCCAGCTTTTTGGGAGATCGTCTAAACGGCAAGACGGCGGACTTTGACTCCGTCTATCGAGGTTCGAGCCCTCGTCTCCCAGTGTTTGGGAGCGTAGCTCAGCGGAACGAGCGTCTGTCTTACAAACAGAGGGTCGTGGGTTCGACTCCCACCGCTCCTATGAAATGTCCGACAAGCTGCCAGCTTGTCGCAGTTTCCCGCAATTCGTCCTGTGGGAAAGCCTCGACAAGCTGGCAGCTTGTCGGACAACTCTTGGGATCGTAGCCAAATTGGGAAGGCACTGGTCTTGCAAACCAGCTATTGCGGGTTCAAATCCCGCCGATTCCATTCGCTTTCAGGATGTGGGGCAGTGGTCGCCCACCAGTCTTGGGAACTGGCTGACGCAGGTTCGAATCCTGCCATCCTGACTTTTGACTTTGTCCGTGTAGCTCAGTTGGAATCAGAGCGCCGCGCTACGAACGCGGAGGTCGGGAGTTCGAGTCTCTCCACGGACATGCATCTGGTTGGGTAGCTCAGTTTGGTAGCAGCGCCGGTCTGAAGAGCCGGAGGCCGTTGGTTCGAGGCCAACCCCAACCATTCCCAATCTCAAATCTCAGATTTGAGATTGGGGCGTGGTGATGTAGCTCAGCGGAAATCGAGAGCGCTGGTGTCCGAAGCCAGAGGTCGTGAGTTCGAGTCTCACCATCACCTTAACGTTATCGGCTAGCATAGCTCAGCCTACCTTGGCTTATTAGTGGCAGCACTCGTTTGATAGGCGAGTGGCCGCCGGTTCGATTCCGGCTGCTGGCTCTGTCAAGAAAGCTTCGGGTCACTATGAATTGGGGCTGGGGTGGGCAACTGTCCCAGATTTTGTTATTATCCCGGCGCTTTTGACAAAGTTGCTTGGTGCTAACACCGGTTTCAGGTGAGATTGATAAGTTCGTCGGGTCTGTGGTCGAAATGGAAGAGGCGCTCGTCTTCTAAACGAGTTCAATGCAGGTTCGAGTCCTGCCAGACCCTTTATCGCGTGTGCTCTTCTCGTGTGGGAGCAGGCGCTGCGGAGACAGCAAGTCTATGGTTCATTCTCGCAAAGTGCTTCTGTTAAATGCTTCGTATGAGCCGTTGAGCGTTGTGGGCGCGCCCAAAGCGCTGACGCTGGTTTGGCGGCGGGTGGCCGAAGTCGTTGAGAAAGACCCCGGCCACATCTTGCGTTCGCCGCGTTTCGTGTTTGACGTGCCGTCGGTGATTCGGTTGATGACTTACGTCAACGTGCGCACGCGGCAGAATCGCGCGACGCAGCGCCATCGCATTCTGGCGCGTGACCGGCATCGTTGCCAGTATTGCGGCAAGAAAGGCACGCCCTTCGATTTGACGCTCGATCACATCATGCCGCGTTCGCGCGGGGGCAAGATGGTGGCTGAAAACCTGGTCACGGCTTGCCAAATCTGCAACAACCGCAAAGGCGACCGGACGCCGGAAGAAGCGCGCATGCCGATGCTGATGAACCCGGCGGCCCTGTTTTATGGCCTGGAACGCACCGCCTTGCAACAGGCCGCCGAACGTCGGCCCGAATGGCGCAAATATCTATTCCTGGAAGACGAGCGCGAAGCGTTGCGCGCGTAAGTCAGGGCAAAACTGAAAAGAAGAAAGAAAGACGCTGGCGCGGCGATGACTGCTGCGCCAGCGTCTTTTGTTGGTTGAAAGCTTGCGCGCGGCGCAGGTACAAGAGTCCGCCGTGGTCAACCTTTATCTGAAAGCAGAACACGATGAGTGAAGAATTGATTGTTGTGCGCCGTGAATTGCCGCTGGGTTGGGTGATTGTGAATCGTCCGGCACAGCGCAATGCGCTGAACGCGGCGATGTGGCAGGCGTTAGGCGAAGCCGTGCATGCATTGGCGCAGGATGATGGAGTGCGCGTCATCATTGTCACCGGCGCGGGCGAGCAGGCGTTCATCGCGGGTGCGGACATTGCCGAATTGAAAGCGCAGACCGCAAACGCCGAACTGATTGAAACGAACATCCGCGAATCATTGACCGGATTGAACGCCATCACCGCCGCGACCAGACCGGTCATTGCGATGATCAATGGCGCATGTTTTGGCGGCGGGGTTTTAGTCGCGGCGACTTGCGATTTGCGCTTTGCCAGCGCGACGGCGCAATTCGGCATCCCGGCGGGCAAATTGGGGCTGGCGTATCCATTTGAAGAAGGCGTGCTGCGCCTGGTCAATTTGATTGGCCCCGCCAATGCGGCGGATGTGCTGTTGTCGGGCCGCGCCTTTGATGCGGATGAGGCGCGGCAGATGGGATTGATCAATCGCGTCTTGCCCGCCGCAGGGTTGGAAGCCCACACGCGGGAATATGCGTTGCGGCTGGCCGAAACGGCGCCGCTTTCACTGGCTGCACACAAACTGGCAATTCAGCAGGCGCAGTTGGCAGCGGACGAGCGTGACCGCGCGGCCTGTCTGGCCGCCATCAAACGCTGTTATGAAAGCGCCGATCACCGCGAAGGCTTAGAGGCGTTTTTGGCGAAACGCCCCCCACGGTTTCAAGGGCGTTGATGGTTTTGCGGAAGTCCGGCTTGACACCTTTGCACGCCGCTTGTTATTTTGCCCGCTCTTGAAAACGACTTTTAGGCTGGTAGCTCAGGGGTAGAGCACTACATTGACACTGTAGGGGTCAGCGGTTCAAATCCGCTCCAGCCTATTCTCTGATGTGCCCGCAAGGGTGCGATTCATTTGTTCAACGTCAGCTCCCGAAGAGTTGCCGCTAATATGCAGAAGCGCTTTACGACAAATCGAACTAAGTAGCCGCGCCGGATCATCCTAGATGGACCACCCCAAACGATCCGCGTGGCAAGTTTCTGTATGGCAACCGCTGGCGTAGGACCTTACCTGAAGCAGTAATTCCCGTTTGTTCGGAAGCTTTTGGGACTGTCCGTCAGCAAATATGAGATTTGAAAGCTGAAGCTTCAGCTTTCATGCTTAGGCTTTGCCGGTTGTGCAAGGCCAAGCCCATCATTTTTGAGTGAGACAGCAGTGAGCGAAATACAAAATCAAGCAGTAGCACAAGTAGGCGCCGGTCTCTCGGCGTTTGAAGCGATCAAACAACAAGACCGCGAGGCGGCCAAAAAGGCCATCGCTGCGCGGCTGTTCCGCCAGGGCGTCAAACAGGACGAGCTGGTGGATTTGAGCTATCAACTGAAAGATGGCGAGACCGTTGAGGCACTGACGCCGGAAGCCGGTAACGAGGCGTTGGAAGTGTACCGCCATTCGACGGCGCACCTCTTGGCAGCGGCGGTGTTGGATTTGTTTCCCGGCACGAAGCTGGGCATCGGCCCGGCGTTGCTGGATGACCCGAAGGGCGGGTTTTATTACGACTTTCACCGTGAGGATGGCCGCTTCACGCCGGAAGATTTGCAGAAGATCGAGAAACGCATGCGCGACTTGATCAAGCGCAACCTGGAGTACAAGCGCATCGAAATGCCCAAAGCCGAGGCTGAACAAAAGTTCGCCGCGCTGGGCGAGCCGCTCAAGTGCGAGTTGATTGAACAGAAAGCGGGCGCGGTCGTCAGTTGCTACACCATCGAGGGCACGCCTTTTGTAGATTTCTGCTTGGGGCCGCATCTCCCTTCGACGAACAAGATCAAGGCGATCAAGCTGCTCTCGATTGCTGGCGCGCATTGGAAGGGCGACGAAGCGCGCCCGCAGATGCAGCGCATTTACGGTACCTCCTTCTTCTCGCAGGAAGAGTTGGATGAGTGGGTCAAGCAGAAGGAAGAGGCCGAAAAGCGCGATCATCGCAAGTTGGGCGTTGAGCTTGATCTGTTCAGCTTCAGCGATGCGATCGGGCCAGGCTTGGTGTTATGGCATCCAAACGCCGCGCTGATTCGCAAAGGTATCGAGCAGTTCCTTAATGATGAACTTTACCGGCGTGGCTATAGCTTTGTGAATACGCCGCATGTGACGCAGTCCGAACTCTTCCGTATTTCCGGTCACCTCGAAAATTATCAGGAAGGCCTTTATCCGGCGATGAAGGACAAAGAGAACGAGGAGATCGAATATCGGATGAAGCCGATGAACTGCCCGTTCCACATTCAGATCTTTAAGTCACGGCAGCGTTCGTACCGTGAGCTGCCGCAGCGGTATGCGGAATACGGCATGGTTTATCGCTACGAGCGTTCGGGCGTGACGCACGGCTTGATGCGGGCACGCGGTTTTACGCAAGACGATGCGCATCTCTTTTGCACGCCGGAGCAGTTGGTACACGAGGTCATTGCCTGTTTGGACTTGGTGGACTTTGTGATGAAAGCCTTCGGCTTTGAATACAAAGCCGAGTTGTCCGTGCGTCATCCAACAGATCATTCCAAGTACATGGGTGCGGATGAAGTCTGGGTGATGGCCGAAGCGGCGTTGACCGATGCACTGAATCAATATGGCTTGCCATACCAGCGGATGGAAGACGAAGCGGCGTTTTACGGGCCGAAGATTGATTTCAAGGTCGTGGATGCGATCAAGCGGACGTGGCAGCTTTCCACCATTCAGGTGGATTTCAATCTGCCGCAACGATTCGGCCTGGAATACATCGGTTCGGATAACAAAGGGCACCAGCCGATTATGGTGCACCGCGCGATTCTGGGTTCGTTCGAGCGGTTTTTCGGCATCTTGATCGAGCATTACGCAGGCGCCTTCCCGGTTTGGCTGGCACCTGTGCAGGCGGTCGTGCTGCCGATTTCGGATCGCTTCAACGAACAGGCGCAAAAGGTCGAGGCCGAGTTGAAAGCCGCCGGGCATCGCATCGCGGCGGATTTACGCAGCGAAAAAATCGGCGCCAAAATTCGCGATGCGCAGTTGAAAAAGACTCCCTTCATGCTCGTCATTGGCGAGCGCGAAGCGGAAAGCGGCACCATCGCTGTACGTGACCGCGTCAAAGGGGACACGGGCGCGGTGCCGGTGGCAGAGTTTAGTGCGAAGCTGAAAGAATTGGTCAGCGCGCGCGCTTTGCAAACTTAACGGAAATCTCAAACTTGAGATTTGAAATTCGTAGGAGGTGTTTCTATTAACACTGGTTTCAATCGTGGCGGTGGCTGGCAGCGGCGGGATCGCGGCCCCAGCGTGCGCATCAACGAACGCATTCGCGTTCGTGAAGTTCGTGTCATTGACGAAGAAGGCGAGATGATCGGAGTCATGTCGCCGCAAGAAGCGGTCAAAATTGCGCGTGAGCGTCACCTGGATTTGGTCGAGGTCGCGCCGCAAGCGCAGCCGCCCGTGTGCCGCATCATTGATTTCGGCAAGTACCAATACGAGCAGAAGAAGCGCGCGCACGAGGCCAAGCGCAAGCAGGTCGTCATCGAGGTCAAGGAGATCAAGTTCCGTCCCGCGACCGACGATCACGACTACAACTTCAAGATGAAGCATGCCAAAGAGATTTTGCAGGAAGGGAACAAGGTCAAGGCGACCGTCCGCTTCCGGGGCCGCGAAATCACGCACAAGGAACTGGGTATGCAGTTGCTGCAACGCCTGGAACAGGACTTAAAAGAAAGCGGCATCATTGAAGTCCGCCCGCGTGTCGAAGGCATGCAGATGACCGCGATCTTCGCCGCCAAAAAGCAGGACAAACCGCACAACGAGAAACCGAAAGAGAAACGCCCCGAACGGCAACCAGAGAAACAAGCAGACAACCGTCCGGCAGGCGAGCCGAAACACGGCAATCAATAGCCTGCCAATTTATTCATTAACGGAGGATTTATGCCTAAGCTCAAAACTCATAAAGGCGCGGCCAAGCGGTTTCGTACCACCGCGACCGGCAAAATCAAGCGTGGACATTCGCACGCGCGCCACATCCTGACCAAGAAGACCGCTAAGCGGAAACGCATGCTCGACATTGACGTGCTGGTTTCGGATGGCGATAAAAAGCGTGTCGAACGCATGCTGCCTTATGGGCGCAGCTAAGTTGTGTAGGCGGTGCCGCCAGCGACCAAAAGCGTGCGGAACCTTGAGATTGTGTTTTTTTACCGGAGGGGATTATGCCTCGCGCAAAACGCGGAAATAAGCGCCTAGAGAAGCGCAAAAAACTAGAGAAACTGTCGAGTGGGTATCGTGGGACCAAGAGCAAACTGTATCGTTCGATGCGCGAATCAGTGCAACGCGCGCTCAAGTTCGCCTATGTCGGACGCAAGATCAAGAAGCGCGACTATCGCTCGCTCTGGATCATTCGCATCGGCGCGGCGGCGCGCTTGAATGGGTTGAACTACAGCCAATTCATGCACGGGCTGAAACTGGCTGAGATCGAATTGGATCGCAAGATTCTGGCCGACCTAGCCGTCAACCAACCGGCAGCGTTTGCCGATCTGGCGGCGCAAGCGAAACAGGCCTTGACCAAGGGTGACGGACAGCCCGTGAAAGTTGCCCGCACGGCAGCCACTGCCGCGCCCGCACCCAGCGCGCCTGCGGCAAAGGCGGCACCCGCGCCGCAACCGGAAGCAGCACCGGTGGAAGCTGTGCCAGTGGCTGAAGCAGCAGCAGCGCCTGTTGAAGCAGCGGCAGTGGAAGTGGCTGAAGCAGCGGCGGCGCCTGAGGCTGAAGTCGCGGCAGGTGCGGAAGAAGGTGTGGATACAGGACGGCTGTCCGATCTGCAACGCATCGCTGACCTGACTGCCGACGACGATCAGAAGCTGAACGCCAGCGGCATCTGGCAGTGCACTGAATTGCTCGAAAAAGGCGCGAGCAAGAGTGGGCGCGCCGCCCTCGCCGCCAAAGCTGGTGTCGAAGAAAAGAGCGTCTTGCGCTGGGTCAATCAGGCCGACCTGTTTTGCCGCGTCAACGGCATCACGGAACAACTGGCGAATCTGCTCGAAGCCGCCGGCGTGGACACAGTCGTCGAATTGGCGGCGCGCGTGCCCGCCAATCTGCACGCCAAGCTAACCGAGACCAACGCCGCGCAGAACCTGGTCGAAGCTGTCCCGGCCGTCGAGGAAGTCGAAAATTGGGTCGCGCAGGCCAAGGAATTGCCGCGCGTGATTAGCCACTAAGCGGCACGCCGCCGAGTTGAATTCGTGATACCCAGGGCTTCGCGCGGCGCGCTGACCGCAGCCCTGGGTATTTGTTTAGTACGTGTCAGAAGCCCGACCCTGAAGGAGGTTGTAATCTCCCATTTCAAATTGCGAATTTGAAATTTGCCGCCTCCCTCACGGTCAGGCGACGGGCACGCATTCACTGCAAAAACCTATGTCAGATCGTCTCGCACAACTCCGCGCCGAATTCCAACAAGAGTTGCAGGCCGTAACCGCTGAAGCGAGCGCCGCCGCCTTGCGCGACCGTTGGGTCGGGCGCAAAGCGGGCCGCATCACCGCCGAAATGAAAACGCTCGGCAAGCTTGCGCCCGAAGAGCGCAAGACTTTCGGCGCGCAACTCAACGAATTGAAAGATGCGGTCGAGGCCGACATCGAAAAACTGCTCGCCCAGTTCGCCGCCCAGCGCGAAGCCGAACAGTTGATCAAAGAGCGCATTGACGTGACCTTGCCGGGCCGCCGCATTGCCGCCGGGCATCTGCATCCGATTACGCTCTTGCGCCAGCGTATCGAAGACATCTTTGTCTCGATGGGCTACGAGATCGAAGACGGGCCGGAGATTGAGACCGCGTTTTATAACTTCGAGGCGCTCAACATCCCGGCCAATCATCCGGCGCGCAGCCCGCAAGACACCTTCTATCTGGCGGGCGAACACGGCGAACGGCTCTCGCTGCGGTCGCAGACTTCGACGATGCAGATTCACGCCATGCAAAAGCGCCAAGCGAAAGGCCCGCCCCTGCGCATCGCCGCGCCCGGCCGCGTGTTCCGTCGCGATACGCCCGACGCTACGCACAACCCGATGTTCTATCAGGTCGAAGGGCTGCTCGTGGATCGCGGCATCACGCTCGGCGATTTGAAAGGCACGGTCGAAGAGTTCGTGCGCCGCCTGTTCGGGCCGGACACCAAAACGCGCTTCCGCCCGTCGTACTTTCCCTTTGTCGAACCGGGCGCAGAGATTGATTACACCTGCTTCAAATGCCACGGCAGTGGCTGCCGCGTCTGCAAACAATCCGGTTGGATCGAGATGGGCGGGTCAGGGATGGTGCATCCGAATGTGCTGCGCGGCGTCGGCATTGATCCGCAGGAGTTCTCCGGTTTCGCCTTCGGGTTGGGGCTGGATCGGTTGTGCGCGCTGATGTACGGGCTGGATGACATTCGGTTGTTGTATGAGAATGATGTGCGGTTTTTGGAGCAGTTTAGTTGAAGCCGTAGCTGAAAGGAGCGAATGCAATGGCCGCCAGAGCCAAAGTCAGTCAAACCGTCAAAGCGCAACTCAAACAAATCTGCGCGCTGATTGCGCGGGAATTTCAGCCGGAGCGGATCATCCTGTTCGGTTCACAGGCGTATGGCAAACCGACGCCGGGTTCCGACCTGGACTTGCTGGTCGTGATGCATTTTACCGGCGACCCGCTGGAACAGGCTGTGACCATCTTGCGCAAGCTGAATTTGATGCTGCCGATTGATCTATTGGTCAAAACCCCTGAACAGGTTCAGCAGCGATTGACCCTGGGCGATCGGTTTATGCGCGAAATCATTGAGCGGGGAAAGGTCTTGTATGAAGCCCCTATCGCTTGAATGGATCGAGCGCGCCGAAGACGATTGGGATGCGGCGCAACGGTTGCAGCGCGCCCGCACACGTCCAAATTATGGCCTCGTCTGTTTTCACGCGCAGCAATGCGCCGAGAAGTATCTCAAAGCACGGCTTGAAGAAGCAGGCTTGCCGATTCAGAAAACTCATAACCTGATTTTGTTGCTGACCCAGGTGCAGTCAGTCGAACCAAGCTGGAGTGGCTTGCAGCCCGAATTGACAGGCCTGAATGCTTATTCGGTCGCAACTCGCTATCCGGGACAGACCGCTAGCAAACTCAACGCTCAACACGCGCTGAAAGATTGCAAGGCCGTTCGCAAGACAATTCGGCAGTCCTTCGGTTTGCCGGTTTAGAGGTGATCCATGCACAACTTGCTGGAAGAATTCCGCCAAACAATTACGGACAGTCACTACCGCCTCGTTCAGATCAGCGAAGACGACAGCGCTGTCAAACCTGCGTCTGACAAATGGTCGCCGAAAGAGATCATCGGTCATCTGATTGATTCGGCCTCGAACAACCATCAGCGCTTCGTGCGCGGGCAGTTTTACGACGACCTGGAGTTGCCGGGCTACGAGCAGGAACGCTGGGTGGTTGTGCAAGGTTACCAGCAGACGGCCTGGGCGGAGTTGTTGCTGTTCTGGAAGTGCTACAACGAGCACTTAGCGCGGGTCACGGCATTGATGCCCGCTGAGAACTTGGCGCGGACGGTGCGAATTGGCGGGGGCGAACCAGTAACGTTGGGTTTTCTGGTCGAAGATTACGTGCGGCACTTGCAGATGCATTTGCGGCAGATTTTGGGCTGAACGACGCACCAAATACAGATGAGGTCTGGCGCAGTGTCACTTGATTATCCGCAATATGCACAGATCAGAGCGCGGAGCCGTCAGCTTGGCTGGCTTTGGCAACTTGGGGATAAGGGCTATTACATCGGCTTGCTGGGTGCCGTGCTTACCCCCGTGCTGCTGAGTGCCTGGAAGGCGGCGCATAAAGCCGAGGCGCTGCTCGAATTCGCGTTGTTGTTCAGTGGGTTCGTCCTGATCTTACTTTTGTCGTCAGTCCTCAAGGGCTACGTTCACAAGCAAGCCAAGCAAGCTTGGCCTGAAATTTACACAAATGAAAATTAGCTACAACTGGCTCAAAGAATTCGTGGACATCGCTATCCCGCCACGCCAATTGGCTGAGCGGTTGACGATGGTGGGGTTGGCGGTGGATGCCGTTGAAGAACACGGCGGCGATGCAGTGCTGGAAATTGACCTGACATCGAACCGACCCGATTGTCTGTCGCATTTGGGTGTGGCGCGCGAGGTCGCGGCGATTTTGGATGCACCGTTAAAGAAAGACGTGGCGACGGGGGGGCGGGGGGATGAATCGCTTAACACGGCTGCCTTGACCTCAGTGAAAATCACCGCGCCGGAGTTGTGCCCGCGTTATACGGCCCGCTTGATCAAGGGTGTGAAGATTGGCCCTTCGCCGGATTGGCTGGTCAAGCGGTTGGAAGTAATGGGGCAGCGCAGCGTGAATAACGTGGCCGACATCACCAATTACGTGATGCTGGAGTTGGGGCAGCCGCTGCATGCCTTTGATTTCGATATGCTGCGCGGCCAACGCCTCATCGTGCGCCGGGCGAGCGAGGGCGAAAAGATCGTCACGCTCGATAAAGAAGAGCGCACGCTGACCAGTGCGATGCTGGTGATTGCCGATGCCGAGCGTCCGGTGGCGTTGGGCGGCATCAAGGGCGGCGAGGATTCAGGCATTACCGACAAAACTGTGGATGTGTTGCTCGAAGCCGCCTACTTCACCCCCGCGCAGATTCGCGCGACATCCAAAGCGCTGGGTTTGGCGACCGAGGCGTCTTATCGCTTTGAGCGCGGCACTGATCCTGAAATTGCGGCGATAGCGTCCGACCGCGCGGCAGCGTTGATTGCAGAGCTTGCGGGCGGGGTGATTTCGGATGAATTGCTGGACATTTATCCGGGCAGGCAAGAGGGCAGAGACGCGATTCACGCTGCGCGACAGCCGATTCCGTTCCGGCGCGCGCGCTATCAGGCGTTGACCGGGTTGGATGTCGAATTGAACACGGCGGCGCGCATTTTGGGCGCGTTGGGCATGCCTGCGGAAGTTGATGAAGCCGCGCAAGCGCTGACGACAGTTGCGCCGCCGTGGCGCATTGACATCAAGATCGAAGAAGACCTGATCGAAGAGGTCGCGCGCATCGAGGGTTACGATAAATTGCAAACGACCTTACCGGGCAGCGCGGGTGCGGGTTCGCTCTTGCCGGGCGAACGCGAACGGCGCGGCGTGCGGCAGGCGTTGACGGCGGCGGGCTATCACGAGGCGGTGAGTTTCAGTTTTGTGAATGCGGCGAATGACGCGCTGTTCAGCGAGATCAGCGAAACTGGGCGCGTGGGCTTGAGCAATCCGATTGATGTCGAGTTAGCGCAGATGCGCACGAATTTACTGGGCGGTTTGCTGGAAGCATTGGCCCGCAATTTCAATCAAGGCACGCGCAACGTGCGGCTGTTTGAGTTTGGCAAATGCTTTGCCCATGCAGATGCTGAACGGCCTATCGAAGCAGAGAAACTGGCCCTGGTGGCGACGGGTGTGCGCAATGCCGATGATTGGCAGGCGTCCGCTTTGCCAACCGGAGGGCGGTTGGATTTTTACGACGTGAAAGGCGTGCTCGAAACATTGGCCGAGGTGCTGTCAATTCAGAGTCTGGAATTCGCGTCGGTAGAGAGCGCGGCCAAATCGCCCGGATATTTGCATACCGGGCGCGCTGCCCTAATAATGCACGCCGGTCACACGCTCGGGCGCGTGGGCCAGCTTCATCCGCGCATTGCAACGAGGTACAAATTCAAACAACCGGTCTTCGTGGCGGAACTGGATTTCGGCGCGTTCCTCGCCAGCGAACGCACCGAAGCGCGCTATCGTCCCTTGCCGAAGTTCCCGCAGGCCCAACGCGACGTGGCGTTGTTGATAGATACCACGGTGAATTTTGCCGCGCTGCAAGCGGCGATTCACGCGTTGCAAATTCCTGAATTGACCGGCGTGCGCCTGTTTGATTTGTATGCGGGCAAGGAATTGCCGGCGGGCAAACATTCGCTGGCGCTCTCGCTGAGTTACCGCGCGGCCAACCGCACCTTGACGGACGAAGAAGTGAATGCCGCGCACGAACGCGTGGTGCAGGTGTTGCGCGAGACGTTTGGCGCAGAAATCAGATGAGGGCAGTGTGTGGATTTTGAGTTATGCCGCCGGGATTTGAAATTGGAGATTCAACAATCCGCAATCCGCAATCAATCGGGAGCTTCACAAAGATGACCACCGCTGGAATGGAGAAGTTTTCGCATTTGGAAGACAAAATCTATCGCACGGTCGAATTGTGCTGCCGGTTGCGCATGGAGAAAGAGCAACTCGAACGCGACAACGTTTTGATGCGCGCCGAGATGGCGAAATTGATTGGCGAGAAAGAACGCGCGGAAGGACAGTTGCAGAAGCTCTTAGCCGAGCGCGATTCGCTGCGGTTGAAAGTCGAAGCGATGCTCGATGCCGTGGCGGTGCTGGAAATGGAAAACGAGATGAAGCGGTGAGTAAGTCTGGGGAAGTCCAGCGAAGTCCTGAAAAGTCGCTCCCCTTGCGTCGAAAGAATGATTGTTGTCACTCAAGACTTCTCAGGACTTCTCAGGACTTTCTTGAAAGGATGCAGATGGCGAGTAATGAATTGAATCCGCGTCACCCGGTCAAGGTTGAAATCTTCGGCCAAAGCTATCTGATTCGCCCTGAAGATGGCGAAGTGCACCGCACGCAGGCGCTGGCCGCCAAGGTGGATCAGCACATGCGCGACATCGCGCGTAGCGCGGCGACGGCTGATTCCTTGAAAATTGCCATCCTGGCTGCACTGCATATCGCGGATGAGTTGGACAAGGCGAATGAGCGTTACGAAGCCTTGAACCGCCGCATTGCCGAGCGCAGCGCCGAATGCGCCGATGTGCTCGACCAGGCGTTGAAAAATCAGCGCTGAGTGTTTCTGCCCGTAGCAGCACGCAAGCAATCCTGGCATAGTTTCATAAATACCCGCTGGCCTGATCTCCTGCCAGACTGTCAACAGGGACTGAGCGCCCAATTATTGCCAACTATTGGAGGAAATGTGAGAAGAGTTAGTCTATTCGGTTTGTCAGTATTGCTGGCTTGTCTGACGTTGCAACCGCTGTCCCACGCGCAGCGCAAAGACAACAAAGCAGCGGCGTCTGTTAAAACGACGGGTGCGCCTGCCGGTATCGAAACGATCACCGCCCAGCAGATGCGCGAAATCCTGACCTTCATCGCCGCTGATGAATTGGAAGGCCGCGACACGCCGTCGCGCGGTTTGAACGTCGCGGCGAAGTTCCTGGCGTTCAATCTGTCGCGCTGGGGTTTCAAACCCGCCGGCGACAACGGCACGTTCTTTCAAGGCTTCACCTTGCAGCGCGGCCAGTTGGATGGCAGCCAAACCAAAGTTGAATTGGGCGGGCAGAGCTTCAAACTCGGCGAAGACTTCATCCCGCGCGCGGTGCAGGGCACGGCCAAAGGCCAATTGGTGTATGTAAGCCACGGCTATTTGGTCAAAGCCAAAAACGTCAACCCCTACGCCGGGCTGGACGTGAAAGACAAAATCGTGGTCGTTGCCGAAGGCTATCCCAAAGGCGTGCAGCCCGGCGATCTGAAAGGCAAGCTGGGCGAGGATTACGACACCGCCGCCAACTATGCCCGCACGCACGGGGCGAAAGGGCTGGTGCTGGTGCCCAATCCGACGGTGCTGGGCCGCTGGGAAATGTTGGCTCGTTCAGCCCAAGGCGGCGGACGCGCCACGCTCGGCAGCGCGCAAGATCCGAACGGGCTGCCCACGGTGACGGCTTCGGCAAAGTTATTGACAGCTATCTTTCAAGGCGAAGCCACGGATGGCGCAGCCATCTTGAAACAGGCGGCGACCAATGAATACTCCCCTGGCTTTGCGCTCAACAGCGACAAGCAACTCAGCTTGAGCGTGCTGGGCAAGCTGGACGCCCTGCCGACCCAGAACGTCGTGGCCATTTGGGAAGGCAGCGATCCGATCCTGAAAAATGAATACATCGCCGTCGGCGCGCATTACGACCACGTCGGCGTGCGGCCCAAATCCGATGAAGGCAAGACCGATGGCTGGTCACGCTACAAACTGTTTTTGGAATCAGCCGGTGTGCTCGGCAACGATGACCGCTTGTCGAATGGCGCTGACGATGACGGTTCGGGCACCACGGCAGTGCTGGCCATTGCCGAAGCCCTGGCCAAGGCTCCGCGTCCGAAACGTTCAGTCCTGCTAGTTTGGCACGCGGGCGAAGAAAAAGGACTCTGGGGTTCGGAATACGTCACCAACAATCCGCCGGTGCCCCTCAATCAAATCGCCACGCAACTCAACATAGATATGATTGGCCGCAGTGCTAAAGAGGTTGATAGCAAAAAGCGTGATCGTGTCACGCTGGAAGATGAAATCTACGTCATCGGTTCCAAGATGATGAGCAGCGAATTAGGCGCGCTCAGTGAAGCCGTCAACGACTCTTACCTCAAGCTCAAATTCAATTATATGTATGACGAGCCGAATGATCCGCAGCGGCTGTTTTATCGCAGCGACCATTTCAATTACGCCCGCAAAGGCATCCCGATCATCTTTTATTTTGATGGCATCAACGAGGATTACCATAAGGTGAGCGATCAAGTTGAGAAGATTGATTTCGGTAAGATGGAAAAAGTCACGCGCACCGTTTATGCCACGCTGTGGGAACTGGCGAATCGGGGCGCGCGTGTGAAAGTGGACAAACCGTTGCCCGCGCAGTATTCGGGAAATTAAGCGACGTCTTTGTGCGCGGCGCAATTGATTTATTCCACGTGCATTGACGGCTCTGGCCAGATGGCCGGATAATCCCGGCCAGATTGCCGGTACACAATCCATTTTGGGAGGTGCGTTTCAGGATGGAGACTGCCAGAGTCGTCAAAATGTTGGGTGGTGAAAAAGCGCTCGGCGCCAAAGTCGCTTCGGCGTCCGATATGATTCCGGTGGTGCGCCGCGGGCTGGATTACAGCGCGTTGGAATCCATCATCGGCGCCATCGGTATTTCACGTGAGGCTGTGCTGGTCGCGCTCGGCCTGCCGACGCGCACGATTGCGCGGCGCAAAGGCGAGCAACGCCTGTCTGCCGCCGAATCGGATCGCGTGTATCGCTTGGCCCGCGTCGTCGCGTTGGCTGAAGCTGTCTTGGGTGAGGTCGAAAGGGCGCGCGCCTGGCTGTTGCGGCCCAACCGCGCCTTGGCGCATGTGACGCCGCTGTCATTGCTCGATACCGACGAAGGCACGCGCCAGGTCGAAGCCGTGCTGGGTCGCATCGCGCACGGAGTTTGGAGTTGAGAAGGGTTTGGCGCTTGTGCAATCGGAAGTACGCGGCACAAGCCTTCACGGGTCTCGGCGCAAAGCTATATGGCGGTCGCTGGAATGAAGAAGGCGCGGCGATGGTGTATACGGCAGACAGTCTGGCGCTGGCGGCGCTGGAAACGTTTGTGCATCTCGATCCCGAATTACTGCCCGCCGATTACGTCGCCAGCGCCGCCGATTTGCCCGGCCAATTGCGCCTAACGCGCATTTTGCTCGCTGACTTGCCAGTGGATTGGCGGCGTTACCCCGCGCCGGATGTCTTGCGTCGCATCGGTTCCGATTGGTTGCGCGCAGGCAAAACCGCCGTGCTGGCGGTGCCTTCCGTTGTTGTTCCGCAAGAAGAAAATTATCTGCTCAACCCCGAACACAAAGATTTCATCCGGATCGTGCGGCACGTCGCGGTGCCTTTTCAATTCGACCCACGGTTGTGGAAATAGGGTTGGCGGTTGGCAGTTACCTGACTTAGAGCGGTTTGCAATTGCGTTTACGGGAGCGCGTTGTGCCGGGACGGTACCGCGCGCGTGAGCAAGCGGAGGGTGGGCGGCTCAACCAATGGCGAAAGCTTGACGCGCCGCTTGCTCACGCGCGCGGTACTGTCCCGCTGTGCGACTTTTCCCCTACACCGATGTGAAAACCGATCTAAATCGCCGCTGCCACCCGACAACTACCAACTGCCCATGCTCGTTTCCGTCATCATCCCTTGTTACAACCAGGCGCATTTCGTCGGCGACGCGATTGCGAGCGTGCTGGCCCAGACTTGGCCGCACCGCGAAATCATCGTGGTGGATGATGGTTCGCGCGCCGACCCCGCCTCGGTTGTCGCGCGTTATCCCGGCGTCAAACTCATTCAGCAATCCAATCGGGGCGTCTCAGCCGCCCGCAATCACGGCATGCGCACAAGCCAAGGCGAATTTCTGATGTTTCTGGATGCGGATGACCGGTTAACCCCGAACGCACTCGAAGCGCATTTGCAGCAGCTTCAAACACGGCCCGCTTGCGTCATCGCCACTGGACATTACCGCGAAATTGCGGGCGATGGGAAAGTGCTGGGTATACCGCAGCAGCGTTGTGTGACCAGCGATCATTATGCGACCTTGTTGGGCGGCGGCGCTTGCGTCTGGTTGCCTGCCGCCGTGCTGTATCGTCGCGCCGAACTGGAAGCTGTGGGCGGCTGGAATGAAGCGCGCAGTGGCTGTGCGGATTGGGAACTGTATTTGCGCCTCGCCCAGCGTTATCCGATCTGTTGTCACGCCGAAGTCGTCGCCGAATACCGCCAGCATCTGCCCAGCATGTCGCGCAATTCGGCGGCGATGTTGCGCGATGCGTTAGCGGTGTTTGCCGCGCAAGCAGACTTCGTGCGCGCCCATCCTGAGCTCACGACGGCGTATCGGGCAGGTTTACACCGGGCGCGGAGCTATTACGGCGAGCGATTGACGACAGACATCCGGCTGAATTTACGCGCGGGGCAGTGGCGGCAGGTTGTGGGGGGCGTATTGACCCTGGCGCGTTACTATCCGCAAGCCATTCCCACCCACGCGGCAACCAAACTGAAAAATTTAGTGCGGGGAGTGCCGCCGGAAGAATTCAATCAGAAAGAAGAAGAGCACAAGAGCGCCTAAATCGGAACACGCAACATTGGTACGGAACCGGGAGCGCTGTCTCAATGTTGTGTGGTTCGATTTAGACCATCACCCGCAACGCCGACGGCAACACTTCCAGCGAATCCATCTGCAACGTCAGCACCTCGCCATCCACCATCACATCAATTGGCTGGTCGAAATTCAACTCGATGCGTTTGGCGCGGCCCTGCCAAATCAGCGGATGACGGATGTGCGAGCCGTCGTAGCATTTTTTGAAATTGAAGATGAAATCGAAGCGATCAGCCGACCAGCGCACGATTTCGATTTTGCCGTCGGCGATGTCGGCATTCGGCGCGAGCATCATATGGCCGCCCGTATATTTGCTGTTGCAGAAAATCAGCAGCGCCGTGGCGGGCGGATTGGGTTGTTCCGTCCCATCCAGTTTCAGCCGGTAGATTTGTTTGTTGAATCGCGCCAGGCAAAGCACGACGGCCAAGCCATAACTCGCCGCGCCCAGCCATTTGAAACGGCGATTCGCCAGCACGCAGACTTCAGAGACAAAGCCTAAGCTGAGAATATTGATGTAATGTACCGCGCCGTCACGATGGTTGATGCGAATGACATCGCACGGGCGTGTGCGGCCCGCAATAATGGCTTGGGCGGAGTACTCGACGCCCTCGTTAGTGAAATCCTTGAGAAACGAATTGCCGGTGCCGAGCGGCAAAAAACCGAGCGTGGGAATCTCGCCTTCGTCGTGGGCCTGTGGAAACAACCCATTCACGATCTCGAACGAAGTGCCGTCGCCGCCGACAGCGAGAAAGCGGCGATAGCCGGCGGCGTAGGCTTCTTTCGTAAGTGCGGCGCCGTGCCCGGCGTGTTTGGTTTCAGCGACCTCGAAGCGAACGCCCGCCCGGTGCAGACGGTCGAGCGCGGGGCCGAGCAGCGTGGCGCATTTGCCGAAGCCGGCGGCGGGATTGACGATGGCGAGCGTTGCTTTGTTCATCAGTGTTGCGTTGGTTGGTGAAGTGCGGGGGATTCTGGCACAGGGGGGCAGGGTTCTCAATGCGCGCGTTGGGTTGGCGTGCGTTCGGAAAGTCACACGGTTGCGCAGGCCACTGGAAATTTAGATGCGCAGGGCCGAAATGATTTTGTGTCTCAACCCATATGTAGTTGAAAGCAGCCGCAGGGCGCCGAGGTGATACGAACGCGGCGCTACAGACTAAGAGCGTGTTCGAAACCCCTGTCCGAATGCATGCGCTTTAGAGTCATCCGACAAGCTGGCAGCTTGTCGGATAGCGGTTGGTTTGCCAGCAACTGACACTTCGATTGCGGGTTCTACACACAATTACAAGCAGCCTGAATTTCATTTCATCACTAACACGGAAGGAGCACCATCATGGGAGCCAATAACATCAACTTCGTCACTTCGCTGATTTATGGAGACCTGGGGACGGCGGAATTGGGCCCGCCGCCCGGCGGAACTAAGAATCACCTCGTCTGGACGTTCGACAATCGCCCCACCTCGAACGTGGCCGGGAACGCCTTTCTCGATCACCACCTCAATGTGATGCTCAGCCGCTATGAAGCCTGGCGCAGCTTGTACCTGCTGCCGCCGGTGCGCCCGTGGGACGGCTGGGATGTCTTCCCCGACAACGATTCGTTGACACTTCCGGTCGGGCCGGGCGTGCCAGCGGCGTTGAACGGCAGCCCGTTCCCCGGTACCTGGACAACAAACGATCTGGGTACTGCGGCGAGAAACTACTACAACACTCTCCGCAATTACGTCAGCTCGGGCAATGGGATGGAGTTGGATGACGAGATCAAAGCTCCATTCAGCTATCGCTATTGGGCGTTCATGCGCTGGGTGCTCGATCTGCGCAAACGGCTGCTCGGCCAGCCGGTCTTCCCCGTGCCGCCCATTTATGACCGCGATGGCACGATCCTTTCGGAAAAGGACTTCACCGACATCTTTCATCAGGTGCATCACGTCTGGCATCCGAACAGCGGAGCGGCGTCGTGGACGGTGGCCACGCCGTTTTTCAAGACTGGCGTCGGGCAGCATCGGCGCAAAAAGCAGATCAGCCGCACACAGGTCGGCGCTGAATTCTTCACTTTCCATCGCGATCACCTGGTGTTGTTCGACCGTTGGCTGGCGCGCACGGGCCAGGACGCAGTGCAATCCCTCAACACGTGTGCGCACGACACTCCCTCCAATCCTCCCCCACCTGCCAATCTGGATGTGGTATGGAATGCTCAAGGCCCCGGCCACCCGGTCGTTGATTGGAGCAACACGCCGCCGACAGTGGATATCGCCCCAGTCCACACCACTTTTTGGAATGGGGACCTGGGCGAATTCGCAAACGCCGGCGAGATGGGGCAGTTCTTCGCCAGGGACTTCAACCCTTTTATCTTAGACACACCCGCGACCTCGAGCTCTGGTCAGATGATCCCGGTAGCTGGCGCATCCGATTCCGGCTACCACGGTCCGGGGCACTACCTGAACGGCGACCTGGCACCGCCCGTCACGAATAACCACGTCCCACGCTTCTTTGCCTGGCATGGCTTCATTGACGACGTGTGGGCGAAACGCGAACCGCGTTTCGTAACCTTCGCGCCGGTTCAAGCCGACGGATCGGCATACCCGTCACCGCAGATTCTGACCATCCTGCGCGAATTCTCGACTAGCACCGACAGCGTCGAACCTGCCAACGCCATTCAGGGCATCAACCTTACGGACGGCAACGGCACTCTGCGCGTCAAGATAAATGTGCGACCCGATCCCACCTCCTTCAACCCGCCGTTTGGCCGGCCGCTTGAACTGATGCTGCAATGTGAAGTGCTGCGCGAAGCGGGCGGCGCTGCTCCGGTCATCGCGTTACCGCCGCGCAATCTGATCATCACAACCGGCGCGCCGATCAATCCGAACGAGCGGCAACAGGGTGTGAATTTCATTGAAGACTTCGTCTTCGATGGCAGCGCGGGAACAGTTGACGTTGACACAGTTCCGGAGGGGCCGTTCGCTTCGGACAATCTCAGCTTCACGCCGACTGCCACTGGCTTCAAGAACAGCCTGATTCGCGTGACCGGCCATCTGACCTGCAAACACAAACCTGACGGCTCAATCCCGGCTGCCGCCGGAACCGTCTCCAGCAGCGGCACGACGATTACCGGCAGCGGCACGAGTTTCCAAACCTTCTTCCGACAGGGCGATCTGATTCGAGCGGCGGGGCAGGTGCGGATGATTGCCCTGATCGGCTCGAACACCACGCTGACGCTGCTCGACGCCTTCGCCGCCGCTCTTCCGGCGGGAACGACCTACGAACGGCTGGACGGCTTCGACCACGAGGAGATCATCGAGATTCCGCTGCTTCAGGAAAAACAAGCGCCGGAGATCACCGTTTATCTGGATCGCAGCAGCTTTTCGCAGGATCAAGTTGATGCGATTGCATTGAGCGGGCAGAGCGTGTTCGACAATGCTTTTTACGTGCTGGTGCAGGATCGCACGGCGCGGGCCGCGCCCATCGTCTGGCCGCCGGAGGTCGAACCGCAATTGCAGGGATTGATCGCGCCGCCGGTGCGCGCCGCCGGGCTTTACACCGACAACGCCCACGCGCCCGCGCTCGAATTGCGGGATGCGATTACCGACGTCTCGCTGGCCGGGCTGGTGGACGTCGCCGCGATTGGCAACGGTCTGCCCGAAGACCCGTCGCTGCATCCCAGCGCGCCGCAGCGCGTGACCTGGAGTTACCGCGTGACTTTCAGCGGCAATGCCACATTCGCCGGAATGAACGCTGGCGACTTCAAAGACCTCAAGCTTGTCATTAAAACCCGCGACCGTTCGGGCAACGAGGCGATGGACGATGCCTCGCGCGTGCGCCTGCAGATCGACTCGAACCCCTACATGCTCGACGGCACAACTTCCTGGCTCAGCATTGACACGCGCGTTCTCAAGGTGAATCAGGGCGTGGCCCGGTTCGGCGTGCCGGCGGGTTGGACAGACCCAAATGTTTTCATCCAGCAGGCGATAGACAACCTGCGCGACGGCACTGCCGGCGCCGACAACTTCGACTCTCTGACGCCCGACCAGGAGCAGTCGGTGTTGGAATATTCGACTCAGGTCAGCGGGGTCAACGTCCACAACTTCGCGCTGGCCAAAGTGCGGATGCAGAGCGTCACCGGCACCGACACCAGCCCGACGGCGCCGAAAGTGCGCGCCTCGTTCAGACTGTTGCGCTGGGGCACGGCGAACGTCGAGTTCGACAACACGCTGACCTATCGCACTGATGCCGCCAGCGGCATCGCGCTGTTGGGGCGAACCGCGACCAACGAACTGGCTTCGATTCCGTTCTTTGCCGAGCCGCGCGTGGCGACTAGCGCCGCGATGACGACGCAGACCGACCCGAAAAACTTAACGCATTTCCCGCCCACCGGCGGCGGCGAATTGCCGAGCTTCTTCGGCGCGTACCTGGACATCAACCAGGGCGCGCCCAGATTCCCGCAAACCTTCACCGGCGATGGCGGATTCGGAAGCGGTCTGTTTCCGATTCGCGATCTGCTCATCAGCCAACACCAATGCATGGTGGTCGAGGTCTGGTATCCGCCCGACCCGACGGTCAACGGCTCCACGCCGGGCACATCTGACAATCTGTCGCAACGCAATCTGCTGATTCTCAGGACAGCCAATCCGGGGTCTGAGATCACGCGCGCCATTCAACACAGCTTCGACATCAATCTCACACGCGCGCGCCGCCGGCAGCCCAACCAGCAACCCACGCCACAGCGCGCACACGCGGGACACCACGAGAAAGAAGACGAGCTTGAAAGGCCAACGCCGCGCCCAGCCCGGCCCGCCGTCTGCTGCGTAGGCGATAAAGGCAACGGCCACGAACACGGAGGCGGGCACGGCTTTGAACACCTGAGAAGCAGTTGGCTGGCTCAGGCGCCGGGTGTCGTTGAAGGCCTGATCAAACGCAGCGAGGCTGAAGCCAGCGAGACCGCCCGCTGGCAATTCGATGCCGAACGTTGGAAGTCAACCGAAGGCCTGGACGAGTTGGTCTTCTTCTGGAACAACCTGCCGCGCCAGTCGGTGGTGGAGCTTTACCTGCCCGGCGCCAATGTCGAAGAGATCGTCAACTATCGCAATCTGCGGCATGCGCCCGGCAGCGTGGGCATCCGCGATTCGCACACGCTGAGACTGTTTGTCGCGGGGCCGACCTATCTGCCGATCCCGCCTTTCTGGGGCGACAACCTGGCCGGGCTGGTCACCGTCACGCTGCCGGCGGGCATCAAGGAAGGGCAGAAGTTCATCGTGGACGTCAACCAGGTGCGCACCGACCAGCGCCGCGTGCTGGGCGGATTCCAGATCAACATTCAAGTCAGCAAGGCCGCCCGCCTGCACGAACCTGAGCGGCGATTGCTCTCGCTCTTCCATCAACGCCTGAACCTGACGCCGAAGCTCAGCCGCTGGCGTCCGGTGTTGGAACGTCAGGTCGAGTTTCTGCGGCAGCGCGCGCGCGGCTTTGTCGAGTTGGCCAATGATCCCAATGTAAAGTGGGAAGACCCGACTGAACGGGAGCAGGGACAGAAAGTTCGGTTGGTGCTGGAGCGGATTCAGATCCTGGATGACCACGACCCTTTCATCAAAGGCGCAGGCGAATTCCGCTTCCACGCCAGAGTCCATTCTCGCAACAATGGCGGACTGCTCCGGGAACTGCGCCTGCCGGGCAAAGGGCACTTCAGCATTTCCGACGCGCCCGGGCACAACACGATTCATTTGAACCTGCCCCTGTTCGAGGATTTCGTCGAGGATCATCTGGCAGTTGAGATTATGGGTATCGAACTGGACACCTTCGACCCGGACGACGAACTCTGCCCCTACCGGCGCATTTTCACCGGCCCGCCGGAGTCCTGGCTCGGCAGCTACGGGCCGGGCGACGAACAGATCGAACCGGAGAATCTGGGAGACTGGAAGGTCTGGTACCGCATTGAACGAGCCTGATAAGCAGTCATTCAGGTTGCCGTAACGCTTGCAAACAAGGAGACCACTATGAAGACAGGAACATCAGCGTCTGACACTCGCACTTCGATAAAAGCCCTCGTGCCTGCGAAGAGGCTGCTTGTCGCGCTAACGCTTCTGTTCGCGTTAGCCATCCTGAGTTGTCAGAAGCTGGCTAGCCCCGAGAACGCGCGGCAAGCCGCGCAACTACGCGTGCTGCGCGGCGGCGAGGTTCACGGCTTTGCCGCTATTGGCGCCGGTCGCCAGGATTTGAAAATCCCGCCGATCAGATTGCCGAACATCCGCGTTTTCCTCAAGAACCTGACGCAGAACACCGCGACTCCCAAGGTGGCCACGAACACGCACGGCTATTTCGCGATACCGCGCCAACAGCCGGGCCGTTACCAGTTGTGCCTGGAGGGTGACGGTTTCATCTCTGCCTGCGATCCGGCGATCATTTCGATTGCGGGCGAGACAATCGTGCTCGACCACGATGCGCTGATCGCCCCCGAGCCTGGCACGCTGCGCGGGACGGTGCTGATGGGCAAACCCGCCCGCTGGTGTTACCAGGAAAGCCAGCAGTTCGGAACGCTCGAGGCGGCCAAGGTCTCGCTGGTCAATTCCGGCGGCGCCGTGGTCGCGGGACCTGTCACCGGCAACAGCTTCGGACAATATGTGCTGCCGAAAGTGCCGGCTGCCGGCAACTATCGGCTCAGCGCGGCCTTTGGCGGCGGTGTCATTACGCGGACGGTGTCGTTGGCGGCCGCCGATCTGTTGGGAACGAGCGCCTTCGACATTACCTCAACCAACTCTTTACCGGTAATCCTCGGTCTGCGGGCGACGCGCGGCGGTCAGGATGTGCGTAGCGCGAGCCCTGGTGAAGTCCTCAGGGTGACGGTCACGGCGACGGACAGCGACCGCAACAGACTGCATTTCAAGTGGGCCGATAGCAACGCGAGCCTGAAATCCGTGGATGCCCCGGCGATTGACTGGAAGCTGCCGTCGGCGCCGAGCACGTATATCATCTCGGTGCAGGTCACGGATGGGAAAGGCGGGTTCGCGACGAGTCGGCTCACCATCCGGACTGGCCCCAACCAGGTGCGCATCAGCGGCAGCGTGACCAATCGCGCGACCGGCGCGCCTATTGACCAGGCAGCGGTCAGCGTGAACGGCACACTGGTGAAGACCAACCCCGCTGGCGCGTTCTTAGCCAGCGTCCCGGAAAGCAAGCGTTACGTCATCAATGTCAAGAAGGCTGCCTTTGCGCTGCTCTCACGCGCCGTATATGGGCCGGCTGCCGGGTTGAGCCTGAAACTCGACCAGGCGCAGCACGCGACCTTCGATGCCGGCGCCGGTGGGCGAGCGGTCTTCGAGCGCAATAACGGCGCGCAGGTCACGATTGGACCAAATACGCTGGTGGATGCCAGGGGCAACCCGGCCTCGGGGCCGGTCCATTCGTATCTGTTCGCCTATGACCTCAACCAGTCGAACGCGATTCCCGGCGACGGCGCCGCGGTCTATCGAGGGCGGAACGCCACGATGGTGAGTTATGGCGCGATTGATGCCACGCTCACGGATGGCGGCGGCCAACCGTTGCGCCTTGCGCCGGGCACCACGGCTGACATTGAGCTGACGATTCACCCGCCGGCCCTGGCGACCGCGCCGGCGACCATCCCACTTTTCACGTTCGACGAGGCGAGGGGCATCTGGCTGGAGGACGGCACGCTGACAAAAGTCGGCAACCGGTATCGCGGGAAAGTGCGGCACTTTAGCGCGTTCAACGCCGACACGGTCTTCAGCAACACGGCTTGCATCAAGCTGACCGTGTTCGACGATCCGACCAATGCCCTCAAAGGCGCGCCGGCGTTTCCGTTCAAGCTGCACGTGAGCTATACCAGTTCGAGCGGCGGGCCGAACCATAATGACTTCCAGGTGACGGAAAAGATCAATGGTCTGTTCAGGCTTCCGCCGAATACAGCCGTGACGCTGGAGATTCACCCAAACAGCGGGCCCGATGCCATCTTGCAAACGCTGACCGTGAATTCCGGTCTACCCGACGGATCGAGTGATGGCTTCCCGCCTTTTCCGTACGGCGCCTGTAGGGGGTTCGATCCGGCAAGCACCACCACCGGCCAACCGGTCATCCTGTCGGTTGATCTGCCTCCACACGACGTGCCGTATCTCGGCCTCCCGATCATCCCGCCGCCACTAGGGAGTGACCCACTTGACCCGACACCGGTCGCCACCGCGTACTACACGAGTCTTGGGGCGATTGGTGCGACTCAGCGTGATACGTTCAGCCACTGGAAAGCCACCAACGGATTCAACGACGACCCGACAATACCCCCCGTCGCTGGCGAAGCTAACGCTGTCTACTACAACAATGGCGACCTGCAATTTGGCCGCGACATGCATTGCCGCCAGCAGAATGCGGCCACCGGGAAAGCGGCCTGCTACGTCAGCAACTATGGGACAGGCCCTGCAGGCCCGGCCGCCAGCGCCATCTACGACGCGATCCACAACAAGTTGTCGAGTGTGCTCGCGACTGTGGCGATGGAGTACGACGGCACGTCCAATGACGACGCAGTGCAGTTCTACGCGTACAAGGCCGATGGCACGCTTTTCAAGAATCCGGCGCTCGACAGCGAACTCAACAAGGAACTCCCGCAACTCTGCCTCGCTTGTCACGGGGGAGGCTACAATTCCTCCACGAATAAGGTTGAAGGTGCCTCGTTCCTGCCGTTCGACGTGTTTTCGTTCGTATACGACCTAGTGGATGGGTATACCCTGAGCAATCAGCAGGAGCAATTCCGGCAGTTGAACGCCATCATCGCCGCCACGCATCCGAACAACACGAATGCGAACGACCCGATTGTTGGACTTATCAACGGCCTGTACCCGTGCGGCGTCAACAACTCAGGCTGCATTGCCTCGGATACGCCGCCCGTCTGGCTGTCTGGCTGGTCGAGCAACACTGACCTGTACCAGAACGTGGTGCGTAAGGATTGCCGCACCTGTCACGTGGCGCAGCCGTCGTATCTTGATTGGACCAGCCTCAGCCAGATGACTGGCGGGTTCAAGTTCTCAATCCAGCAGAACGTCTGCGATCCTTCGACGAGTACTTTCCGGAACCACTACATGCCCCACGGCGAAGTGCCGTTCAAGACGTTCTGGTTCAGCACCGACCCGCATAGCCCGAAACTCCTGGCTGATCCAGGGACGGGCCTCGGTCTCATTGGTGGTGTGTGTCAGAAATAAAGAGTGCTGCGATTACTAGCAGCCGGGAGAAATCTTCGCGGTCAACCTGCCTATCTTCAGCACGCCGCCGGAGCCGGTAGCAAACACAGATGTGGTTGTGTGATACACCAGTTCGGCGCATCACTTGGTGCGGGATGAGGACGGCGAAATCGTCAGCGGCGGCCTTTGGAAAGGGAAGCCCACTTGATGTGGTTGGAATTCATGCTCAAGCCGCACCACCTCTTCGATCGGACTCCGCTCTTTCCGTGAGGCGCATTTGAGCTATAAAAAAGGTAGCCAGCCTTCATAATTCCCGCAACGCCGCCTGCCGCTCAAAGCGTTGGCGTATTTCCTCAGCCAACACAATCCGCTTGATTTTCAGCGAGGTCGTGCGCGGGAAATCAGCCTTCCAAAGCACGTAGCCGCTGAGGCGTTTGAAATTCAGCAGCTTCGCATTGCGTTTGACTAGCTCCTGTTTCAATTCCTCGCTGAATTCCTGGCCTTCGTTCAGCCGCAAGACGATGACCAGCTTTTCGCCCAGCAGCGAACGTTCGGGCCAGATGTAATTGGCTGCAAACACACAGAACTCTTTGACCGGCAGGCCCTCGAACGCTTGCTCGATGTCTTCGGGATAAACGTTCTTGCCTTCTGCGGTGACGATCATGTTTTTGGCGCGGCCAACCAGTTGTAAATGGCCGTCACTGTCAAAGCGCCCCAGGTCGCCCGTCAACAACCAGCCAGCCACAATCGTCTCTGCCGTCTGTTCGGGGTCGTCGAGGTAGTGCGACATTACGGTGTTGCTACGCACGGCGACTTGGCCGATGCCGTCGCTGTCGGGATGGCGAATCTCCACTTGCATGCCGGGCAGCGGCTTGCCGACGGTATCGGCGCGAAACGGTTTGAAGTCGTTGAGCGTGATCGCGGTGCCCGCTTCGGTCAACCCGTAACCGTTGCCGACCTGAAGGCCCAAGTCATAAAAGAATTGCAGCATCTGCGGATCCGAAAACGCGCCGCCGGTGAAGATCGCGCGCAACTCGCCGCCAAAGGCCGCGTGAACCTGTTTGAGCAGCTTGCGGCTGAGCGCCAGGTTTGGCTGCTTTTTCGTCAACGCCTTGTTGAGCGCGAGCAAGCGATCAAAGACAAAGCGCTTGAGTGGCGGCAATTCGTCGAAGCGTTGCTGCAAGCCCGCCTGCAGGTTTTTCAGGATCAGCGGCACCAGCGCGACATAGGTAATCTTGAAGCGCGTAAAGGCTTCGCGGACGAACTCTGGCCGCAGCGTGCGCAGGTGCACGACCGCTGCACCGCAGACGAACGGGCCAAGGAAGCCGACCATAAAATCAATCGCGTGATTCGACGGCAGGATGCTCAAGTAACGCACGCCCGGCCAAAACGGATAGAGCGCCGTGAGCGACGCGCATTGCTCCAGATAGTTGTGGTGTGTGAGTACGCAGCCTTTCGGACGCCCGCCAGTGCCGGACGAATACACGATGCAGGCCCAATCGTCACGCCGGCGTTCGACGAATTGCGGTTCGCCTTCCGCACGCGCTTCGTCAAAAGGCACGGCGTTGAGCAAGTCGCCGCGTTTGGGCGGATCGGTGACGATGACGGTTTTCAGATGCGTCAGTTCGTCAAAGCCTGCGGCCTGCGTGATCGCGCGCCAGAAATGGAATTCGGTGATGAGGACTGCGGCTTGCGAGTGTTTGAGCAGCGCGACATGTTCAGTGGCAGAGAGTTTGTAATCGAGCGGCACGACTACGCCGCCGCAGTAAAAGATCGCGTAGGCCGCGAGCGGCCAGCGCGACTGATTGGTCATGATGATGGCGCAGCGCGAATCGGCCCGGACGCCGCGCGCTTGCAGGTATTTTGCCAACGGCAATGCGCGTGCTTTGAATTCGGCGTAAGTCCAGCGCTGGTTCTCGCGCTCACGGTCGGCTTCAATCAGGCAGGTCTCGTTGGCAAACCGATCCAAAGCTGCGCGCAGGGCAGAGCCGAGCGAAGGCTGCTCGGCAAGGCTGATCATTTTGACTTGGGAATTGGGCATAAGGATGGGGCCGCCGACGCAGTACCGGGAGCGGTAGCGACTGGGTTAGCTTAAGGCAAAGAACTTCAGGCCGAATCTAACCCGGTCGCTACCGCTCCCGGTACTGCATTGCGTGCTCAAAGTCGCGCTTCGATGCGATCCGCCAGCGTGCGGAAATCGCTGACACCCTGCACTTCGTAATCAGGCAACTCAACGCTGAAATGGTTTTCGAGTCGCGTCAGCAATTCCAGCGCCTGTAGACTGTCAATCTTCAGCACCTTGAAAAAGTCGTCGTCAGCGGTGAGCGCCGCACGGTCAACTTTGAAGTGCGTGGCGGCCAGCGCAAGAATTTCGTCAATGATTTGTTCCTGTGTTCGCATCATCAGTATGCCCACCTCATCAAAACCGAACCTGCAGTGAACCCTGCGCCCACCGCCGCAAACAACACCAGGTCGCCTTTCTTCAGTTTGCCGTCGGCAATCGCATCGTTGATTGCCAGTGGAATCGTCGCGGCGGTCGTATTGCCGTACTTGTGAATGTTCTTGATGACTTTTTCCGGCGCGAGTCCGGTTTTTTGGGCCGTGGCGTCAATGATGCGCAGGTTGGCTTGGTGCGCAATGAAACAGGCGAGGTCATTGCCGGTCAGGCTGTGTTTGGCCAGCATGCCGGTGCTCAATTCTTCCATCTTGCGCACGGCGTATTTGAAGACGGCCTGGCCGTTTTGATGGACGTAATGCATCTTCTTGTCTACGGTCTCGTGCGAAGTGGGGTGCAGGCTGCCGCCGCCGGGCATGTAAAGATTCTCGCCGCCCGCGCCGTCAATTTCGTGCCGGTAATCCAACAGACCGAAGTCTTCGCCTTCTTCACCAGGCTCAAGTAACACTGCGCCCGCGCCATCGCCGAACAGGACGAGCGTTGTGCGGTCTTCAGGGTTGAGAACGCTGGTCATGACGTCAGCGCCGATGACCAGGACTTTTTTGTGCGTGCCGTTTTCGATGAATTGCGCGCCCGTGGTCAGCGCGAATAGAAACGAGGCGCAGGCGGCGGAAATGTCAAAGCCCCAGGCGTGCGTGGCATGAATCTTTTTCTGAATCATGCAGGCCGTCGAAGGGAAAAACATGTCGGGCGTGACGGTCGAAACGATGATCAATTCGACTTCGCTGGCTTCGATGCCGCGTTGTTTTAACGCTTCGGCAGCGGCCTGCGCGCCCAGTTCGGAAGTGGGCGTGCCAGGTTCGACCCAGTGGCGTTCGTGAATGCCGGTGCGGGCGACAATCCAATCGTGGTTGGTTTCAACCATCTTTTCCAGCTCGTGATTGGTGACCACGCGCGGCGGGACATAAGTGCCCAGCGCGGTGATCTTGGCTCTGCGTTTTTGTTGCATGCTCTAAAACTCCTTTTCCCGCCTTAGCGCGTGCGACGCTAGCGCGTCACGCGGCTGGCGCGGGTGTATGGATGACGACGGGATGGTGCAACCTCGATTTCGCAAGTGATGGAAGAAAGCGCGTTGTATTTATCGAGCACCAGCTTCGTCAGCTCCTTATTGACGATTTCCCAATAAGTGTTTTCGTTCGGATAAGCGGTCAGAAATTGTTCTACATCCTTGGCCAGCGGAATGAAGTTCGGATATTCGTTTTCGGCAAGGCCGGTTTTGTAGATGTAACGAATGTGGATGTTCAAGCTGTTGGTTTCAGCCTGATGCTCCATTTTGAAATCTTTGAGTGTGAATGAAAATTCTTCGCGCAACGCAGCGGTACGGCGCGGCTGGGCATGCCGCTGCTGGGCGTTGGCAGGCGGCGGCGCGTTCAGTGCGCCCAAAAGCAGCCCCGCGCTCACGCAAACAGATTGTGCCAGCTTTAACCGGTTCATCAGGCAATTCATTAAGGTAAGTATGGTAGCGTGTCAGTACTTTCGACAAATTTGCGCAAGCCAGCCTCGACCGCAGGTTGCGTGAATAGATTGCAAAAAATCTCGATCTCTTGCTGCAATTCAGCATAGGGAATCGGTTTGAGAAATTGCTTGGCGGCGGCGCTGGTCGCACGGTCGAATTTCTTGACCTGTGCGGCGGTGAAGCGCGCGACTTTGAGCGCATCGCCTTCACCAACAAGTTGACTGACCAAGCCGACTGCCTGAGCACGTGCCGCATTCAAGCTACGCCCGGTCAACAGCAGGTCGCGCACCAAAGCATTACCCAGATCGCGCTTCAACCGTGGGATGCCGCCAAAGCCTGGAATCAAGCCGAGCCGCAACTCAGGAAAACAAAAGCGTGCCATTTTGTCGGCGATGATCAGATCGCAAACCAGTGCCAATTCAAAGCCGCCACCGAAACAGACGCCGTGCACCGCCGCCATCGTCGTGAGCGGCGAGGCGTCGAGCGCATTCATCACCGCGTGGATGCGCGTGAGAAAGTCGCGCACCTGCGGTTCCGCGTGGGCAAACCCAAGCTCCCTTGCGCCGCGATACAGATCACGCAAATCGGCACCAGCGCTAAAACCAGCCTTGACCGTGCTGTGAATGATGAGCGCGTGGGCTTGGTCTTTCAGCGTCTCGTGCGCGGCGACGAACTGCTCCAACTCGGCCAGCGTTTGCAGGCCGATCTCGTTGGCCGGTTCGCGCTGCAAGACCAATTCAATACAGCCGTCTTTTAATTCCCAGGAGAGCGTTTCGCCGTTGAAGCTTTGCATAAATCGCGGTTCTTATTCGTCCTTCTTCTCGTCCGAAGTATTGCCCCAGGCCATCAGGCCCATAATCACCAAAATGAATGAAACGAAAACGCAAACCAATCCGAGCGTGAACATTCCCCTAACCTTTCTGCGCGCGATACAGCGCGTCAATCGCGGACGCGAAGTGTTTGGCAATCGCCTCGCGGCGCAATTTGCCGTTGGCCGTCAACAAACCGCTTTCAATCGTCAGCGGTTCTTTTTCCAGATGAAACGCCAGCACTTGTTTGTAATGCGGCAACTCTTCGTTGACCGCCGCGACGGCCTGTTCGGCTTGTGCTTGGGTGACTTCGCCTGTGATGAGCGCTGTCAGGAAGCTGCGATCATTGCCCAGCACGACGCATTGCTGCGCGGTGGGCAGCCGGAAGGCCAGTTTCTCTTCAATCGGTTCCGGCGCGATGTTGTGGCCGGAACGCAGAATGAGCAGGGCCTTGATGCGTCCGCTGATGGCCCAATTGCCTTTGGCATCCACTTCGCCCTGATCGCCCGTGCGAAACCAGTCGCCATCCGCATCAGGCAGCATTGCCGCCGCCGTTGCTTCGGGCCTGTCCCAATAGCCGGCGAAGATGTGTGGCCCGCGCACCAGCAATTCGTCGTCTTCGCCCAGCTTCATCTCGATGCCGGGAATCGTGGGGCCTACGCGGCCCGGCGTGAAATCGCGCGGGTCGTCCATTGTGCAAATCGCGGTTGTCTCGGTCAAACCGTACACTTGCAGCACGAGAATGCCGAGCATCATGAAAAACAACTGCGTCTCTTTGTTGAGCGGTGCTGAGCCGCAAATCAAACAGCGCAGGTTTGCCCCAATCTTCTTTTTGATGTTGGCGAAGATCAGCCAATGCGCCAACCCGATCCAAAACTCGTCCAGCCACCCAACCTGGTTTTCATACTTGCGCAACCAGGCGGCCTTGCCGTTGCGATAGATCGTTTGCACGAAACCGGGCTTTTCGCTGATTTGCTTTTCAACGCCGGTGCGGATGCGTTCGAGCAGCGTCGGCACGTTCAGGCAATAATTCGGCGCGGCCAGCCGCAACTCATCGGCCAGCTTGTTCAGATCGGTCGAAAGCGTGAGCAGGCTGTTTCGTGACAAGGCCGTCAGCAACAAAATCCACGAACCCGCAAAGCAAAGCGGCAGGTAGTGGAAGACCTGATCGGGCGACTTTTCCGTTTCCCCTTCCATCAATTGATCTAGCCGCATACCGGTGCAGGGAACCATGTGATTCAGGTTCTTGACGCTCAGCATCACGCCTTTGGGTTCGCCCGACGTGCCCGACGTATAGATGATCGTGACGATGTGACTCTCGCTCAATTCAGCGGGTTTGTCGGCGATGTTGGCATCCGGCGCAGTGGCGAAGATTTCTCCAAACAGCGGCAGTCGCGCTTGCATCTCCGGCCAATGCTCGACGATGCCGTTGCGCAACGCTTCGTCGGCGCAACAGACCAGCGACGCGCCACAATCCTTGAGCATATTGACCAACTCATTCGGCGCCTGGCGCGCATAGAGCGGCACGACTGTGACGCCCTCGGCCATCAACGCCAGATCGAGCGCGGCCCAGCGGATGCTGTTCGGCGCGAGCAACCCGCAACGGTCGCCCGTGCTCAAGCCAAGTTGGCGAATGTAGGTGCGCGCGGCCTTGATCTGTGCGAGGAACTCGCTACAAGTCGCCGTGACGAACTGTCCGTCGCGCACTTCGCGGATGACCGCGCGGGACCGCGTTTGGTTGAGCCGGTCGAAAATGATTTCTAGAAAGCTCATGCTTTTGCGGCGGAAGCAGTTTGAATTTCTTGCAGAATCGCAGCTACCTCTTCTTCAGATTTCAGATGTTGCGAAAGCACTTGTTTGGTGTTGGCCAGTAATTCAGTCGTATATGTGCGGGCCAGGTCTTCTCGTAACCCTTTTCCAATATAGAGTCGTAAAAGAGCCTTACGTGACATCGAGCGGCGTGCAGCGATGCGATCCACTTTGGCTAAGGCTTCAACCGGCAAGGCCAAGGGGACGATTTCTTCCTCGCGTGCGCGAAAGCGCAAGACCCATCCTTCTTCGGTAACCAACGTGTCCTCGTCCTGCTGGATTTCCAGTTGTTCAGTCTCGGTTTGATTCATAGTATCGCTTCCTTTCCGCGCGCGTTGCTGCTCGCGCAGTGATGATGCGCGTGCGATAGCCACGCTCAACATAAACCGCCAATAACACGTCATGCTCAAAGGTGCATCCGAGCACGAACTCACGCCGCTCGTGTTCCACCGAAGCGTCGCCATAACGCGCTAATGGATCGAAGAACACTTCACAGGCTGTCTCAAAAGACACCTGGTGCTTTTCTTCGTTGCTGAATGCTTTGGTTTCATCCCATTCAAACTCGTTACCACGCAAGCCAAAGATTACACTCATTGGCATCCCTCTTATTCGTAGGTTTCTAGCAACTTGCGCAAGTTTACACCCAACGGCGGCAAATACTCTTCCCACGAATGCACGCCCTGCCGAATCGGGAATTCAGGATAGCGGCGTTGCAGGTGCTCTTCAAAGTACACGCCCATGCGCGCCATCACCTTCAAATTCTTCGCTACCGTTTTGTAAATGCCGTCGCGGATCGCTTCGCCTTCTTTGCTGAGTTTGCCCAGGATAACGAGCAGGCGCTCTTCAAGGTCAGGATCGTCTACGGTCAACAGCAAATCCGGCTGGCCGCGTTCGGTCATCAGGTTGCGGATGCGTTCATCAATCGTCACGCCCGCCGAAAGGACGCCCGCTTCCATGCACGTCACGATGCCGTGGAAGCGCGACGATACCATCATTTGGCAACTGCGCAGGATGCTGACCAGTTCGTACATGTTGTAATTCGCCGAAGAGAACACCGGCACCTGGCCCAACCTCGCGCTGATCTTGTGGCAGGCCTCGGTGTCCAGTTTCTCAGTCGCGGCCAGCACGACGAAGACGTTGTTGTCGCGGCGGAAGAGCGCCACCGCGTTCGCCAGCGCGGTCAGGTAGCGTTCAAACTTGCGCTCAACTTCCGGCCCTTCTTCGTGGAAATAAATCGAACGGTAGTGACTGTCTTGGTGCGCGCCGGTCAGTTTGTTGCTGACAAATTTCGCTACCGAAGCGCGCACCGGCCAGCAATAGGGATTGACCGGGCAAACGACCAGCACGGGCGTCACGCCGTCCCAGCCGTGCTTGCGCAATTCAGCTTCGCCGTAAGTCAGCGGCAACGATTCAAATGTCCACGCCGTATCCGCGCCCAGTTCAGTGGAGACGCCCAGTTTGCCCAGTACTTCCTGCGATTCGGGATTGCGCGTGATGATCAGCGAATCGCGGCAGTAACGCGCGACGAACTTCGCCAGATGCGAATCCATGTGACCTGCTTCGGCACCATACCCGATGCTGATTTTGTTTTGCGCGGCGGCAATGCCCAAACTGCCCGCCATCATCGTCGTCAGCGCGTTGGCGAATTTGCTCTTGAACATCGAGCCTTCGCACGCCACGACGCCGTCGAAATTGGGGATTTCGCGCGCCAGCATCGGCGGGAAAATCTGCGGCAGCAAGACCTGCCGCGTGTCTTTGAAATAGCCTGCGGTCAGGTTGAAGTCCTGCGTGAGCACGCTCAACTCGCACTTGTCCGCGCCAATCACGTGGCGAATCTGGCGGATCATCTCTTCAACGCGCACGTCGGAGCCGGTGTTGCGCGTGCCGTTATAGCCAGCAAAGAGCAGCTTCAGCTTGTCGCCAGGTTGCCAGCGATGGCCCGCGCCCAGCATCCATTTCAATTTTGACCACTCGATGATGCCTGCGACCCAGGCTTCGAGAGCGATGTCCATGCTCATAGTTGATGTCCGGTGTCGGGCAAGCTGCCAGCTTGCTCAGGTTCCGGCGATTCAGCTAATCGCTGGAACCTGAGGCCGGGAGTTCCGCCTCGCGTGATGCGTCTTAGGCCACGCTTGCGGACAAGCTGGCAGCTTGTCCAACATTGTGCGGCCACTCCTTGTACGGATACGTGAAATTGCCCGCCTTGCTGAACTTCAGCAAGGGATAGCTATACGCCGAAAACGGCGCAGGTTGTTTGTCTGTCTCACGGCAGATGCGCGTGTTGTCGAAGACCGTGTTCCAAACCAGATACGGAATAAACACCTTCAACAAGGTCGCGCCAAACCCGATGGCATTGCCGCGCATGTTGTCGGCCAGCCAATTGTTCACACTCGCGAACGGCTTTTCGAGCGCGGGCAAGTAAATCGGCCCGCCTTTGCCGCGCGCTTGCGAAAGGGCATCGGTCAGTTCTTTGAACGTCTGTGAGCCGGTGCCGGATGACAGGTGATAGATGTTGTGCAGCGGCTTTTCTTTCTGGTGAATCGTGACGATGGATTCGGCGACGAAATCTACGTTGACGATGTCTATCTTGTCCGTCGGGCGAAAGGGCAGCACCGGCAAGCCCGCCAGAAAGACGAACGAGCGCACCATGTCGAATTGCGTTGTCTCGGCGCGACGTGAATCACCGAGGATGATGCTGGGCCGGAAGACCGTGTGCGGCACATCGGGCAGCAATTCGTTGACCATGTGTTCGCAAAACTTTTTGGTGCGCGCATACGGGTCGTAATCGCTACGGTTCCAGTCAATGGATTCGTCTTCGCCGACGGCTTCGTTGCTGCGGTGACCGGCAACGGCGACGGTCGAGACATCGCTGAAGCGGCGCAGGCCGTGCTGGTCTTGGGCGGCGCGGGCTAGCTTGAGCACTTCGAGCGTGCCGCGCAGGTTGGTGTTGA
Organism: Acidobacteriota bacterium; assembly: GCA_016196035.1. NCBI lineage: Bacteria > Pseudomonadati > Acidobacteriota > Acidobacteriota bacterium. The sequence continues at coordinate 132,639 of JACPYM010000002.1, read as the reverse complement.
GGCAGACCTTTTCGCTCTTGCGGTTGAGCGAGGCGGCGCAATGGATGATCGAATCGGTCGTGCTGACCAGCCGCTCGTAATCGGCGTCATTCAAGCCGAACTGCGTGCTGGTCAGGTCGCCGCAAAAAATGCTGATGCGCGTTTGCAGGTATTCGTGAAAGCGCGGGAAATCCAGGTGCAGTTGCAATGATTGCCACAGCCGCTGCTCAGCCGCGCGCACGTCTTTGGCACGCACCAGCAGGTTGAGGTGATCCGGGTGTTGTTCAAGCAGGAGCGCCGCCACGTGCGCGCCTACGTAACCGGTCGAGCCGGTCAGGAAAATTGCCATAGCTATTCAGGCGGTGGTTAGCGTCCCGTGCGGAGCCGGTGCGCCGCGCAAAAGTCCTTCCACGCTCAAATCCTCATCAATGTCAGGCCAATGAATGCCGTAGCCGCCCGCGCAAGGCTGCCAATTCTTGCGCTGAGCAACCGTTGCTTGCAGTAAACGCGGATACCAAACGAGCGGCACTGTGATAGTGCGGCCATCCCGCAACCGCACACTTATTTCATTTTTGGTGAAGGAAACGTTCACCACGCGTTCATCCGCCGCCAGCGCTAAAATACCCATTCCAAGCCTCCAAAAATTCAGTTTGATTAAGAGTGACGAGTGCTTGCAACTTGTTCAACTCGCGCGCAGTGAATCCGAAATTGCGAGCCAAGCTGACCGGTTGCAGCCAGAACTTAGCCGATAGGTCGTCACGGTCAATGTGAATATGCGGCGGCTCATTGGGTTCGTGACTGAAGAAGTAGAACCGGTAAGAGCCACTACGTTTAATCGTTGGCATCGTTTTGCCCCAGTCATTTTGCCTTGGTGCTTATTCAGCGCAATGTTGGCTTCCCGGCAAACGGCACTCACTTCGCTGCCAAACTCGGCTCGGATTTGAGCGCTGGCGTTGGCATTTGAAAGGTGCGCAGCGGACGACTTTCGTCCTTTTCGAGCGGGCGGCCTTCGATCAGCGGATACGACCATTTGCGCAGTGCCGGGATGTGGACGTTGATCCAGTAATCCCACCAATCAATCGTGCTGGCGTCATAGCCGAACGCCGCTTGTTCAGCAACAGGAAGCGCGGCGGAAAGAATCTCCACGTTCTTCGCTTCGAAGACGTGGTCGTTATGCAAAATGAAAGGCTCGTACAACTCAATCAATTTCTCGACGCGATCCAGGTCGCGTTCGCTGCGTACCAATGGCGAGCGCCACATCGGCAGCGGCGAAACGATGCGTTGCAGCGCTTTGATCACCTGTTTTTGGCGCGGCGCTGAGAACGATTCGTAGCGTTCTTTCGTCACCGGGATCGAATCAAAATAGAGCTTCAGGCGGTGATCGAAATCATCCTGGGCGCGGTAATACTTGCGGTGCGCCAGGCCGGTTAATTCGATGGAACGGCGCATGTCGCAAGGGTTAATCGCCGAGGTCGCCAGATGATAAAGCGGCGCGTGCCGCCGTTCGATCAGAGCCGCCACGATCAAAATCATACCGCGGCACACCAGATCAACCGGGATGATGTCGAGACATTTCTTTTCATTCGAGGGCAGTTGGCGGAAGAAGGTGCCGAGCAGGTAAGACAACGGCGCTGACGTGTTGACGCCTTCGTTCCAGCCTTTGAATGGATCGTGCGTGGACGTTTCGACAATCGAGGGCCGCACGATGGCAATCGGCAGATCGCTGCCTAACTTGACGATGAGCGATTCGGCGATGCTTTTGGTCAGCGTGTAAGTGTTGGGCCAGCCCAATTCCTTCGCGCGTTTCATCCCGGCTTCGGTCAATTCGTAACGCACCCAGCGTTGGCGCTGTTTGCGGATTTGCGCGGCCAGTTCGGTGTCGCTCAGCTCTTTGCCTTTGGCGCGGACTTGTTGCTTGAGCTGTTCGGTGACTTCTTCGGATTCGCTGCGGGCTTCGATCTCTTTGGCAAGATCGTGCAGCGCGGCGTGTTCGGTGGCGGCGTCGAAATCGGGGATGGCTTTTGGCGAGTAGTTCGGTTTCAACGTCTCATTCACGCGGCCATCACGGAAGCCGACGACATAGCAGGTCGAAAGGTGCAGCAGCGCCGCGTGGTCGCAGGCGCGCACGAAATCCAGCATCTGCACGGTCGCATCCACATTGATTGCCAGTGCCTGGCGCAGATCGGGATTGAAATCGGTCAAGCCGGAACTGTTGACGATGACGTCCAGAGCGCGTTGCAAGCGCAAGCGCGTCGCTTCGTCAAAACCCAGATTTGGCTGGCTGACATCGCCTTCGACGACTTCGACTTTTTCGCTGAGGAAGTCGGGCAGTTTCTCGCCATATTGTTCATAGAATTGGTCGAAGAGCGGCGAGTCCTCGACGACTTTTTCAAAGCGGCGGACGGCGCTGTTGGAACGGTTGCGCCGGATGAGCAAATACACCTTGCCGATTTCGGGCAAATCGCGCAGCAGCTTGGCCAGCCAGACCTTGCCGATGAAACCGGTGAAGCCGATGAGCAAAACATTTTTGCCGGCCAACGATTCTTTCGGCGAAAGCCGGTCGAGTTGCTGATGTGCGTCATAAACGACTGCAGGCGTTGCCAAGGGCGCAAGCGGGCGCGCGGTTGGCATCACGGCGCGCCGCAGCCTTTCAATCGGGTAAGCCAGTTTGGTGGTGAGTTTTTCCTCCGACCAGCGGCCATCGGGTTTGCTGCCGATAAAACGGGCGAGCACTTGGCGCGGGCGGATGACGGGTGTGCGCAAACGTCCGGTGGCTAATTCGTCGCGGAATTCCAGGCGATTGGTTAGCAGATATTTCACGCCCAGGTGTTCAGCGAGCGGGCGCATTACGTGATCCAGACCCTGACTGACCAGAATGATCTTTTCGCCCCGCGCCAGCGCTTCTTTTAGCGATGCCACTCCCTGCGGTTTGAGTTGCGGTTTGACGTGATAGTGGAAGTATTCCTCGCCCAGCAAATCCAGGCGATCCTGGCTGATGCCGCGCAGCAAGGTGTGCAAGCAGCGCGTGGCGAATTTGCGGTTGGCGGCATAGAGCAGCGGTCGCACCAGCGCCGACAGCATCAGGCCGCCGCGCCGCAACCAGCGTTCAGAAAAGCGTTGGGAATTCCAGGTGAAAAAGCCAATCGGGCGGACGGCGCTGAGATTGAGCAGACTGCCTTCGGCGCGCCAGTAAACACCGTCTGTCGGACAGCGCCGGGAAGGCTCCGCCAAAGGGTGGTTCGCCGTGGATGGCGCTAGAACTTGCTGCGGGCATTGACCCGGTGATTTAGAGGATGCGTTCACGTTGATGCTGGCGTCTTGTCTGTGTCTTGCCGGGCGCATAATGCAAAGCCTGCCCAGCGGATTAGCCGTCGAACCTTTGCGCACCTCGGTGTTGGGTCAAAAGCCGTGTGCGATGCCACGTTTATGCCTTGCTTGCTGTCCCGATTGGAATGTTGTTTAGCGTTGTGCCTATGTTGAGGTCTGCGCCTCAATCCGTAACTTGCATGAGACATGAAATCGGAAGTTCAGTCAAATTGGGGTTGTACAGCGGACGGCCAGTCCGCTGGGGGCGCGCAATTCAGAACATGGCAGGGAGATTATCATTTCGGTCAGCGTTCGTTGTGCCCCGCCCGACAGCGAACTGGCCGTCCGCTGTACAAAGAGTAAGTCGCGGCAAAAGTTTAAGTTGCCACGCCGGAAATGACCGGACTATAATCGCGCCCGACTTTCCCGGGCTGCGCCGGCAATTCTCGTCGGCAATTCTCCAAAGTAAGGGCGTGCAGGTATTCTGGCCAGTGGGTTAGCCAGCGTTTGGGCCTGCTTCTGGATTCGTTCAACGCCGATAGTGGCTGCGAACAAGGTGACGGTGGTATGAGACAAGGGAATGGCTTTTCTGAAACGGCTTGGCTGATTTGGCTTTCAGGTGCGGGTTGCGACGGCTGTACCCAAGCATTATTGGGTGCGGCGGAACCCAGCCTGGAAGATTTGCTCCTCGGCAACCTCCCGGACGCGCCGCGGCTCGCGCTGATTCATCCGCAATTCGGCCCGCACTACTTCTCCCAAATGAAAAATCCATCCCGGTCAACGGGGTCGCTGCTGCCCGTTTATGAAAATTACTGGAAGCCGGGCGAGAGCTACGAAACGCTCTTGCGGCGTGCGTCGAGCGGCGAATTGCAACCGTTTCTCTTGGTCTTGGATGGAGCCTTGCACGAAGAACCCGCTGGATTGAACGGGAGCTTTGCGCAAATTGGCGTTGATCGCACGGGCCAGCCGATGACGACGGCGGGGTGGTTGCAATTGCTGGCCCCGCGCGCCGAGGCCGTGCTGGCCGTGGGCAGTTGCGCCAGTTTCGGCGGGCTGCCTGCCGCGCTGTCGTCAGAGACGGTACCGGGCGGCGCGGTCAAAGGCATTGACGACGTTTTGGGCAAGCAGTTTCGCAGCCGGGGCGATTTGCCGGTCGTGCACCTGCCGGGTTGTGCCCCTGTTGGCGAGTGGATGGTGGAAACGCTGCTGTACGTCTTTTTGCACTTGGCGCATCTGGTGCCGCTTGAATTGGATGAGCACCACCGACCCCGCTGGTTATTCAACAAAACGACCTATCCGCTGCCGCCGCGCGCCGATTATCCCCCGGATGTGCCCTACGACGCGGTGCGTCCGGCCAAAGCGGCGTGCCCGGTGCCAGACCAGGGCTGGATGCGCGGTTTGGGTGGTTGCACGCGGGTGGGCGGCGCTTGCATTGCCTGCACCGAGCGCAATTTTGCCGACCATTCTTTGCCGTTCGCGCGGCCTGACGTAGTGGCGGCGTAGCGCCTGACGGGGCCTGGCTGTAAACAACAGCAGGCCTCCATTCATCAAGCGAGCGCTTCGGCGCGGCTTCCGACCAGTAGGGACAGGGGGAAGACTTGGGTTTTCACGAAGCAGTGCTAACCAAAGCAGGAACGGTAAGCGGGTTGGCGTCTGAGCTGCGCTTCGACAACTTGCCCATTCGCAGTGCGGCTGAGGGCGGTTTCTCGCTTTGCGAAGGCGTGTGGCCGGAACCATTCGTGGTGGCCAACGGCGCTGAGCGGCGCGAACAGGCGCGGCTGCGGGCGCAGGTGATTCAGGAACTTCGTCAAAAACAGGAAGTGCAGACCTTTGAAGTTTCTACGCTGACGCAAACCAGCGGCGGATTGGGTCTTTACAGCGTGGTTGATCTGGTGCAGCGCAAAGTCTGGGATGCGCGGCTGAGCATGAACTTGTTGCGCGAATACGAACCGCTGCTGTTGCAGCGTCACCCTTCCGATGCGCCGCATTTTGCGAGCCGGGCCTGTGGGCGTGACAGCGGCGCGCAAACGATTGCCTCAATCATGGCGTTGGAGATGGCTTACGGCGTAGTGCCGCCGCCGCTGGTGGTGCTGCTGCGCAATCTGGGGCAAAGCGCCGAACTGATCGCCAATAACCTCTACAGCCTTTTCATGCTATCGGGGCCGGACTATTCAGAGGCCGTGATGAGCCGCACGAATCCGGCGCTCTGGCGCAAGGCTCAGCAGTCGGCTGCGCCCGGCGCGCTGCTGCACGGGATGCCCACGATTGCCAGCATTATGCTGGGCTTGAATCGCCTGCAAGGGCATTTGCACAGCGAGGCCTGGCAATTGCTGCGCACGGCGCGCGAACTGACGGCCATTCTGTTCGGCAAATACCCGCATCCGACCACGCTGTATCCGGGTGGCATCGGGATTGTGGCGGACAAAGAGCTGTTCACGCAGGTGCTAGGCCGGCTGAATCAATTGGTGGATTTTGCCAAGCGCGTGCTGGCGCTGTGGAATGACCTCATCAATTTCCTGCTCGAAAGCGAACCGCGCTTCAAGCGTCTGGGCCAGACGCGGGCCAACTTGCTGAGCGCCGGGCTGTGGGATAACCCGCAGCATTACGACGCCAGTTATGAAAATTGTAGCGCCTGGGGCGAACACCGTTGGCTGACGCCTGGCGTTGTCATCGGTGGCGCGTTACGGACGACGCGGCTGGCCGAACTCAACCTGGGCGTGGAGGAGTTTGTCGAGCACTCTTATTACCAGCCCTGGGCGGGCGATTATTGTGACGCAGACCCGGCGGGCGCGCCGTTGTCGCCCTATCATCCCTGGAACAAACAGACCCTGCCGCAACCGGCGACGCGCGCCTGGCTGGGGCGTTATTCCTGGTTGACCGCGCCGCGTTGGGATCGCGAAACCGTCGAAACCGGCGCCTTGGCGCAATTGTGGATCACGGCCTTGGCCGACCGGCTGACCAGTGAATTTATCCAGGTGACGCAGCAGGGGCTGGAAATCGAATTGCCGAAATTTCAACTGCCGGCCTTCAAATTTTGCTGGCAGCTTCCGGCGCAACCCAACACATTGGAGCGCGTGCGCGCACGCGCCGCGCAAACGGCTTACACCGCGATGGCGGCCTTTGAAATGTTATTGCAGGGGTTCGATTACTTGCGCCGCCCCGGCAAGCACGAACTTTCTGTGCGTTACCACGTGCCAAAAGCGGCGATGGGTGTGGGTTTTTGGGAAAGCGGACGCGGCCCCGCCTTGCATCATCTATTGATTGCTGAGGGCAAGTTGCTTAACTACCAACTGAGCACGCCGCAAAATTGGCTGGCGTCGCCGCGCGATTGTTACAGCGCGCTGGGCGCCATCGAAGCGGCCTTGCTGAATACGCCCATCCTGGAAGAGTTCACCGAACCGGACGAATTTACCGGCATTGACTTAATGCGGACGATCCGCAGTTTTGATCCGTAAAAAAGATGCTAGATGCTAGATGCTAGATGCTAGGAAGAGGCTCATGGCGGAGAACTCAGGTTTCCTCCGTATCCGGCATCCGGCATCCGCATCCGGCATCCGCATCCGGCATCCGGCATCCGGCATCCGCATCCGGCATCCGGTATCCGGCATCCGGCATCCGGCATCCCGCTTCCGGCATCCCGCTTCCGGCATCCCGCTTCCGTGTCTAGTATCTAGCATCCGCTCTAGCATCTAGCATCTAACATCCAGCATCTTCTTTGAGGAGGTTGCCCATGCGATTGCCCAGTTGGAAATTCAAAAACAACGAGACTGAAATTCAGGACAAGCTGCAACAAGAGACGGCTTGGCCGGATATGTTCGCCAATCTGCAAAGCGCGTATGCCGAACTGACCAATGCGCAATTTGAATTGGAGCGGCGCGCTTCCGAAATCGCCGAGACGCGCGATCTGGTGCAACAGATCATCTCTTCGATGTCGGAGGCGTTATTCCTGACCGACCGCGCGGGCCGCGTCGTGCGCGCCAACCCGGCGGCGGCAGCGCTGTTGGGGTGCAGCGAAGAAGCCATTTTGGGCCGTCTGCTCTCGGTCGTTTGCAACAACGAAGAACTTCCGGCGACGCCCTGGAAGCTGATGGAAATGGCCAATGGCTGGCGCAGCGTCACGCTGGATGTGGATGTGCGGCCACCTGAAGGCACGGTGATTCCGGTCAGTTTCTCGCTGACCTTGATGCACGACAAACAGGACAAAATCACGGGCGTCCTAGCCGTGGCGCGCGATATGCGCCAGCAGCGGCATTTGATTGACAGCCTGGTTTCGGCGCGCACGCGCTTTCAGGAGTTGCTCGAATTTGCGCCGGATGCCATCGTGCTGGCCAATCAGGAAGGCAACATCGTGCTGATCAATTCGCAAACCGAAAAGCTGTTTGGTTACAACCGCGAAGCCCTGCTCGGCCAAAGCGTAGAGTTGTTGGTACCCGAACGCTACCGCAAAAAAACTGGCGAAGAAGCAGCCGCCAGTTCCGGCGCCGACGCTAATCTCAGCGACCTCAGCGCTCTGCTCGAACCCCAGGAAGAGAATCGCAACGCGCTGATTTTGCGCAATGCGGACGAGCGCGCGCAGCAAATCGAATTTTATGTCTTGGATGCGCATGGCCGCGAATTCCTGACCGAGATTACCCAGCGCCCCATCGTCACCGAAGACGGGTTGTTGCTGATGAGCGTCATTCGCGACATCAGCGAGCGGCAGCGCATTCAGCAGGAATTGCACAACAGCGAAGGCCGCCACCGCGCGCTGGCTGAAACGGCGCAAGATGTGATTTTGACGATGGATGCCGACCGCACCATCCGCTTTGTCAATTCCGCCTCGTTGCGCGTCTTCGGTTACCGGCCCGAAGAGTTGATCGGTAAATCGGTCAGCCTGTTATTGCCGCACCACGGCCAAGCCGAAGCCGGACGCCAACCCGTCACCACGGGCAAATTGCGGCAGGCCGAGTCGCGGCAGGAAACGATGGCGGTGCGCAAAGATGGCGGCGAGGTATTGGTCGAAATCTCGAACAGCCAGTTTAAGCAGCAAGGCCAGGTGCTCTATACCGCCTTCATCCGCGACATCACCGAACGCCGCCGCATCGAGGTCAAACTGCGCGAGAGCGAAGAGCGTTATCGCAATGTCGCGCTGACCGCCGCCGAAGCGATCTTTACCGTGGATGACCAGGTGGCGATCCAATTTGCCAATCCGGCGATGACACGGGTGTTTGGCTACACGCCCGAAGAACTGGCCGGCCAACCGCTCACCTTGCTTTTGCCCGCGCAGGAAAAAGGCGATTCCGCCGCTGAACTCAAACACTATTTGACGACCGGCGAAAAGCGCCTCAATTGGAGCCACATCGAAGTGCCCGCCTTGCACAAGGACGGGCACGAAATTCAAATCGAACTCTCCTTCAGCGAATTCAAACGCGAAGAACGCCATTATTTCACCGGCATCATCCGCGACATCACCGAACGCCGCCGGATGGAGCAACAGATTCAGGAAAGCGAAGAGCGTTACCGCAACGTGGCGCTCACTGCCGGCGAAGCCATCGTCACCGTGGATGACGAAGACACGATCCAATTCGCCAATCCCGCCGTGGCGCGCGTGTTCGGCCACGAAGCGCAAGCCTTGCTCGGGCGTAACGTGACTGAGCTGATGCCGACTTACGATCAGCACATTCACAAAGCCACAGCGACCAACGGCACGACCAAGCGCGGCTATGATTGGCAGGGCGTTGAATTACGCGGTTTGCATCGTGACGGGCGCGAGGTCGCCCTGGAAGTCTCTTTCAATGAATTTACACGCGAAGGCAAACGGCTGCGCACGGGCATCATCCGCGACATCAGCGAGCGCAAACTGGCCGAAGAAAAACTGCGCCTGAATATGCGCGCGCTCGAAGCTAGCGCTTTTCCGATTTTGATCGCGGATGCTCAAGCGCCCGACATGCCATTGATCTACGTCAATCCGGCTTTTGAACGCACCACCGGTTACAGCGCCGCCGAAGTGCGCGGCAAGAACTGCCGCTTCTTGCAAGGCGCAGAGCGCGAGCAGCCGGGTTTGGTTGAATTGCGCGCAGCGCTCAACGAAGGGCGCGATTGCACGATTACGCTGCGCAACTATCGCAAAGACGGCACGCTGTTTTGGAATGAACTGACCGTCTCGCCGGTGCGCGATGCGCAGGGCGCGGTGACGCACTTCGTCGGTTTTGAGAACGACATCACGGCCAAGAAAAAGGCCGAACAGGCCGTGCTCGAAGCGACCGCCGTGCAGCGCGCCATCCTCGATTTCGCCAGCTACGCGATCATTGCGACCACGCCCGACGGCGTGATTACGACCTTCAATCCAGCCGCCGAAAAGTTGCTGGGCTATCACGCCGACGAATTGATCGGGCAACAGAGTCTCGTGATCTTGCACGACCCCAGCGAACTGGCCGAACGCGCGCAAACACTGGCGGAGGAGTTGGAGCAGCGCCTCGCGCCGGGCTTTGACGTGTTGGTTGCCAAAGCGCGCTTGCAGCAGTCCAACGAATCCGAATGGACGTACCTGCGCAAAGATGGCGCGCGGCTGCCGGTCAATCTCTCGGTTTCGGCCTTACGCGATGCGCAAGGCGAACTCACCGGCTACCTGGCCATCGCGAATGACATCACCGAGCGCCGCCGCGCCCAGGAACGCTTCACCCGCCAAACCGCCTTGCGGCTGGCGCTTTCAGAAGCGCTGGCCGATGTCACTGCCAGTCCGCAGCAATTGCTCGCCCAGGCGCTGGAAATCGTGGTCGAGAAAATGCAGGTCGAACTGGCGCGTTGTTGGCTGCGCGACGAAAAGAGCGGTGAATTGGACTTGCAGGCCTCGGCGGGAACTACGGTTTTGGCGGCTAGCGCCGTTTCGGTGCCAAGCCAGGCCACGACCGCGCCGGGGCGCATCGGCCAGATCGCGCAGGCGCGCAAACCGCTGCTCTCCAACAGCGCCGTCGGACTGTTTGAACACGGCGACAGCGATTCCGTACTGATCGAACTGGACACGCGCCCCCTGGCGCAAAGTGAGCAGGAATTGGCAGAGCAGGCGGGCTTGAACTCATTCGCCGGGTATCCGTTGTTGGCCGGTGAACGGTTGCTGGGCGTGCTGGCGATCTATGCGCGCCAACCCTTCGACGCGGACGTGCTCAGCGCGCTGGGCGCGGCTTCAGACACGCTGGTGCTCGGACTTGAGCGCCAACGCGCACAGGAAGAGCGCGCTCGCTTGCAAGCGCGCGAAGCCGCCCGCGCCAATCAGCACGCGGCGTTGCGCATCGAAATCAGCAGCGCCCTCAATCAACTGGAAACGACGTTGCCTGAAATGCTGCAAGGTTGCGCCCACGCGGTCGTCAGCCATCTCGACGCGGCTTTTGCGCGTGTCTGGCTGGTCAATGATAGTGGCGACACGCTGGAATTACAGGCCAGCGCGGGGCTTTACACGCACACCGACGGCGCGCATCAATTCGTCCCCCTCGGCCAATTCAAAATCGGGTTGATCGCGGAAGAGAAAATGCCGCATCTGACAAACGACGTTCTGAACGATCCGCGCGTCGGCGACAAAGAATGGGCCGCGCGTGAAGGCTTATCCGCATTTGCCGGGTATCCGTTACTTTCGCAAGGCAAGTTGCTGGGCGTGCTGGCGATGTTTGCCAGGCACGAACTCAAACCGGACACGCTCAATGCCTTGGCCGCCGTCGCCGATCAAATCGTTCTGGGCGTCGAGCGGCGCAAGGCTGAAGCAGCCCGTGCCGCGCTACTCGCCAATGAACAAGCCGCGCGCCGCGAAGCCGAAGAAGCCAGCCGGTTGAAAGACGATTTCCTGGCCATGATTTCGCACGAATTGCGCGCGCCACTCACGGCCATTCTAGGCTGGGCGCAAATGTTGCGTGCCGGAACAATGGATCGCACGGCTGCTGAGCGCGCTTTGGCGACCATCGAACGCAATGCCAAATCGCAAGCCCACCTGGTGGGAGACCTGCTCGACGCCTCGCGCATCGCCACCGGCAAGCTGCGCCTGGATAAAAAGCCTTGCGAATTGCGCGAGTTGATTGACGCGGCCATTGACGCCATCAGGCCCTCGGTCGAAGCCAAGAGCCTGCGCTTACAAGTGGTGATGGAACCCTGGGTTGGTCCCTTTGAAGGCGACCCGGAGCGCATGAAACAGATCGTTTGGAACCTGCTTTCAAATGCAGTCAAGTTTACCCCACCCGCCGGCCTGATTGAAGTTCGACTGGAAAAAATGGAAGACCGCGCTTTGCTCATCGTGAGCGATACGGGCCAGGGCATCGAACCTGAATTTCTCCCCTATGTTTTCGAGCGCTTCCGGCAATCCGACAGCTCAACCAAGCGCCAGCATGGTGGTTTAGGATTGGGCTTGGCGATTGTCAAATCGCTGGTCGAAATGCATGGCGGCGCGATTTACGCCTACAGCGCGGGGAAAGACCAAGGCACAGACTTTATGGTGACCTTGCCGCTGGCGACACCGAATGCCGAAACGACCGCGCAGGAACTCTGGGCGCCCAATGCTGAGACGCTTGAATTGCGCGGGGGGGGCAGTTTGCGCGGTGTGCGTGTGCTGGTAGTGGATGATGAGCGCGATACGCGTGAGATTCTCTCGGTAATGCTGGGCCGCTTCGGCGCCGAAGTTCGCACGGGCGGCTCCGTCGCCGAAGGGTTGCGCACCCTGAAATCATGGCGGCCCGATCTCCTGGTTTCGGACATCGGCATGCCTGTCGAAGATGGTTACGTCTTCATCACTAAACTGCGCGCCCTTGCTGCCGAAGAAGGCGGTGCAACGCCCGCCCTTGCGCTCACTGCCTTTGCCAGCAGCCAGGATCGTCAGAAAGCGCTTGAAAGCGGCTTCCAGGTACATTTGGCGAAGCCGATTGAGCCGGTCGAATTGGCGCGCATGGTCGCGCGTACCTTGGGCCGGAGTGAGGCTGGCATCGAATTGTAGCGTGGTTTTTTTCAAGGGCTCAAGCTTGCAATAAGACCCGCGTGCAAAAGAAATTTTCCGCGGCTGGCAACTTTAGTGATGGGGAATTGCTCTGAGCGCGTGCCAATGGCTGAGTAGTGCCTAACAAAAATTCCCCCTGCGGCACCGGACGATAATTTTAAGTTTGAAAAAGATATGCTTCTGCGCTAATCTGCGCGCGCCCCTAAAGTAGTAACGCCTCTTGCATCCCCGTGCCCCTTAGTTCCTGACCTTTGATCAGGTCATCTTCTGGAGGAAGAAACGTGAATAACAAACTCCGACGATTAGCAGTTATCGTCTTGGGGTTGGCACTGTGCAGCTTTGGCGCTCCTTTGCCCTCACCAACCTTTGCAGGGACTGCTCCGAAAGCAATTGCTGAAAAAGGAGACGAGACGAATCTGAAAGGGCAGTTAACCGTCAACGGCTCGGTCACTTTGAATGGCAAGCGCGCGATTACCGGTACCACGGTCTTGAGTGATAGCCGCATCAGTGTGGCTTGCACGTCAGGCAATAGTGCCACGGTTAATCTGGGCAAGCTCGGTCACATTGAATTGTCGCCGGGCGCGCAAATGGTCGTGCGTTTTTCTGACGGCTTAATCAGTGGTGAATTGCTGACTGGCAATGCCGTAGTCAATAACACGGCTGGGGTAAAGGTCGCGATTACGACCCCTGCCGGGATGTCTGGTGCGGATGGCAAAGAGCCTGCCACCTTAGCGGTCAATTCTCAAAAAGGAAGCCGTTGTAATCCGTTGGTTGCCAAAGGCAGTGGCGGCGGCGGTGGCGGCTCCTTGGGCGCGGGGGCAATCGCCGCCTTGTTGGCGGGTGCGGGTGGTGCTGCAATTGCTACCGGTGTTGCCGTCTCGCAGAAAGATTTTCCTGCTTCTGTAACGCTTCCGTAAGATTTTAGGTGCTAGTAAGCGCGTCGAGGCTGGTGCAAAGTTTTCAGGTTTGGCTTATTTCCAAGCGGCTGATTGGCTTTGCACTAGGCTCAGTACGCGCGGGGACGGCTCATCAAATATCAACCGGCACATAATTCCCCGTAGACCTTTCACATCGCCGTTCCAACTACCGAAGCTGTCCAATTAAAAGGACGGCGCCACAAACTGAAAATAATAAATATTTGATGAGCCACTGTGGGCGGAGAGAAGGGCGTTTACCTTCGCACACAAGAGAATGGTGCTTTGCTGGCTGAATCAGACACGGCCAGCCGCCGGTTTTCGCATAATTTAGTGACGAGACAGTTATCATCAAGCCGTTGCCTTACCCGTTTTTCCTCACCTTGGGTAATGATAAGGTTATTCACGTGATACTTTTTTATAAGCTTGATCGGCCTGCCGCAAAGCTTACGTTGTTGTTGCCAGTCTTCTTGGTGAGCGGTTTAATGCTCAGTCTGATCCGGGCACATTTCATCGTGCGGCAGTTATCCGATGTCCGGTTCACCTTTGAGGCTAGTGTTTATGCCGCTGCTTTAGGCACTTGGCCGCATTCGGCCCGGTTGAACCTGGGGATGGCGAAAGCCTTGATTCGCGACAAAACCGATTTTGCCGCCGCGCTCCCCTATGCCGAGCAGGCCGTGAAACTGATCCCTCATAATGACGCCGCCTGGCAGATATTGGGGCAAGCGCAGGAAGGCGTGGGTGAAGCGGCTGCGGCGGAAAAGTCCTTGCAGCGTGCGGTCGCATTGGCGCCCCGCAACAGCGATGCAAATTGGGCGTTGGCGAATTTGCTTGTTCGCTTGGATAGGGTTGAAGAGTCTGTGCCAGCCTTTGCTCGAGCAGGTGAGCTAAATGCGAGCCTTTATCCGCTGGCTTTTGACTTATTGTGGCAGGTCGGAGGTAAAAGACTGGCCTTGCTGCACGCAGTGACCGGCACGAAGTTTGAAGCGCAGATGGCGCTGCTGCAATTTTTTGCCGAACAGGATTTGTTTGCCGAGGCCGCAACACTGTTCAAAACGCTTGATCGGCACAAAGCCGCACTTGATCCGCAATGCGCACAGTTCATCAATACCTTGATCGCGCGCAAACAAACTGCCTTGGCGCGTATGGTCTGGCTTGATTTGATTGGCGCTGCAAAGCCGAATGCGGGCAATTTGCTTTGGAACGGAGACTTCGAGTTGCCGCCGGTGGCGAAGTCGTTAAGCCAATTCGATTGGTATTTGGGTGAGAGCAAATTCGCGCGCTTTGGCATTGATGCCGAGCATGGCCGGGGCGGCTCAAGAGCCTTAAAAGTGATCTTTCTCGGACGTGATACCACTACGCTCAATGGTGAAACTTTTCAGTTAGCGGCCGTCAGGCCGGGTGTACAATACCATCTCGAATGTTATGCCAAAGTTGAGCAGTTGGTGACGCCTGAAGGGCCGCGCTTGGCGGTGCGCAATGCGGGCAGCATTCTGGCGACGTCGGCCCCAGTCGAACCGGGCCAAAAAGACTGGCAGCATTTGCAGTTTGAATTTACGGCACCGCTGGACAGTGCAGGGGTCAATATCGCTTTGGTACGTATTCCTAAATACGCCTATGACGATCCGACGAGCGGGGCGATTTGGTTGGATGATTTCGTGCTGCGTGAACAGTAGTTTTGTAGTTCAGGAATTTCTCTTTGACCTGTCGCCGCTGTGATTGGGCGCGGGCTGCAATCAACCCATGGGTGCCGCCTTGGATAAGATTATCTCTGCCGGATTGATCGTGCTGCTGGTTTTTACAGCCTTGGCGTTTGGGACTGTCGAACCCTGGTCGGTGGCGCTCTTTGAATTGGCGGTTACGATTTTGCTGATACTCTGGGCTGTCAAGGCTGTACTCGATCAGCAATTGGTTGTGTTGGTGCCGGCGCTCTGTTGGCCCGTTTTCGCCCTGCTCCTGGTTGGCTTGGCGCAAAGTGTGGCGGTGACGGAAGCGGATGGGCAAATCCGCAGCCTGTCGGCGGATGTCGAAGCGACCCGCTTGCGCGTGCTCTTACTCGGTTGTTTGTTAGCGGCGATGTTGCTGGCGGCGAACTTTTTGACGAAACGCGAGCGGATTGAAGCGGTGGGCCGGTTTCTGGCATTTTATGGTTTGCTATTTGCAGTTTTTGGGTTGGCGCAACATTTTTCCTGGAATGGCAAGTTTTTTTGGTTCATCGAACCGACGTTCCCAAAAGAGGGAGTCTTCGGGCCGTTTGTGAATCGGAACCATTTTGCCGGTTATGTCGAGATGCTGATGCCCATCCCGCTGGCCATGGTGTTGCTCAAAAGCGTGCGCCGGGACGCGCGGCTCTTTTATGGATTTGCCGCTGTGGTGATGGGCGTGGCGGCGGTCATTTCGCTTTCCCGGGGCGGCTTAATCAGCATGTTCAGCAGTGTGCTTTTTGCCCTGGCGGTGAGTTTATGGGTCGCGCAAAAAAGGCGTGTCCGTGCCGGGCAACCTGTGCTGCATCAACGCGCCTTGTTGCTCTCGCGGGTGAGCGTCGGGGTTTTGGTGCTCGTGACTATCCTGGGCGGGATTTTCTGGGTGGGCGTTGATCCGGTGCTGGATCGTCTGGCGAAAAGTCGGGTATCGGGTGAAGCCGGGCAGGGCGTACAGACCTTGTATTCCAGTCGCGGCGTCATCTGGGATGGAACCTTGAAATTGATCGCCGCCAATCCGGTGCTGGGTGTTGGCTTGGGCGCGTATCAAACGGCCTTTCCGCAGTTCACGAACTGGGATAGCGCATATCTGCCAGTGGCCGAAGCTCACAACGATTATTTGCAAGTGCTGGCAGATGCCGGGTTGGTTGGCGGTGGTTTGGCGCTTTGGTTTTTGATCGTTTTCTTTCGCAGCTTTTTCCGTGGGGTGCAACATCCCGATCCGGCGTTGGCTGCGTTGGTGTTGGGTGCCGGGAGTGGTGTTTTTGCAATGTTGGTGCATAGTTTCTTTGATTTCAATTTGCAGTTACCTTCGAATTCGCTGTTGTTTTTGTTGCTCGCTGCCTTTGTCTCTGTCATTGGCACCCCGGCGCGCAGCCAGAAGACGGCAAAAACAATTTGATTCAGCAGCGTCGCTGGCCCCGCGCGTCCGTTCTCGGATAAATGCTGAATCCCTCCACCTCACAAGGAGGTCGTGGTTATGAAGCAGTTTGGCTCTTTAAGGGAAATAGAATTGTTCTTTGATCGGCAATGGTCGTTTGGGCGCTTGACGCTGCGGTTTGTGGCGCTGCTGGCTGTGGCAAGCTGTTTGGGTTTGCCGGCCTGGGCGCAACAACGCGCGCCCGCGACGACCAAACGGTTCGATCCGCCTCCCACTTCAAACGGCGGCGGTGGCGGCAATGCGCGCGGGCCGGAAGTGATTATGCTCTCCAATGAAGACTATCGGATGGCCGCCAAGGATGTCATCGAAGTCACCATCGAAGACGCGCCCGAACTGTCGCGCAACTTTCAGATCAATGCCGCCGGCATGATCCTGATGGGACATTTGGGGCAGATCAAGGTGGCGGGCCTGACGACCGAAGAGTTGTCGAAGCAAGTCGCGGATGGCTTGCGCGGGCGTTATCTCAAAGACCCCAAAGTCAGCGTCGTCGTCAAGCAATACAACAGCCGTAGCTTTTTCATCCAGGGGGCTGTCCGCGCGCCGGGCGTTTACATGATCGAAGGCCGCCCGACCCTGTTCCGCTTGCTGACCATTGCCGGTGGCTTGCAGGACAATCATGGCTCGACCGCCTTTGTCATTCGCGAAAAGAAGGGTGCAGGCGCGAAGACGGAACCGGCTGCGGCGAACGCGAATGGTAATGCCGCCGGGATCAAGGCCGAGGTCAACAGCGATGAGGCCGACACGCAAGTCGAACTGATTACCGCCCAGATCAGCGGCCTGTTTCGCGGCCAGTTTGAGCAAAACATTTTGATTGAGCCGGGCGATGTGGTGACGGTGCCGGTGATTGATGTCTTTTACGTGGCGGGCGAAGTGAATGCGCCCGGCTCGTACCCCTTGAAAGAAGGCACGACCTTGCGCCAAGCCGTGGCGCTCGCCCAAGGCACGCTCTTCAAAGCCGCCTCCAACCGCGCCGTGATCTTTCGCGACGACCCCGCTACCGGAGGCCGCAAAGAAATCCCCGTAGATGTCAACGCAGTCATGACGGGCAAATCGAAAGAGGACCCGGTGATCTTAGCCAACGACATCATTATGATCCCCAACAGTCGTGTGAAATCGGTAAGTCAGGCGTTGCTGCAAGCGCTCGGCACCAACTCTATGCGGCTGCCTACGCGCTTCTAAAATCGCTACGCGGGACAGGGGGTGCCAGCTTGTCCCGCCACCAAGTAACAGACTGTTATTCCAGGTAAAGTTATGTCTGAAGAAAGTAAGGGTCTGGAGAAGTTTGAACCACAAGACGAGTCTTTGTTGGCGCGTCCGGTCACGGCAACCCGGCTCAGCAGCTTGAACGACGAATACGGCTACAACAGTTTTACCGAAACCGTCCATGCCGAAGGGTTGCACGCGCGCGAATTGGCGCGCATCTTGCGCAAACGGAAATGGCTGGTGCTGGCCGTCGTCGCGATCATTACCTCGCTCGTCACCATCGAGATTCATCGCACGCCTTCCACCTATCAAGCCGCCGCCCAGATCGAAGTCACCAAGGACATTGGCGCGACCACCGTCAGCACCAAAGATTTCGTGGTGCAAAGCGATGACGCCGACAACATCAACACCAAATTGGTCGTTATCAAGAGCCGTCCTTTGCTGGAAGATGTCGTGGTCAATTTGAAGCTCGATCAAAATCCAAACTTCCTCAACGCCACGCGCAAACGTTCCGTGACCGAAGCGATGGCGGACATTCTGCATAAAATGACGGGGGGCGCGTTTGGCGCGCCGCTGCCCGCGCCGGTGCAAAGCAAGCCTACGCTCACCGAGCGCAGTGAAGAGGAAAGCGCGCGGCTGTCGCCGTATGTCAACACGCTTAAGAACACGCTCAATGTTTCCGCGCTCAAAGACACGCGGGTGATCGAAATCGCCTATAACCACAGCGACCCGCAACTGGCTGCCGCCATCGTCAACAGCGTGGCGAACAATTTCATTGACCGCAGTTTCGAGCGCAAAACCCAGCGTTTTAGCGACACCTCTGAATGGCTGAAGCGTTCTACCGCTGAACTCAAGGCCCAAGTGGAAAAGGCCACGCAAGCCCTGGCCGATTACACCAAGGCGCGGGGCATCTTTACGACCGAAGGCAAAGAGTCGCTGCCCGCCGAGAAGCTTTCCGAATTACACAGTCAGGTGATGAAAGCCGAGACGGAGCGGATGTTGAAACAATCCGTTTACGAAGAAGTCAAACAGGGCCGCGTCGCCCAGTTGCCCGATTCATTCTCTGATCCGCAAACCGGCAAATTGCAGGAAGAGTTAGGCAAACTCGAAGTCCAATCCTCGGAGTTAAGCGTCAAGTACGGCCCCGAAAATCCGCGTGTTGCCGAGGTGCAGCAAAAGATTCAAACCCTGAAATCCCAGGTGAAAGATACGCGTGGCACGCTGGCCGAAAAGCTCAGGGCCGATTACGAGCGTTCCGTGCGTGATGAACTCTCGCTCAAAAACGCCCTGGCCAAGGCCAAGTCCGAAGCGGTCGAGCAAAACCAGAATTCGATTCAATACGACATTCTGAAATCTCAGGTGGATACGGCCAAGCAGCTTTATACCGACTTTTTGAACAAGACGAATCAAGCCAACCTGGCCGTCGCTGAGCAACACAATAACCTGCGCATGATCGAACCGGCGGAAGTGCCGGCTTCGCCGATTGGCCCGCAACGGTTGCGCACGATTCTGCTGGGCTTCCTGGTGAGTCTGGCGATTGGGATGGGGTTGGCCTTCTTCCTCGAATATCTGGACAACACCGTGAAAAGCGTCGAGGACGTGCATCGCATCGCGGGGTTGCCCACGCTGGCGGTCATTCCGGCCATCAGTGATTCGTCCGCGCGTGCCATGAAGCTGGCCAGCCGCAAGCAATTGTCCGCCAAGACCGGCGCGCTGGCTGCGGAAGGTGATGGCACAGGCACCTTGATTCCCGTGACTGGCGAAGGCGCCAGTGAAGCCATGCGCGCGCAAGTGAAGCCCGTCGTCCCAGGCGATCATGTCGCTTCGGTGATGGAGGCCTATCGCATGTTGCGCACCTCGGTGTTGCTTTCCACAGCGGGCAATCCGCCCAAAACGATCCTGTTCACCAGCAGCCAGCCCGGCGATGGTAAGACGACGACTTCGGTCAATACGGCGATTTCGCTGGCGCAACTCGGTTCGACGGTTTTGCTGATAGATGCCGATCTGCGGCGTCCGTCGGTGCACCGCGCGCTGCGTGTGGACAAATCGGTGGGGCTTTCCAGCTTTCTCTCGTCGGGCCGGGTGGCGTTGGATGAAGTAGTGCAGCATTCGCGCGTGCCCAAATTGGATGTGTTGACATGTGGGCCGATCCCGCCCAACCCGGCGGAACTGGTTGCTTCGGAGCGCATGCGCAGTTTGTTGCAAGAGGCGGCGGCTCGTTATGAACACGTGATCATTGATTCGCCGCCCCTGATGCATGTGACCGATCCGGTGATTCTTTCGACGATGGTGGATGGCGTCATTCTGGTCGTCCAATCCGGTCGCAGCACACGGGACATCGTGCGCCGCGCCCGGCAGGAACTGGTCAATGTGGGCGCCAAGGTGTTTGGCGTGGTCTTGAATAACTTCGATATGAAGCGGGAAGGGTACAGCAACGACTATTCTTATTACCGCAGCGTGGAAGAGCGGATCGAAGCGGGCCGGGCACGCGGCTGAACCTCTCAGCAGGCTCGGATGGGATGACAATTCGGCATGGTGCAAGGGTGATTGGGTGAGGATGAAACCTGGATCACCCTTTTGTTTTCACAGCCGGTCTGGCTGGCAAAGGACTGCATGCCATTACCAATCGCTCATGGAATCGTGGGCGCAAGCGTCATTTTAGCCAGTCGGGAACCGCGCGCCGGCGGACGGTTGGGCAAGGCCCTGGCGCTGGGCGCGGTGCTGGGGATTTTGCCGGATGTGGATTTGGTTTTTGCCTGGGTGCTGGGCTGGGGAGTTGCCGTACACGGCGGCCCGACACATTCAGCCTTCTTTGCGGTTGGTGTAGGGTTGCTGGTGGCGGGTTGGCAGCGGCACGGACGCGCCTGGCGCGCGCGCGAGGTCTGGCTCTTGAGCGGCGCGACGTTCTCGCACGGTGTGTTGGACATGCTGGTGCGCAAAGATTTTGGCGGTGCGGCCTTGTACTGGCCTTTCTCGGATGAGAAATTGCGCTTTGGCTTATTCGACTATTTCGCGTTTTATCCGGGCAGCGAGCCAATCAATACCGTCTTGCGGCGGGGGCTGGAAATCAGCCTGTATGAGGTTTTGATTTTCACGCCGTGGCTGGCGCTGGCGGCGTTATGTTACGCCCTGCGCCTGCGGCAAGCCCGGCGTTGGGTCAGGCGGGCGGATTAAGGCATTGTTCAAAAGATAAATTGTTCATTGTTCATTTGTCATTGCGGAAGGTGCTGTCAGGCAATGACAAATGAACAATGACAAATGAACAATGAACAATGAACAATGCGTCCCATGCCACGCAGCGCTGCCTGGCTCAAACGATCAAGTTAAGAGCCTGAGCAATACAGATTGTTTTGAGAGATTGTTTGCTGACAGGCGGTCTGACTGATGAGCCGTTTCGTCATACACACATAATACGTACTTGGTGCAGGGAAGATTGAGCTGTCCCTAACAGAGGCGGCGGACTGAAGAGACTTGGATGGTGCCCGGTCTTTGCCAGCAGTGTACTGCACATCCGAATTTTGCAAGGCAATTGGGAGGGAATGATGTCGGAAGAGAATCGCAACCCGGAGCAGGTGTCTGACCGCAACTCCACTTCACAGGAGTTGATGCGCCTGAACCCGGCCTATCTTCCGGGCGCGCTCACGGGGTTGATGGCGAATGGTATGGGTGACGCCAACGGTTTGCCGCAGACAGGCGCGGGCGCGGACAGCCTCAACTTCCGAGAGATCTGGCGTAAGGTGCGCAAACGCAAATGGCTGATCCTGACGGTGCTGTTTATTGCCACGCTGATTGTCACCCTGGAATCTTTCCGCGTTAAATCCACCTACCAGGCGACGGCCAAGGTGGCCGTCGCCAAAGACACAGCCACCTTTCTCAAAGAGAATAACGTGCTCGTGCAGGCCGACGATACCGACAAGATCAAAACCGAAATGCTGTTGCTGACGACTTACCCGCTGAAAGAGGAGGTCGTCCGGCGTTTGAAGCTGGAGTCGCAACCGCATTTTATGGACGTAGAGCAGAAAAAGACCTTTGCCGAAGCCTTAAAAACAATTTTGGCCAAACTGCGCCGCCCGCTCGAACAGCCCAGTTATTTGCCGCCGGTCAACCCCATCCAACTGAACGAAGACCAACTCGCGCCCCCGACGCCGCAGGAAAGCGCCAGGCTGGAACCGTATGTCGAAGTGCTGAGCCGCTCCTTGTACGTAGATCAAATTCCCGAGACGCGCGCCTTGCTGATTACGTACACGCATACCGACCCCTTGATCGCCGCCGCTGTCGCCAACGGCGCGGCGCAGGTGTTATTGAATCGCAGCTTCGAGGCCAAGACCTCGCGCTTTAATAAATCGGCTGGCTGGTTGGACGAAACGACGCGCAAGTTGCAAACGCAGGTGCAACAATCCGAACAGGCGTTGGCTGATTACAGCCGCGTCAACAATATCTTTTCGACCGAAGGCAAAGAGACGCTGACCAGCGACAAGCTCACCAAATTGCACGACGAGTCGCTCAAGGCCGAAACCGACCGGATGCTCAAACAATCGCTTTACGAAGAGGTCAAGCAAGGGCGCGTCGCCCGCCTGCCCGACGCCTTTTCCGATCCGAAGACCAATACCCTGCAAGCCAAGCTCGGCGAGTTGCAGGTGCAAGCCGCGCAATTGAATGTCAAATTCGGCCCTGAGAATCCCAAGGTGGCCGAAGTTACACAACAGATTGCCGCACTGGAAAAGTTGTTGTCCGAGACGCGCCGCAAGCTGGAAGACAAGTTGCGCGCCGATTATGAACGCGCCGTGCGCGACGAACAGGGATTGAAGACCTCGCTCAACAAAGCCAAAAGCGAGGCCGTGCAGCAAAATCAGGCCGCGATTCAGTTCAACATTCTCAAACAGCGCGTAGACACGGCCAAAGCGCTTTACAACGATTTCCTTTCCAAAACCAATCAAGCCAATTTCCAACTGGCGGAGCAAAGCCCCGATTTGCGCATCATCGAACCCGCGCGCATTCCCAATGGCGCCGTCGGCCCGCGCCGCGCTCGTTCGATCTTGATTGGCATGTTTTTGAGCCTGTTTGCCGGGATCGGTCTGGCCTTGTTGTTAGAGTACCTCGACAACACCGTCAAGAATGTCGAAGACGTGTTGCGCGCCGCGCAATTGCCGACCCTGGCGATGATTCCAGCGGTTAGTCAGAGCGCGATGCGGATGCTGAGTTCCAAACGCAAAGAGGCCGTCACCGGAGTCCTCAATGAATCGGCGGCTGAGGCTGACGGGATCGCCGCGCTGGCCCCGCGCGGTTTGCAACCCCTCGAAGGCGAGGCATTGGCCACCTTGGATGGATTGTCTTCCGTGGTTGAAGCCTATCGTATGTTGCGCACGGCGGTGTTGCTCTCTTCGGCGGGCAATCCGCCCAAAACAATTTTGATCACCAGCAGCCAGCCTGCCGAAGGCAAGACGACCACGGCCATCAACACGGCAATTTCGTTGGCCAATCTGGGCGTTTCGGTTTTGCTCATTGACGGCGATTTGCGCCGCCCCGCGATTCACCGGCAATTCAAGCTCAATCAAACACGTGGCCTTTCGACTTACTTGTCGAGCAATGTGCCGTTGGATTCGGTGATCCAACAATTGCCGATTCCGCATTTGACCCTGCTGCCTTGCGGGCCGATTCCGCCGAATCCGGCGGAACTGATTGCGTCAGAGCGCATGCGCGAACTGATTCGCACGGCGGCCAAAGAGTACGACCACATTCTGATTGACTCGCCGCCATTGATGAATGTGACCGATCCTGCCATTCTGTCCACCCTCGTGGACGGCGTTATTCTGGTGGTGCAAGCGGGCCGTTCCACGCGCGAGATCGTGCGCCGGGCCAAGCAGGATTTACGCAGTGTCGGCGCGAAAATTTTTGGCGTGGTACTCAATAACGTAGATTTGAAACGCGAGGGATATTACGATTACTACTATTATCGTTATCATTCAAATTACGGAAGCCAAAGCAAAG
This sequence comes from Acidobacteriota bacterium, assembly GCA_016196035.1. NCBI lineage: Bacteria > Pseudomonadati > Acidobacteriota > Acidobacteriota bacterium. The sequence continues at coordinate 109,158 of JACPYM010000002.1, read as the reverse complement.
ACATTGGGTTGGGCAAGGCTGGGGTAGGCGATTAGTTCGTCGAACCATAGCTTTTAAGAAAAAGAATTTCCGAAAAGTCCCAAAGGGGCGACCAGCCAACAGCCCAGGGTGAAGCCCTGGGGAGTCGTGCAAATGGTTCGGCCAGCCCTGAAAGGGCGCCAGCCAGAGGCTTGGCTGCCGCCCTTTCAGGGCTTCGCACCACGACTCAATGGACTTCCTGGGGTTGCCCCCCCCAGGCTGTTGGCTGATGCTCCGTTGGAGTTGGCTACGGAAATTCTTTTTCTTGAAGTCTATAGCCGGTTGTCCGTCAGGTTGGGTGCGCTGTCGTGTGCGTTGAAACTTATGAACAGTAAGGACCAAGAATTCGCTGAAGTGATTTCCATCAAACCCGCCACCGAGTTTCGGCGTGAGCCTACGGGGAAGTTGCGGCAGCCTCGCCCACAACCGGCGCAAGCCTATGTTTCGCCCTTGCCGCCGCCCTCCGAAGGGCCAGCCGCCGAAAGTTTCCAGCGGTCAGCCCCCAAAGCACCGGGTCATCGTGAAGAAATTCTGGCGGATGTTTATACCCAACCCGTACCGCCGCCGCAGGTGCGCGTTGAATCAAAGGACGAACCGCTACCCAAGCCCAGCCGCAGCGGCAAGCTGCAAGCGGTCGTTGATGCCTACGAGATGCCCAAGGTCAAACCGTTTACGCGTCCGTTACGGGTGTTGCACGTTACGAATGTCGAGACCTCCAACTACTATCTCAACAGCCTCTGTGATTTCACTGACCGCCGGGCCATCACGTATCTGGCCGTGACGCTGGGCAAAGAAGGCAGTTTCACCAAAGATTTAGACAAACGCGGCGTGCAGGTTTATGCGCTCGATTGCCGCCATCGCAGCCAGTATCCAAAAGCCCTTTACCGCCTGCTGCAAATCATTCAAAAAGAGCGCATAGACATTGTCCATACGCATCTGGTTGACCCGACGCTGGTGGGGCTGTTGGCGGCCAAACAACGGCAACGCGGCCTGGTCGTGACGCGCCATCACTCGGATGCGGTCTATCAAATACCCTCCAAATTCAAACGCGATGTTTATCTCAAACTGGAAGACTGGATCAACCGTCAGGCCGATCACATCATCGCTCCGTCGCAAATGGTGCGCGATATTTTGACGCGCCGTGAACACGTGCCTGAAAGCAAAGTCTCGTTGATCCCTTATGGCCAGACGCTGGAGCGGTTCGAGACCGTCAAGCCGGAGTTGGTGGAAAAGTTGCGCGCCGAGTTGGGTATGCGCGAGCGCTTGTCCTTGCTGTGTGTGGCGCGCCTGCATTGGGAGAAAGGTCACCGGTTTTTGCTGGAAGCCTTTGCCCTGTTGCGCGATGAGGGCTTGGATGCCACGCTTTATTTGGTGGGCATTGGCCCTGACCGCGAACTGCTGGAAAACCTGGCGAAAGAGTTGGATGTCTACGACCGTGTGGTGTTTCTGGGCTGGCGCGACGACGCCTTGTTGCTGATGGCCGCCGCCGACGTGATCGTGCACGCCTCGTTGCAGGAAGCGCTCCCCTCGGTGGTCATCGAAGCCTTGATGCTGGAACGCCCGCTGGTGGTGACGGATGTCAGCGGCGTGCGCGATGTCGTGGGCAACAGCAAGCACGGCATCATCGTGCCCCCGCGCAATACCGAGGCCTTGCACGCGGCCCTGGGTTGGACGGTGCATAATATGGGGCAAGCCCAGGAACGCGCGCGCGCGGGCCGCAAATTCATTTTGGATTATATGAGCGCCGAGCGGGTGGCGCGGGAATACTTCAACGTCTATCGCCAGGTGATGAAAACGCATCTGCAAAAGATTCTCGCGCAGCAGGGCAAGATCAGCGCCGACACGCGGCAAATTCTGGATGAAGCGGAGTGATAAGCTGTGCGTGACGATTTTTCTTTCTGTAAAAAAATTGGGGAGAGAAGTTCAGAGTTCACGCTTCAGCGTGTCAGCTTCCTACCCGTGAGACGCTGGAGCGTGAACTCTGAACTTGCGCTTTCACGACATCCCCGAATTTTTTACGGGGCGCAATTTTTTGCAGCACACTTTGACCATATTTACAGCAGTAACAAAGAGCAAGGTGCGGAGGTAAACGCAGCACTGCTTGAGCAAGCAACGTGGCGGCTGGCGGGAATGTGACTGTCCAAATTAATCAACCCCCTGACCTTACTCCAAAGGCTAAGGCGGTAACATCAGCGGCAATTTCTTCAGACTCCCCGACACAAGCGGAATCCAATTTTCCTGGGAAGCCGGAGCCGAAGAGCGGCTTCCCCAATACCCAAACCATGGGAATGGCCCAGCAGGTCGCGCGCGGCAGCTTATGGAATCTGGGCGGGCAAGGTGTGACCTTAGTGGCCTCGTTTGTGGCGACGCCGTTGGTGATTCGCTGGCTGGGTGCCGAAGCGTATGGGGTTTTGACGTTAATCAACCTGCTGATTGGCTATCTGGCCTTTGGTGATTTGGGCATGGGGATGGCTTCGACACGTTACGGGGCCGAGGCGCACGCGCGCGGCGATGACGAGGGGGAAGCCACCGTCATCTGGACGGCGTTGCTCATCGGTCTGGCGCCAGTCTTGGTCTTGGCGGTCTTGCTGGTCTTGACGGCGGAGCTGTTGCTGGAACGCGGGCTGCACTTGCCCGCAGCGTTGCAACCGCCCGCCACGCTGGCGTTGCGCATTGCCGCGTTAGGATTCATGGCGCGCGCGCTCAGCAGTGTGTTGAACACGCCGCAACTGGTGCGGTTGCGGATGCGGCTGAACTCACTGCTGACGACCGGCGCCAATCTCGCCCAGATCATTTTCACGCCAATCGTGCTGTGGTGCGGCGGCGGTTTGGTGGGAGCCGTTGCGGTGGTGGCGGTCAGCAATGGTTTATTGGCGCTGGTGCACGGCTTTTTTTCGCTACGGCTGCTGCCGCAATTAGTCAGGCCCAGGTTTGATTTTGTCATGCTCAGGTCGCTGGCCCGCTTTGGGGCGGCGTTGGTGGCTTCGCAATTGGCGGCCTTGGTGCTGGCGAATGGCGAAAAGCTGGTGCTGGCGCGCGTCGCTTCAGTCAAGACGCTCGCGCATTACACAGTGGCTTATACGCTGGCCAATTTGCTGACGATGATTCCCACGGCCTTGGGCCAGGTCTTATTGCCAGCACTTACGCGCTTGCAGGCCAGCGCCGCGCGCGCTGACTTGCAGCGGCTTTACCAGCAAGCGAGCCGCGCCATTTTAGTGACGGCGCCGCCGCTGGTGGTCATCATGGCGTTGCTCGCGCAACCGTTTTTTACCTTTTGGGCGGGCGCCGAATATGGACGCGAGAGCACCGGGCCGTTTTATCTCTTGCTCGGCGGCGCGGTCTTTAACATTTTAGCGGTGGCGCCGTTGAATCTGGTGCTGGCTGCCGGTAAAGCGGAATTGGTGGCACGTTATTATTGGCTTGAGTTGCTCCCTTATATCCTGTGTGTGATCACCCTGACCTGGTGGTTCGGGGCACGCGGCGCGGCGCTCGCCTGGGGCTTGCGCGTACTGACGGATGCGGTGTTATTCATACGTGCCAGCCGGCAACTCAGCGGGCTGCCGTTCTCGCCCTTCGCCAGTTCGTGGCGAGCGTATTTTGCCGGCGTGCTGTGGTTGCTGCTGCCGCTGTGTGCTGGCAAATGGTTTGGCTGGCCGCCCCTCTGGCAGGGCTTCGTCGTGACCGGCGCGTTGTTGAGTTATGGCGGGTTGGCGTACCGTGTTTTGCTGAACCCGGAGGATCGGGAATGGTTACGGAGGCAAACCCGGCACTACTTTGCCAGCGCCTCCCTGAAGTAAGATGCAGCTTGTGCGTAATTCCGGCCCTGTGTTTACAAGGGGTTTAGCGCCAGTGGCGCGGCATGTTTATAGTTCGTTCGAACAGTGTTCCCAAGCTCCAGCGGAGCGACATCTGACTGCCGCTCCGCTGGAGCTTAAGAGCATTCACCACGCGGCTGCTATAAACATTTGGCTCCGCTGGAGCCGGATTCGATGCTTTCTGAATTACGCAATTACGCACACTCTTCAAGTAAGATGCAGTTAACTGAAACAAAAGAACCACAGCCACGCATTCCGCGCACTGAAGAGGTGCGCAACTGCCCGCTGTGCGCTGGCGGCGCATTCCAGCGGCTCTTCGCCGTGCGTGACCGGTTGTATCAATTGCCCGGTGAGTTTGGGCTGGTGAACTGTGCGGGCTGCCAGCTTCTGATTCTTTCTCCGCGCCCGATCGCGGAGCAGATTGGTTATTACTACCCCGAGGCTGAGTATTACAGCTACCAGAACGAGATGACGCCGAATCCGGCCTTGGACAGTTCCGGCTGGTTGCGCTGGTTGCGGGATGGCATTCGTCAGAGCGTGCTGGCAGCCTGGGGCTACCCCGTCAAAAAACCGGGCTTCGGCTTTCGTTTGTTACAGCCCGCGTTGGTGAAAGTCTTTGGCAAGCGGGCGTTGTATAGCGCGAATGATTTTCCGCGCTATGTGCCGGCGGGACGCGCGCTGGAAATCGGCTGCGGCAATGGCGTGTACCTGGCTTGTCTAAAGCAACATGGCTGGCGGGTGGCGGGCGTTGAGTTGAGCGAACGCGCCGCTTTGCTGGGGAAACAGCGCTGGGGGATCGAGATTCATACTGGGACGCTCGCCGCTGACACGTTTGCGCCGGAGAGCTTCGATTACGTGCGGTTATGTGACGTGCTCGAACATGTCTACGACCCGGTTGAAACCTTGCGGTTGGTGGCGCGCTTTCTCAAACCGGGCGGGACGGTCTTCCTGCAAACGCCCAATGCCGATAGTTTTAGTTTCCAGCACTGGCAAAGCCGCTGGTACGGCTGCGAAACGCCACGCCATCTTTATCTCTTTTCACCGGCGACGCTGCGGCAAATTATCGAAGCCGCCGGGTTGCAGTTACAACGCCAGCGCACTCTGCCGGTGTTACCCGGCGGGTATACGGCGGAATTTTCCTATGATTACGAGGCGGCGCACCCCGAAACACAACGCGCGCCGCGCTTCCAGCTCCAACCCGCAGAGTATTGGCCGGCCCGCAAACTATTACTGCGCGCGTATTGGAACTGGCTTTGCCAGCCGCTGCGGGGCGATGTATTGCAATGCTGGGCGAGCAAGGCCTAGAAGTGCTACACCAAGATGTCGGCAATGCGCCGGTACGGAACCGGGAGCGATAGCGACCGGGTGCTTTTGAGCACGTCTAACGCGGGAAAACCCAGTCGCTATCGCTCCCGGTTCCGTACCGGTAGCTTGCTGGCCCGACAGCTTGGTGTGTTTTTCCTATAGCCGTAATTTGATCGTACAAGGGATGAATCAAGCAGTCGAATTGACAATCGTTATTGTGAATTGGAACGGCGGCGAGTTGCTTGCGCGTTGTATCGAAAGCGTGCTGCGCCAGCCGCCGCCTGTGCGTTACGAAATTGTGATCGCCGATAATGCATCAACGGATGGCAGCCTGGCGGCGGCGCGCGCCTTAGTCGCACGCCCCGGTTTGGCCGATGCCCCGCTGCGGTTTATGGCGAACGAGAAAAACCTGGGCTTCGCCAAAGCGAATAACCAAGCCCTGGCTGGCAGCGCCGCCCCCTATGTTTTTTTGTTGAACCCGGACACGGAAGTGAAACCCGGCGCGCTGGCGATGTTACTGCGCACCTTACAAGCCGCGCCGCGCATTGGAGCGTGCGCGCCGCGCCTGTTAAATTCGGATGGCAGTTTACAACCGAGTGTCTGGCGCAATCCGCCCACCGTGCTCACGATCTTGCTGGAAGGCTGGCAGCTTTATCGTTTCCTGCCCGCGCAGTTGCGGGCGAATTGGTTGCTGGCACAGCATTGGGATCACACTGAACGCCGCAGCGTTTCGGCGTTTAGCGGCGCGGCCATGATGGTCAAACGTGAAATGATTGCCGCTGTTGGCCCCCTGGACGAATCGTTTGAAATGTATGGCGAAGACGGGGAATGGTGCACGCGGATGCGCAAACAAGGCTGGCAATTGATTTTCGAGCCAGCCGCCGAGGTCGTTCATCATGGCGGCCAAAGTGCGCTGAAACGCTGGACGAATCACGAGCGCCGCTTGCAGGAAATTGACGCCTGGTTTCGCTATCAAAAGGCCGTGCTTTCGCCGGGCGGGTTTGTCCGTAATACACTGGCGCATACGCTGGTCATCGGCAGCTTGCGCTTGCGGCGAACTTTGCTGCGGCAACCGGCTGAGTACCTGGCTGCTGTCATGCAATTGCAGAGGAAGTATTTGAAAGAGTCGTACCGGGAATTGTTTGGGCGCTGATGCCCGGCCACAAACGAAGATTTGAATTATTCAGTTAGTCCGTCAGCTACTAAGTTCCCTGGCAGTTACAGCTTCACCTTGTAGTAACGACTTTAGTCGTTCAATCCCGCACACATAACGACTAAAGTCGTTACTACAAGGTGAAGCTGTAACTACCAGGAAATTTAGTTGCAGGTGTAGTTAGTAACATGCGTCAATTACTTGCTGCAATTTGGAATGGCGGGATTGCTGTGCTGGGCGGTGCCATCGGCTTACTTGTGTGTTATGGCGTGCGGTGTGGCGTGCTTTACTTTCCGTTTGTTTCCGAAGCCCTGTCCCGCGTGCCGTTTTCGTTTGGTTGGAAGTTGCGGCGCGCCGTTTACCGCCAGGTGTTGCCTGCCATCGGGGCCGATGCCGTGTTGCATTTTGGCGTCATCCTGGAAGACCCGCGCACCACGCTGGGCACGGATGTTTGGCTGAGCACGAATTGTTATGTGGATTATGCGCACATCGGCAACCACGTGTTAATCGGGCCGCAGGCGGTTTTGCTGGCGGGCGGCAAACAACACCGGTTTGACCGGCTGGATGTGCCGGTCAAGCAGCAAGGCAATCTGCCCAAAGAAGCGCTGGTGATCGGGAATGGCGCTTGGATCGGCGCGAACGCCACTATTCTTGCCAGCGTTGGCCACGACGCTATCGTTGGCGCGGGTGCGGTCGTCACAAAACCTGTGCCTGCTTATGCCATCGTCGCCGGCAATCCGGCGCGCTTGCTCAGAATGAGAGAAGGCAGCGCCAATAATCTGGCCAACAATCTGGAGGACGCGCTTGATGAAATCCCGGCGCAACGGCGCAGCGCTTGATTGTCGTTGCGAGAACCTCGCGCGAATCAGACAAGGAGGGTTAGCGAATCGGTGAAGGTCACGCTCGTTGTGCCGGTCAAAAATGAAGCGGACTCGATTGAGCGGCTACTGGCCAGCGTCGCCGCCCAACGCCGCCTCCCCGATGAAGTAATTCTCGTTGACGGCGGTTCGGCCGATGAAACCTGCGCGATCATCGAGAGGTGGCATCGGCAACATGGTTTTGCCGTGCCGTTGCGCATCGTGCGCGTGCCCGCCGCCACTCCCGGCAAGGGCCGTAATTTAGGCATCGCCGCCGCCACGCACGAGTGGGTTGCCTTAACGGATGCGGGGATTCGGCTGGAACCGGAATGGCTCGCGCGGTTGTGTGCGGCGGTTGAGGCCGACCCGACGCTGGAGATCGTTTACGGCAACTTCGAAGCTGTAACGGCGAGTTTTTTTGAACGCTGTGCGGCCTTGGCTTATGTACCACCAAAAGCGCTGCGCGATGGTCGTCTGTTACGTGGCCCGTTCATCGCTTCGTCGCTATTGCGCCGCTCGTTGTGGGAGCGTGTGGGCGGGTTCCCGGATTGGCGCGCGGCAGAAGACCTGGCGTTTATGCAACAGGCGGCTGAAACGGGCGCCAGGACAGGCTGGGTGGCTGACGCCACGGTGTGGTGGCAATTGCAGCCGACGCTGCGGCGCACTTTGCGCAAGTTTGTTTTGTATTCGCGGCACAACGTTCTGGCGGACTGGCAACGTTACTGGCATTACGGCGTGGCGCGGCAATATACCATCGGATTGGCTTGCGTTGGCTTGGCTATGTTACTCAGCGCGTGGTGGCTGATGTTACCGGTGTTGGGCTGGCTGGCACGCACGGCGAAAAGTATTTGGGTGCGGCGCGCAGGGCGCAGTTTAGGGTGGTTACTCAACCCGGCGCAATTCATCAGCGTGGGGCTGATTTTGCTGGCGCTTGATTTGGCGATGTTCGTGGGCTGGGGACAGGGCTGGTTAGAGCAGCGGAAACGGCGGCTTTTCGCTGGCCCGCCAAAACAGAACTGCGAGGGTTGAGTTGGAGTTATGTATGAACGAAGTTGAGCTGACACTGGAAAAATTAAGTACTCGAGTTACTGAGTTACGGCGGGAATGGTTTTCCAAAGAGCCTTTTCATTATCTGGTTATTGATGATGTGTTAACCGGGGATTTCGCTGAGGCGATCTTGCAAGCCTATCCACCGCCTGAAGCGGGGGGCTGGGATAACACCACCTACTTACACCAGCGGCATAAATCCTCGCGCACAAAAGATTTTCTCTTACCGATAGAGAAATTTTTTGCGCTCACGGCCAGTCCGGAGTTTCGCCGGTTGATGAGCGAAATTACCGGCATTCCGCAGTTGCTTGCCGACCCGGATTTAACTGGCGGCGGGTTACATCAAATCAGTTGCGGCGGATTTTTGGATGTTCACGTTGATTACAATTTTCATCCGAAGACCAAGTTGCATCGGCGCTTGAACCTGCTGGTTTATTTGAACAAGGACTGGAAAGCTGAGTATCAAGGTTGTCTGGAGTTGTGGGACATGGCGGCGCGGCGTCAGTTAGAGAACATCGCGCCGGTGTTCAATCGCGGGGTAATTTTTGAGACGAATGAAATCTCCTATCACGGGCATCCGCAGCCGCTCAAGACGCCGCCGCAACTCACGCGTAAATCGCTCGCGATCTATTATTACACCGCCGAACGCGAGGCTGCGGCGGTCGCGCCGGAGCATAACACTTTGTACCAGCAAACAACCGGGGCGTCAGGGTATGTAAAGACCGCGCTGGCTGGCGCGCAAGCGGCCCTTGAGCGAGTGCGGACAAGCGGGGTGGAAGGGTTGTCGAGTAACTTACTCAAACGTTCCTTGCGCCGGATCAAAGGCCTGCCGCCGGAGAACAAATAAACGATGCGGACGCTTTATCTTTGTTACTTCGGCGTGCGCGAGCCATTGGTACAAACGCAGGTGATCCCTTATTTGCAACAACTCAGCCAGCAGGGGATTGACGTCAGGCTGCTTACTTTTGAGCCGGACTGGCCGCGCAGTTGGGCGAGCGCTGAGGTGGAAGAGTGGCGCGCGAAGTTGGCGGCCTGGGGGATTGGCTGGCAGGCGTTGCCCTATCACAAATGGCCCTCACTGCCAGCGACGATGTATGACATCGCCGCTGGCGCTTGGGTGGCAGCGCGGCTAATCAGGCGTGAGCAGATAGATTTGCTGCACGCGCGCAGCATCTTTGCCGGGGCGATGGGCGCGCTCGCCAAACGCTTAAGCGGCGGGCGGCTGTTGCTGGACATTCGCGGATTTGTTCCGGAGGAGTATGTTGACGCGGGTATTTGGCCCAAAGATGGCCTGCATTTCCGCCTGGCGAAAGCAGTGGAGCGGCGGTTGTTGAAAGAGGCGGCGGGCTTCGTCGTACTGACTGAACAAGCGCGGCGCGTCTTTTTTTCTGGCCGTGGTGACACCGATGAGCGAGGGCGTCCTATTGAGGTGATTCCATGTTGCGTAGACAGCGAGCGGTTTGGCGCGGTTGACGGTTGGGCCAGGGAGGATGTGCGGCGTGAGCTTGGATTGAGCGGGCGGCGCGTAGTGGTTTATGTCGGCGCCCTGGGTGGCTGGTATCTGACTGATGAGTTGGCGGAGATGCTGGCCGCCGCGCACGCCCAGGATGCCGCGACCTTTGCGCTTGTCCTAACGCAGAGCCGGGCGGAGGTCATGGCTTCGCGCTTGCAGGCTTTGGGCCTCGCGCCGCAAGATTATCTCGTTCGCCAGGTCACGCCCGCCGAGATTCCGCGCTACCTGAAAGCCGCAGACGTGGCGCTCTCGCTCATCAAGCCTTGTTATTCCAAACTCGCTTCGTCGCCGACGAAAATTGCCGAATACCTGGCGAGCGGCTTGCCCGTGATTAGCAACGCGGGCATTGGCGATCTGGATGAACTGATTACGAGTGAGCGGGTCGGTGTTATTTTGAAAGAATTCACGACGGCGGCGTATCAAGCCGCGTTGCGCGAGGCGGAGTTGTTACAACAGCAGCCTGATTTGGCGGCACGTTGCCGGGCGGCGGCGCTGAAGCATTTCGATCTGGCGGCGGTGGGCGGCGTGCGTTACCGCCGATTGTATAAACGAATGTTTGAAGGGGCGGGCGAATAAGTTATGTATCGAGCAGTCAATGATCTCCCTTTTGGCATTTTGATTCTGTTGGTACTGGCGGGCGGCGGGGCCTACCTGCTGACGTTGACGCAGCGGCATCGCGAGAGCCTGGCCGAACAGGTGAAGCTGTTTCTGGTGGCCTTGCTGACGCGCTTTGCGATGGCGGTAACAGTGTATGAGTTCGGCTTGGTGCAAGTGTTGGGCGACGAGGATTCGAGTGGCTGGTTAGGCGGCGTGTTGTATTTTAATCGGTGGGCACAGCGTCACATGAGTCTGGTGGATTTGCCCGGTGAGTTACTGGGCGCATTTGAAGGGCAGCATCGCGGTTACTCGTATTTGGTGGGGACGCTGTTTTATTTCACCGGCGAGCCAGCGCGGTTATCAGCGGCGGCGTTGAATTGTTTTTTTGGAGCGTTGACGGTGGTGTTTGTTTATCGTATCGCACGCACGCTGTTTTCGCCCTGGGTGGCGACGCGCGCCGGTTGGCTGGCCTGCTTTTTCCCTTCGATGATTATCTGGTCGGCGCAAACGTTGAAAGAGCCGGTGGTGATTTTGCTGGAAACCGTCGCACTGTATGGCTGCGTGCAATTGAAACTGTCGGGCTTCTCATTGCGTTACGTGCTGTTATGCGGCTTCGCCATCGTGCTGTTACTGCCGTTCCGGTTTTATGCGGCCTATATCGCGGCGGCGGCGGCGGTGGTGGCGTTGACGTTGCCGCGTTTGAGCCAGGCGCGGTCAACCTTTGTTTCGGGCGTGGCGGTGGTGGGGTTGGTGGGCGCGCTGGCGGTTTCCTCGGGTTTATTTGCGCGCAACGAAGCTTATTTCGAGAAATTCGATTTACAGATGGTACAAAACTTTCGACACGATGTGGCGAAGGGGGCGGGTTCCGGGGTGGAAAATAACTTCGACATACGCACGCCGGGCGGGTTGGTGCTGGGGACGGCGGTGGGCGCGGCGCATCTGGCGCTGGCCCCGTTCCCGTGGCAATTGGGCGGGGCGAGTGTGCGCGCGTTACTCACGTTGCCGGAGTTGTTAGTCTGGTGGTACCTGTTTTTTGCCGGCTTGTTGCCGGGGTTGTGGTATCTGGTGCGACAACGGTTTAGCGAGGTACAACCGATGTTATTTTTTGTGGCCGGGCTGGGTCTGCTTTATAGCATGATGTTTGGCAACGTCGGGTTGATTTTCCGGCAGCGGGCGCAATTGCTGCCTTGGTTATTGATCTTCGCCGTGGTGGGTTTGCAACAGCGGCGGGCACGGCGTTGGGCGGAGCAACAACCCGTGGCAGCGCTCCCGGTTTGGGTCGAACCGGAACCGGAGTTGCGACAGGGATGAGGGTTTTGTTTCTCACGCCCAATCCGGTGGAGGCGGCCAGCACGCGCTATCGTATCGTGCAATTCCTGCCGTACTTACACGGGCAGGGAATCGCGTGTGAAGTCGCGCCGTTTTTGTCGAGCGAGTTATTCCGTGTGTTATATGCGCCGGGCGGCGCGGGGCGAAAAGCGTGGGGACTGGCGCGGGCGACGTTCGGGCGGGTGCGCGATGTCTTGCGGGCGGGGCAGTACGACGTGGTGTTCATTTCGCGTGAAGCGTTGTTATTCGGGCCGCCGGTGATTGAATGGCTGTTACGAAATGTTATGCAACGGCCGCTGGTGTTTGATTTCGATGATGCGATCTTTGTTACGTATGTTAGTCCGACCTATGGGCGGCTGGCGCAGTGGTTGAAATTCTCAACCAAGACGGCGCGGATTTTGGCCATGAGCACGCGCGTGTTAGCGGGCAACCAATATCTGGCGGAGTTTGCGTTACAACATAATCCGCGTGTTTCGATTTTGCCGACAGTGGTGGATGTCGCGCAGTTTGCCGCCACGCCCGCCGCGCCGCGCGTGGATGCGCGCCCGGTGATTGGCTGGATCGGCAGTCATTCAACGGCGCCGTATCTGGACATCATCAAACCGGCGTTACAGGAATTGGCGCGGCGGCGCGCATTTGTGTTTCGGGTGATTGGCGCGGGCGCGCCGGTGACGATCCCTGACGTTGAAGTTGAACATCGGCCCTGGCAAATGGCGACGGAAATTCAGGAGTTTCGCGGTCTGGACATCGGCGTGTATCCGATTCGCGATGATGAATGGGCGCGGGGTAAATGTGCGTTCAAGGCGATTCAATACATGGCGGCGGGCGCCGCGTGTGTGTGTTCGCCGGTGGGGATGACGACAGAAGTGGTGTGCGACGGCGTGAATGGGTTGCTGGTCAATTCGACGGAAGCCTGGGTGGCGGCCTTGGAGCGGTTGTTGATGGATGAAGCCTTGCGCGGGCAGTTGGCGGAGGCGGGGCGAAGGACGGTGACGGAGCGATATTCGTTGCAGGTACACGCGCCACGGTTGGCGGAGGTGTTGCGGGAGGCGGCGGCAGAAAAGCGCTAAGCGAATTTGAGATTTGGGATTTGGGATTTGAGAACAGAATTGGGGTAGTAGGTCAATGGGGAGAGCTAGGCCGCAGATCAACGCCGACGAACGCAGATCAATTCCATTGTCTATGCAACTTGATCCGCGTTTTTCAGCGTTGATCTGCGGCCAGACCTCTCCTCTTTGAGCCACTACCCAGAATTGGGATGCGCGGGGAAGAGCGGGGTTTTGACAGGATGGACAGGATGGACAGGGTTCAATGAGGTTAATGGTCTTGGGTTGATTCAACCTTCGGCCCGCTCTGTGAATCCTGAAATCTGATGAAGCCCATCCGGGCGGCTTCCAGCGTTATTGTTCTGATTTGAGAGTGGAATTGCATGAGATTGCGGTTGCGCCAATTGGTGTTGATGCTGGCGGCGATTTTGCCGGGGGTGTTGAAACGCGCGATTTATCGTTGGGGCTTTGGGTATCGCATTGGGCGCAACGTGCGGATTGGGATTGCTTATTTGGATTGCCGCGGGCTGACGCTTGGCGACGAGGCGCGCATCGGGCACGGTACGGTCTTCTGGCGCTGCGGGGCGGTGCGGGTTGGTGCACACGCGGTGATTGGGCCGCTCAATCTGTTTCGTGGTGGCGACGTAATTGAATTGGGCGATTGGGCGCAGGTGTTGCGCTTGAATGTGATCAACGCGATCCCCAACAACGATTGCACGAACGAACCGGATGCGTCGTTTTATTTGGGCTACGGCGCGGTCATTACGGCGGAACACCGGATTGATTTTACCGACCGTGTGCGCATCGGGCGTTGTTCGATGCTGGGCGGGCGCAACTCTTCGATCTGGACGCACAACCGCCGGCAGACCAAACCGGTTGAGATCGGGGACTATTGTTATCTGGGTTCCGAGTTGCGTGTCGCGCCGGGCGCGCGCGTGGCCGCTTGTTGCGTCGTCAGCATCGGCTCGTTGCTGAGCCAGCCGCTGAGCGAAAGCTATACGTTGATTGCGGGCGTGCCGGCGCGCGCGTTGCGGCGGTTGACGCCGGAAGATTACGTGCTGATCTTCGACAAGACGCGCCGGGACTTGCCCGATGAAGCCTGGCCGTTGCCCGTGGAACCCGCGCAGGAGCAGGCGGCGGGCGGTTGAAATAAGGTTTGCAGGACTTACGCAAAACGCGAGCGAAGTTGCCACAGAGGCACGGAGACATAGAGTTTGGCTACAGTGCTGGTGAGAGTTTCTGTCTTGCTCTGTGTCTCCGTGCCTCTGTGGCAAATCTTTGCGTAAGTCCTGGTTTGGTTGAAATGAGGTTTGGTTGAAATGAGGTTTGATGGATAGAGTACAGCTTGAAACACAGGTCAAAAGCGTCATCGCCGGACTGGCGCAGACGACGGCGGGCGAGATTGATGCGGGGCGCTGGGCCACGCACTACCGCATAGATTCACTGCAATTGCTGGTGCTGCGCGAGACGCTGGAGAGCGTGCTGCAAACGCATTTCTCCGATGCGGTCTGGCTTGGGTTCGGCTCCATCCGCGAACTGGTGGATTATGTGGCGCTGCGCAAAGCCGGGACAAACAACGGCCTGCCGTCCGCCGCTGCATTGCAGCCGGCCGTAGTGAAAGACGCCGCGCGCAGCGAGCGGCGTTACACGGCGGCGGGCACGCTGTATGCCGATGTGGAAATCGGCATGCCGCTGACCGGGCGCAACAACTTGGCCGAAGGGCCGCTGTTGCAGTTGCTGGGCGATTTGCGTTGGCGGCACATTGCGCATTTGTGCGGTGTGCCCAGCAAACAACTTGCTGACGCTGAAGGGCACCGGCTTTACCCGACGTTTTTCTACGTCGAGTTGGCTTTTCCCGCCGCGCGCCCGTTGGCGGCATTTGGCGAGAACGACCGCTTCACGGCGGCCAGCAGCCTGCAGCGCTTCGGCGCTTCGATGCTCGACGGCACGTTTTATCTGTTGCCCGCAGAGCACGCTGAGCCGGCGCTGCCGCCGTTTGCCGATGTCGCCGCAGCGGTCGCGGCCAACGTGCCGGCGATTCGGTTGTCGAATATCTTCGTGCTGCAATTCAACGGCGCGGAGTGGCTGAAGAAAGCGCGCCCGGCCAATCCCGGCTTCGAGACCATCCCCGCGTTGGCTGAAGCGCCCGATGCTTATCTGTTGGTTAAGCAGGCCGAGAAAGAGGGCTGCTTTGCGCGTCCGCCCGCCGGTTACGTGCCGATGACGGCGGGGCCGGTGCAAACGACTTACAAGCTGGCGCCGGATCGTGATCTGAACGGCGCGGGGCTGGTGTATTTCGCCAATTATCCGCTCTTTCTGGACCTCGCCGAACGCGAGTTGCTGGCCGGAGCGGCGTTGCCGTTGACCGAGGAATTGCTTGACCGGCGCACGTTGGTGCGCCGCCGCAGCGCCTATTTGAACAACGCCTCGGCCCGCGACCTGCTGCTGATCGAAGCCGAGCCGTGGGTCGAAAATCCGTTCGCAGCGGGTCATCCCGCGCCGGAACTGGCGCCGATTCGCCTGTGGATCAACTACAAGATGTTTCGCCAATCGGATGCGCGCCTGATGATGGTTTCGACGGTGGAGAAAACCGTCTCTGGCCGCGCGCTGGAAGATGCTCCGTTTTTTGCCCGGCTGGAGACTTGAGATCGCACCAGCCCCGCCTGTTTTTGAAGCTATGAATGCCATTGCCCACAACGAGACGCTGCCCGCGCGCTACGCAGCATTGCGCTGTCCGGCGTGTGGCGGCGTCTTGTCGCCGTCCCGCCGCGCCGCCGAAAGCCTGGCCGAAAGCCTGGAATGCCCTGCCTGCCGCGAGTCTTTCCCGCTCATCAGCGGTATCCCGCGAATGCTGCTCGCGCCGCTACGGGCCGCGCTGGCGGGCCGGCAAAACCACGGCGCCGTGGACGAACGGCGTGTGCGGACGGCGCACAGCTTCGGTTACGAGTGGACACACTTCGCCGCGATGCGACCGGAGTGGGAGCGCAACTTTCTGGCTTATATGCTGCCGCACACGCCGGCTTTCTTTCGCGGCAAACAGGTGCTGGACGCAGGCTGCGGCATTGGCCGTCATGCGTTTTACGCGGCGAAATTCGGCGCGCGAGTATGGGCGGTTGATTTGGGGCCGGCCGTCGAAGTCGCCCAGCGCAACACCGCCGATTGCGCGACCGTGCAATGCGTGCAAGCCGATTTGCAGCAACTGCCCTTCGCGCCCGCCAGCTTCGACTTCGTTTATTCCATCGGCGTACTGCATCATCTGCCCGACCCCGAAGAGGCGTTTCGTTATTTGCTGCGCTACGTTAAACCGGGCGGCGCAATTCAAATCTACCTCTACTGGCAACCGGAAGGGCAACCCGTCAAGCGGTTGCTGTTGGCGGCGGTCAAGGCGTTGCGGCAGGTGACGACGCGGCTGCCGCATCCGTTGCTGCATGCGCTCTCCTATCCGGCGGCGGCGGCGGCCTTCGCCGGGTTTGTTTGGCCGTACCGCCTATTGCGGTTGGCCGGATTGAAAGGCCTGGCAGAGAAGTTGCCGATGAGGCAGTACGCCCATTACCCCTTTGGCGTTTGCGTCAACGATCAGTTCGACCGCTTCTCGGCGCCGCTTGAATATCGCTACACCCAGGCGGAAGTGCGCGGCTGGCTGGAACGCGCGGGGCTGGAGGAAATTGTCGTGCGCCCCAATTACGGCTGGTGCGCCAGCGGGCGCAAGCCGCTGGCCGACACGGTAAAGACAAGTTGAGATGAATTCGCTCGCGCCGCCACAACGCATGCTGATTGTCGTAACGGTGCTCTTGATCGTGTATTTCTGCTTGCCTGCGCTGCTCAATGCGGCCGCGCGGCAGTTGATGCGCGAAGACCCTTTGCAACCTGCCGATGCCATCGTCGCGTTGGGCGGCGATCCGCTGTGTTTGCGCGAACAGCACGCGGCGGAGCTTTATCATCGCGGTCTGGGCCGCAAGATCATCATTGCCGGATTGCCCTTTGCCTGGGGCGGCAATACCGGCGATGCGAAGCGGGTGTATCTCGTCTGCTGGGGCGTGCCCGCCGCCGACATCGTGGTGCTGCCCGAAGCGACCAACACGCGCCAGGAGGCCAGCACCTTGCACGCGCTGATGCGGCGCAACCAGTGGCATTCGATGATCGTCGTGACTTCGCCCTTTCACGCCCGGCGCGCGCTGTTTACCATCGAGCGTCACGCGGGCGAATTGAAATTCCTCTCCTCGCCCGTGGCGCCCGCGCCGCCGGAATGGCAACCGCAGCAATGGTGGCAGCGCCGCAAGGATGTCTTTGTCACCGTGCGCGAATTCATCTCGTGGGGAAATACTCTGGTGGGTGGTTGGCAATGAAACGCGCCCTCTTGAAATGGGGACGCCGCGCCGTGTTTGCGCTGTCGTTGAGCGGCGTTTTGGGCCTGCTCATTTTCTTTGCGCTGCCCTGGCTGGTGATTGGCCGGGCGGATGCGCCGCCCTCCGATGTCATTTTGCATTTCGCCCTGGATGCACAGTTGAACGGCGATGCTTACGCCGCCGAATTGCTGCGCCAGGGGAAAGCCCAACACATTGTCTGTCTCAGCTCGCAATCCTCCTGGGAAGTCTATCCGGCTGATTATGCCCGCCAGCACTTGCTCGAACTCGGTGTGCCGCCCGCTCAGGTTTCGACGCTGCATTTGCCGGCGAACCTGGAATGCCGCGCCCAGGTCATGCCGATCATCGCTGAATACGTAAAACAGCACGGCTGGCGGCGCGCCTTGATGGTGGTCGAACCCACTGTAAGCGCGGCCAATCGCCGCCTGGCCACGCCGGTTTTTGCGCGCGCCGGCATCCAATTGGGCCTGACCTATGCGCCGCGCGATTACGAAGTGCTAACGACAAACTGGTGGCGCGAGCACTGGAAAACGCAACGCCTCACGG
Organism: Acidobacteriota bacterium; assembly: GCA_016196035.1. Taxonomy (NCBI): domain Bacteria; kingdom Pseudomonadati; phylum Acidobacteriota; species Acidobacteriota bacterium. The sequence goes on along the minus strand of JACPYM010000002.1, from coordinate 91,568 downwards.
GCGAAGCGCTCAATACCGGCTTCGACTTTTTTTACACTGAATGCTGGTGACGTGAGGTAGCGGGTAAGTTATAGCGGTTTGCAGTTGCGTGCGATCTGCCACAACCATGCGCAACTGCAAACCGCTATAAAAAGCAATGGTGTATCTTGGCGGGCAGCAGCGCGTGCATCGCGGCCCTGGAAGACGTCCTTGACTGGAATGCCGTGCCATACGACCCGGAACGTCCGAAGGTGCACTTCGACGGGACGCACAAGCAACGGCTCAAAGAGACGCGCGCGCCGTTGCCGCCGCAAACCGGGCAAGTCGCCAAAGATGCTTATGCGTAAGGGCGCCACGGCACGGCGAACCTGTTTATGTTCGTTGAACCATAAGCCGGTTGGCGGCACGGCGCGCTTGCCGAGCGGCGCGCCAAAGTGGACGGCGCCGCGCAACTGCGCTGGCACGTAGACGAACGTAATCCACACGCGAAAGTGATACGAGTAACGTTGGATAACTTGAAGCTGGAAACCCGGCCCGGTACATTTGGGCCGTAAGGCTTACGGTAGAACTATGAAGAATTGGTATTCGAGATCAGTCTTTTTCGTAAGGGATGCAGAAAGCTCAATGCATTTTTACCGCGAAAAGCTCGGCTTTTCGCTGGACTGGAACCACGAAGTAGAAGGTCGTGCCTATGTATGCCAGGTTAGCCGAAACGGATTCGAGCTAATTCTTGCTCAGGATGAACCCAAAGCTGGTAAGGGGAGGGTATTTATTTCGCTTGATCATGAACAAGAAAAATCATTGCGAAAAGAGATTGAAGAAAAGAGGATCGAAGCTCGTGATTCTCACTGGGGAATGCCAATCATCGAAATACTGGATTTAGATCAGAATGAATTGTTCTTTTCTCCACCTTAAAGAAGTAGTCAGAGCCCTCATACTGCCGTTAGGCGTTTGAGAACAAATAGAGGAAAGGAACGTCCGTCCAAGTTCTACGCACAAGGTAAACAGCTTGTCATTACCCACATTTTCCCAGTTTCCTGGTCTTTGATTTCAGGGGCGGCTCCTGCTCTTCGCCCCAGCGGGGCGGGATGTTTATAGCATTCAGGCCAAAATCACCCCCAAGCTCCAGAGGAGCGACATCTGTCAGATGCCGCTCCTCTGGAGCTTGGGAAACAACGAACCGCCCAAGCTATCAATATCCGGCTCCTACGGAGCCAAGAGAGGCGCCACTTTTCTCAAAGAAACCTCGAAAATTCTGGCTTCGAGCCAAATCAAAAAATGTGGGTAATGACAAGGGTAAACAGAGAACGCGGCGCTTATGCAAAATGCTAACGGACACTCTTCAAGCGCAGGCCAACGGATGAGATTTCACCTGCTTACCTTCTAAGCTCAAGCGCCTTGCACAGCTACCTTCACCAACTCTTTTGAAAACACCCGCTCAACCAGCGGCTCGAAATGCTCCCACGGCAGGGTGTCATACGCCGGGTCAAACGAAGTCTGATCCCATTCATCGGTAAACACGCGCGCCTGTTCATACCACGGCTCATTGACGTATTGCTGCCGCGCATCCGGGTTCAGGCCCATCAGCGCGTAGTAATGTTTACCCTGAAAATCCTGATGCGTGCGGATGATTTCGTAAATGGTCGGCGAGACATACGGGCGCAAAATCTCCGCCGCAATGGCCGGATGATTGACGACCGAGATGGCCTTGCCGATGTCGTGGCAGAGCGCGGCGACGATCATTTCTTCCGAAGCCCCTGCGCGTTCGGCGCGCGTGGCCGTTTGCAAGGCGTGCTGCAATTGGTCAATCGCAAAACCATCAGTCTGCGCAGCCAATTGCCGCAGCAAGCCTTTGATCATCGCCGGCATTGCGGCCTGGCGCTGGGCGACTTCGTTGCCAATGGCCAGCCAATCGGCAACGCTGCTTTGATCCATGCGTGTGAATGACATTGTGTGCTCCTGGGAAAAGTTGGCGGTTGGCAGATGGCAGATGGCAGTTGGCAGTTGTAGATCGTTGTCACGAGTGATCGTTAATTCATAACCGGACTTGGTATTTAAGAACTGCCAACTGCCAACTACTTCAGCGGAAAATTCGGATTCGCTTTGACCTCGGCAATCTGCTGATTGTGGCGAATGTTGTGCAGCGGGATGTAAATCACCCATTGATAAGCGTTGAGCGTGCCGAACACCGGAAACGGATGTTCAGCCGTGTGCGCTTTCAGCGGCAGTTGCGTCGTCTCGGCAAATTTTAGCGTCTTGGCCCGCGCCTCGCGCAAGCGTTTCATCAATTCGGCGCGCGGGAGTTTGCCGTTGGGGACGATGGCTTCGGGTGCTTGGGCTTTGCCGAGGCGTTTGACCATGACATTTTCGATGAATTCGGATTTGCCCTTGGTTTTTTCGGCCCAGTCGGGATTGGGCGGCGCAGCCAGGGCTTTTTCGGCCTGCGCCATCAACGTGCTTTCGGCCAGCATGATGTGTTCGACGCATTCCGCGACCGACCATTTTTCGGGCGCGGCTTTCCAATTCCACTGCGCGTCACTCAGCTTTTCGACGGCAGCAATGGTTTCGGCTTGCGACTCGTTGAGCCAGCGAATGAGTTTGGCGCGTTCATCCGCCGTCATCTTCGGGTCTGATTGTGCGAGCGCGGGTAAAGCGCAAAGCAGCGCGAGTGCCAGCGCCTGCCAGATCGGTTGCATTGATTTCATAACTTGGTCTCCTATCAGAAAGGTTGAGCGCCGCCGCGCAAAATAAGCGGGACGCGTTCAGAAAGCAACCCACTGGCTTAGAGCAAGTACAAGCGTAGCCCCGAGTGACAAAAAAGAGATTACAGAACAGACGGAAAGCTGGTTGGTTGGCGACTGCTGTTTGTTCCGTTATTTCCGCCCGTTCCGTAATCTCAAAAAGCCTTGCGCAAGAGCGCAATCCCAGGTCAGGCATGGTATAGGATGCAGTCATGTTGCACACGCCCGTCGCCCTGTTCATCTTCAATCGTCCGGAACAAACCCAACGCGTCTTTGCCGAGATCGCCCGCGCTCAACCGCGCCGTTTGCTGGTCATCGCCGACGGGCCGCGCCATGCGGCAGAAGCCGAGAAATGCGCCGCCACGCGCGCGATCCTCGATCAGGTGGATTGGGAGTGCGAGGTGCTGACCAATCTGTCCGAAACGAACATGGGTTGCAAGCCACGTATGTTTTCCGGTTTGAATTGGGTCTTTGAACAGTGCGCGGAAGCGATCATTCTCGAAGACGATTGCCTGCCCCATCCGAGTTTCTTTTGCTTTTGTGCCGAACTGCTGGAACGCTATCGCCACAAGCCGCGCGTGATGGTCATCAGCGGCAATATGTATCTGTTGCCAAAAATGCAGCAGCGCATACGGGACAGTTACTACTTTTCGCACATCCCGCACACCTGGGGCTGGGCGTCATGGCGGCGCGTGTGGGACAAGTACGATCTGGAGGTCAAGCAATGGGCGCGCTTGCGCGAGACTGATTTTCTGGCCAAGCGTTCGCAACATCCGCAGTTCAGGAAGTTTTGGGAAGACGTCTTTGACGCCAGTTTGCGCGGCGCGACCAATGCCTGGGATTATCAATTGACGTTCGAGTTGATGGCTCACGATGGCCTGGCTGCCACGCCGCGCGCCAATCTGGTTTCCAACATCGGCTTCGGCGCGGATGCCACGCACACCTTCGATACTGAGAGCATTTATGCCAACGTGCCCGCTGTGGAGATGACTTTCCCTTTACGCCATCCGACCAGCATCACGCGCCACGTGACAGCGGACGATCACACTTTTCAGCATCATTTTTTAGGCCAGCCCGCATCGCCGCCGTTGTGGCGGCGCGCCATCGCCAAGGCCAGGCGGATTGCCAAACGGCTCGGCTAACTCAGAACAAGAATTCCTGCTGTAAATTTTTCGGGGATTGCCTGGCCGGCAGAGCCGCAGTTCGTTTCACCGTTTTTTTTTAGAGGAAGCAAGAATTTGACGCCCGCCTGCCAACCGCAACCTCGCGTGCTTGACAAGTTGCCGAAAAGCTGTGATTTCAATCCCGCACTTTTCACAGCAACGAAAGGAACCCCAAACAATGCTTAATCGAAGACAGTTTCTTGCGACCTCCGTGCTGGCAACCGCCGCCACAGGGTTGCGCGCGCAAACCGCCGCGACGACGGAGTGGGGCGGCCCGGTAATAGACATTCACTCGCATCTGCGGCCAGCGCCGGACGCCAACATGATTCACATGCAAGGTTGTGGTGTGACGCATGCGGTCTTGTTGTCGCGGCTGCCCGCCAGCGAGCAAGTCAAGGCGATCCAAGCCAAATATCCCGGTCGTTTTGTCTGGGCGGCCAGCACCGACATCACGAAGCCCGAAGCTGCCGAGTTATTAACCAAGGCCGTCAAGGACGGCGCGCAAGGCCTCGGCGAAATCAAATTTCACGTTGAGGCCGACGGGCCGGAACTGCGGCGCATGTACGCGCTCGCGGCTGAGTTGAAAGTCCCCATCCTTGTGCACTTTCAGGAAGTGCCGCACTTTGAAGGCGAAGGCGTTTGGAGCACGGGCTTCAAGCGCTTCGCCGCCATTTTGAAGGCGTATCCAAAAACTACCTTCATAGGCCATGCGGACGCTTTTTGGGCGAATGTGAGCGCCGATTATGCCGAGCAGGAAGCTTACCCCGCAGGGCCCATTAAACGCGGCGGCGTCACGGATAAGTTGCTCGCGGATTACCCGAACCTATATGGCGATTTGTCGGCGAATTCGGGCAACAACGCTTTGTCGCGCGATCCTGAATTCACCGCTGATTTCCTCGCGCGCCAGCAAAACAAATTACTCTTTGGCAGCGATTGCTCGTGCCAGGACGGCAAAGGTGGCGGCGTTAGTCAGGCCAATAATCCAGCCGCTGCACGGTTGCGTGGCAAATGCGTGGCGCATGAAACCCTGAGGATTCTCAAGACCCACGCCAAGCCGGCCGCCTTCCGCAAGCTGACGTGGGAGAACGCCCACAAGGTTTTTAAGCTCAAAGCCTGATCTTGGAAGCGCCGGATGTTCCGCACAAGGTTGCCGGGTTCGTCAAAAAAAACCGGGTGCGCACCGCTTCCAGCGCGCAGTCTTGGCAAAGGGCGCAGTTGAATCAATGATGTTTTGCAATCAGTCCTGCACGCTGGAAGCGGTGCGCACCCAGAGTTGCATCTCCTGTAACGACGATTTGCTTCTAATCATTTCACTTTCACGCTATTTATTCAACTTTATGCATCGCCAATCCTTGAAATACACCCTGCTTTTCGGCCTAACTTGCGTGCTGTTCTGGCAGGCTCGGTTTCATTCAACAGACGTCCGTGCCCAACGCGCCACCAAACCAGCGAACGCGCCATTTCTTTATGGCGGTGACGCGGGCGGGACGCGCTATTCAAGGCTCAACCAAATCAACCGCAGCAACGTGCAAAGGCTGGCCGTCGCCTGGCAGGTTGAGTTGGGCGACGGCGCGGGCGATTCGCAAAACCAGCCGGTCATCGCCGACGGTGTGTTGTATGCCGTAACGGCCAAACACAAAGTCGTCGCGCTCGACGCCGCCACGGGCAAGGAGTTATGGCGGTTTGATTCCGGCCAGGTGGGACGCGGGCCGAATCGCGGCGTGAGCGTATGGCGCGAGGGCCAAGACAAACGCATTTTCGCGGCTGTGCAAAGTTACATCTACGCGCTGGATGCCAACACGGGCCAGCCGATTCGGAGTTTCGGCCAAGCGGGCCGTCTTGATTTGCGCGAAGGCTTGGGACGCGAAGCCAGCAAGGTTTCGGTTGTGCTGACGACGCCAGGTGTCATTTACAAAGACGTGTTGATCGTCAGCGGGCGCATGCCCGAATCGCTGCCTGCGCCGCCGGGCGATATTCGCGCCTTCGATGTGCGCACGGGCAAGCTGCGCTGGTCGTTTCACACCATCCCGCGTCCCGGCGAATTCGGCTCTGGGACCTGGCCGCAAGAGGCGTGGACGTATACCGGCTCAGCCAACAACTGGGCGGGCATGGCGGTGGATGAAAAGCGCGGCATCGTCTTCGTTCCGACCGGTTCGGCAGCAGATGATTTTTATGGCGCCAATCGCGTCGGCGATGACTTGTTTGCCAACACATTGCTGGCCTTGAATGCCGCAACGGGCGAGCGCATTTGGCACTTTCAAGCCGTCAAACACGACATCTGGGATCGCGACTTCCCGTCACCGCCGACGTTGGTGACGGTCAGGCAAAACGGCAGCATCATTGACGCCGTTGCGCAAACGACCAAGTCGGGCCACGTCTATTTGTTTGAGCGCGCCACCGGCAAGCCGCTCTTTCCCATCGAATATCGAAACTATCCCGCCAGCACCGTGCCCGGCGAAGTCGCGGCAGAGACGCAACCGCTACCGACAAAACCCGCGCCCTTTTCACGGCAAACGCTGACCGCAGACTTGCTCACCAATCGCACACCCAACGCGCACGAATGGGCGCTCGCACAATTCAAAACGTTCAACGGTGGCGGCCAATTCATTCCGATGACGGTGGGGCAGGAAACGATCATCTTCCCCGGTTTTGACGGCGGCGCGGAATGGGGCGGCTCGGCGTTCGATCCTGAAACGGGGTTGCTTTACGTCAACGCGAATGAGATGGCTTGGCACGCGAGTCTGGCCGAAAATCAGAGCGGGAATTCGGGGCGGCAAATTTACATGCGCAGTTGTGCCACTTGCCACGGCGACGATCTGACGGGTTCGCCGCCGCAAATGCCCACGCTGGTCGGCGTCGGTACGAAGCATAATCTGACCACTCTCTCCAGTTTCATTCGGCAAGGCGCAGGCCGCATGCCTGCCTTTCCGAATCTGTCGAAGGAAGACATGACTGCCTTAGTGCAATTCCTGCTGAGTGGCGAAACAAAAGAACTCGCCAACGACGCTGCCGCAGCTAACCTGCCGAAATACCGTTTCACTGGCTATCGAAAATTCGTTGACCCCGATGGCTACCCGGCCATCGCGCCACCCTGGGGCACGTTGAATGCCATCAACCTCAACACGGGCGCGTATGCGTGGAAGATTCCATTGGGTGAATACCCGGAGCTTGCGGCGCAAGGGATGAAAGATACCGGCTCGGAGAATTATGGCGGGCCGGTCGTGACGGCGGGCGGGTTGGTGTTTATCGCAGCCACGAATTTCGACAAGAAATTCCGCGCCTTCGACAAACTGACAGGCAAGTTGTTGTGGGAAACGACGCTGCCTTTTTCCGGCAACGCTACGCCTGCGACATATCAGGTGAACGGGCGGCAATACGTCGTGGTTCATGCGACGGGCGGTAAGGCCCGGCGCGGCGAAACGGGCGGCGATGTTTTACTGGCGTTCGCCTTACAACCATAAACCAGGCTGTAGCGGCGAAGTCCGGTGGGCTGTGTCAGTAGCCCGCGCGTCAGCCGGGCTTGACTGGCTGACGCGCGGGCTACTGACACGGAGCTGACCCGCAAACCGCTATAAGCCACTACGGCCAAATCATCGCCCTCAACAACCGCACCTACGATCCGGCGACGGCCCCGCCAACGATGCTGATGCGTAACGAAGATTACGGGCGCATCGCGCGCCTCCTGGCCGATGGTACGCCGGTCGAATTGGAGTTCGACATCGTCAACCGCAGCTATCCCGAAGGCCGCACCTCGTACAACGCAATTTCAGAGATTCAAGGCACGCATACGAAAGATGAAGTGGTTATGCTCGGCGGGCATCTCGATTCGTGACACGCGGCGACCGACAATGTCACTGGCCGCGCTGATGGAGGCCGCGCGCATCCTGAAAGTCATCGGCGTTAAACCGCACCGTACCATCCGCGTCGCGCTTTGGAGCGGCGAAGAAGAAAGGCTGCTTGGTTCGCAGGCTTACGTCAAGGAACACTTCAACTCAGCCGAAATCCCAAGCTGGAGTTCTTCAAATTTGGCGGCTACTTCAATGTGGATACCGGCACCGGCCAAGTCCACGGCGCGGCGTTTTCGGACCAGCGGAAGCCGCCGCAGTTTTTGCGCCAGGCGCTCGCGCCCTTTGAAGACCTTGGCGTTTATGGCGCGGTTGCTTTGCGCAGTCGCAACCTGGGCGGCACCGACAGCACCAAGCCGGACTGCCGGGAATCGGGATGAGACAGTACCCCATCGAATACGACACTCATACGCATCATACGAACCTCGACAACTACGAACGAATCATCGAAGACGGCGTCAAGAAATCCGCTATCGCCATTGCGGGTGCACTTTACGTTCTCGCCATGCGCACTGAAATAGCTACCGCAATTCAGCAAGGAGCAAATGCCGCCGCTACCGCTAGCCCGTGGCGAGGCGCTACCGGCAACTACTCCGGCACCGACAACACGACCAGGGAATCAATGAGAATTCCTGCGCGGAATTTTCCGCAAGTGTGGTGGCGGTTGTTCTATTCACTCAGGTTTTGTGCGATCAGGGCGAGGTAGCAGTTGAGGCTTGGGAAAATGTTAAAGAGGGAAATTGATTGAAGTAACAGTCTGGATACCAACGCCCAATGGCCGTGCTTAAACAAAAAATGGCTGAGGCAAACGCCCGTGATCGCATCTGCCTCAGCCCTTCCGCTACTCTAGGTCAGGCATCCCCTACTGACACAAGAGGGCGAGAAGCTCGTAGGATTTCTGAATAATTGCTTGTGTTATTCTGGAGACAGGCGCCAACACGAATGCTGACGCCTGTCTCAGATATACCGATCCGAGGGCCAGGCATCCCCTACTGACGTCTCAGTCGGTAGTAGCGAAAACTCGACAGGAAAACAAATAAATTTTTTGTGAATGTTGCGGGATTGAAGAACGCTTTGTGTGAGTGCGATTCTGATATTTGCAGCAGTGGGACGACCGCGCACCTGACTCACCTTTCACCGGCCACCATCACCAATTCCACCAACCATTCTCTCGACCACGTTTTGCTCAAAACCAAATCGTAACAGGGAATTAAGCCAAACCGGAAAGCATTGCGGTATTGAAACGACGCTTAATACTTTTTCGCAAGCTTTGTAGGACTGGGTCCGATCTGACGAAGGTGAATATAGTACACCAGTGCTATAGTGTCAATCTCTTTGTTTTATATTTTGTAATTTTTTCGAAGCTAATGTTTAGGTTTGGCCGCTTTTGACAAGCGAATGATTAAGTGGGGCGCAGTTTAAGATTTTCCTGTTTCATGGGCAAAGGTGCGAGAGTAGTTTTTCGCATTTGTCTCAATGACTTTTGAAAGCGCAATGATTGTGAGCAAGTCTCTTTGTACTTTCGTGGCTTCGGCGGTGTCAAAAACCTTGCTGTTCTGATGATGTGGGCTGTGTGAAAAGTCGTAGATCATTTTGGCTAAACGCCGGATTGATTTATCAAACGCATCCGCCGTGGATAAGGCCTTTTCAACAGGTTGAGGTTCTTGTGCTAATTCACCCAACGCCATCAATGAGCGTAATGTCTTAGCCGACCTGTTGATTGACTTAGACTGTTTTGCTAACTGAACCGTGGTCAGTTGGCCATCATCGTGTTGGCGCAGCATTTGTTGGCTAATGATCTGTAGGTCATGAAAGCTTTTGCTGAATTGTTGCTTGATGACTGCTTTTTCACGCTGAGCATCTGGGCGTGTTTGCCCTGCGACTGGATTGATCCAAGCCATCGCTTGCGCTAGCAGGGAAAGCAGCAGGATTGAATTGATGACCAGCGGCATGGCAATAGAGCCTCATTTCGTGAAAAAGAATTGTGGCAGGCATTATCTTTAGGCTTCCAAAAAAATTCAAATTGTTGCTTTAGCGCTTTGAAGTATCCAAGACAGATACTGCCAAAACGAAAAGCGCAAGCTCGAGAGTATTTCAAGCTTGCGCTAGTCAATTGTGAGAATGAAATGGCTATTAAACCTTCAGGATTTCGTCTTCTTTATGTTTCGACAAATCACTGATTGCGGCGACAAATTGATCGGTAAGCTTCTGCACGTCCGCTAAGCCATTTTTCTCGTCATCTTCCGAAATTGCTTTATCTTTTAATGCCTTCTTGAGTTTTTCATTGGCGTCGCGCCGAATGTTACGCAAGGCGGTTTTGTGATCTTCGGCCATCTCGTGAATGTGTTTGACAAAACTTTTGCGTCGCTCTTCGGTCAATGGTGGAATGGGAATGCGCAATAATTTGCCATCATTCGCCGGGTTGAGTCCCAAGTCGGAACTGCGAATCGCTTTATCAATCGTATTCACAAGCGAAGGATCGAAGGGTTGTACCGTGAGCAATGCGGCTTCGGGCGCATTGATGGTGGCCACCTGATTCAAGGGCATTTCGGCACCGTAAGCTTCGACTGTGATGTTGTCCAGGATGTTGGTCGAGGCACGGCCTGTGCGCACAGTGGTAAGCTTGTGCCGAAAATCCTCGATCACTTTCTTCATTCGCGTTTCGGTGTCTTTACTGACTGCTTTAATCATAGATTGCCTCTTTCGATGAAACAGCTAGGATTTTTCGTTCACTGGCCGCACCAGCGAGCCTATACCACGCTCGCCCATCACAGCCCGCTTGATATTGCCAGGTTGCGTCATGTCGAAAACCAGGATGGGCAAATGGTTGTCTTTACACAGCGAAACTGCGGAAGCGTCCATTACCGCCAGGCCATCCTGTAACACCTTGGCATGGCTCAATTCGTCAATCTTAACGGCAGTTGCATCCAAGCGTGGGTCAGCCGTGTAAATCCCGCCTACGCGTGTGGCCTTCATTAACACATCGGCGTGGACTTCCAATGCGCGCATGGCTGCCGCCGTGTCGGTCGTAAAATAAGGCTGTCCGATGCCCGCCGCAAAGATGACGATGCGGCCTTTTTCCAGATGGCGCACAGCCCGGCGGCGAATAAACGGCTCCGCGACTTCCCGCATTTCGATGGCCGAGACGACGCGTGTGAAGACATCCAGCTTCTCTAAGGCGTCTTGCAAGGCCACCGCATTCATCACCGTGGCCAACATCCCCATGTAATCAGCCGAGGCGCGATCCATCCCGCTGGTGCTGGCTTTCAAGCCACGGAAGATGTTGCCGCCACCGACGACCAGCGCCACCTCGACGCCCAACAGGTGAATGTCTTTGACCTCTTGTGCCACGCGTCGCGCGACGAGTGGATCAATGCCATAACCTACGTCGCCCATCAACGCTTCGCCACTCAATTTAAGAAGGATGCGTTTGAAGTGCGGTTTCTCTTGTATCGCTGCTTTGCCCACGCTGATCAATTATTGGTATGAACGGGAAAGAGGAGCGGTAAAAACGCTCCTCTTTTATTTACTGATTTACCGCTGCGGCTACTTCACTCGCGAAATCGTCAGCGCGCTTCTCCAGGCCTTCGCCCATTTTGTAGCGGGCAAAGCGGCGAATGCTGACTTTCTCGCCCGTCTTAGCCGTCATTTGGGTCATCAAATCGCTGATGGTGATCGCCTGGTCTTTGACGAAGGGCTGTTCCAGCAGTACCGCTTCAGTAAAGAACTTCGATAAACGACCTTCCACCATTTTTTCGATAATGTTGTCCGGTTTGTTGGCATTCTTCGGATCAGCTTTGGCCGTCTCAAAAGCGATGCGCCGCTCTTTTTCGACGAGTTCCGCCGGTACTTCCGCTTTGGTGACAAACTGCGGCTCGGAAGCGCAAATGTGCATCGCCACATCTTTGACAAATTGCTGGAAGTCTTCACCGCGCGCCACGAAATCTGTCTCGCAATTGACTTCGACCAAGACGCCGACCTTACCGCCCATGTGAATGTAGGAACCGACCACGCCTTCGGCGGCGATCCGGCCTTCACGTTTTTTGGCGCTGGCCAGACCAGCTTTGCGCAGGGCCTCGATTGCCTGCTCTTCGTTGCCGCCGGTTTCGGTTAGGGCTTTTTTGCATTCCATCATGCCTGCGCCGGTTTTCTCGCGCAGATTTTTAACCATCTCTGCTGTAATTGTCGCCATACTTTTTGCCTCGTAAAAAATTCGCGCCTGCGGCGCTCTATCAATGCCTGCTTGAAAAAACGGCGCAGCCGTTGCGTTTTTGCAGCCGCTGCGCCGTCAAACTTCCAACAGCGAATCCATAGTATTGATTTGTCTGGCTGATTCGCTTGGTAAACTCCGACTAAGCCGTCTCTGCCGCTGCACTAGCTTCCGCCGCCACAGCCTCGGGCGCTGCCGCAGTTTCGGGCGCTGCTACAGCTTCGGGTGCTACAATAGCAGGCGCTTCAGCCATTATCGGAGGTGATGTTGGTTCAGGAAGCGGTGCCGTAATTGGTGTCTCCACGATTGGTTCAGCGGCCTGCACTTCTGGTTGCAGAATGGGCGCTTCAGTTGCGGTTTCTGCCGGAGCAGGTACCGCAGTTGGCGCACTTGCCTGACGCGGGCCACGCTCGCGTCGTCCACCCTCACGGCTACCACCACCACCAGCCCCACTACGGCCAGCAGGACGATCTCCGCCACGTCCACGCTCACGGCCACCTCGCTCACCACCGCGTTCGCCACGCTCACGACGTTCCCCGCGGTCACGTTGTTGACGGGGCGAAATCTCGACCGTGACACCTTCCTGTGTGCGTCGTTCAGCCGCAGCCGCAGCCTCTTCGGCTTCCTTCTGTTGAGCCAATTGCTGGCCTTCGAGAATAGCATCGGCGATGCGGGCGGCGAACAGGCGCACCGCGCGCAAGGCGTCGTCGTTGCCTGGGATCACATAATCCACCCCTTCGGGCGTGCAATTGGTGTCCACCACCGCGACGACCGGGATGGCCAGGATATTGGCTTCCTTGACCGCGATTTCTTCCTTGTTGGTGTCAATGACGAAGATCAGATCGGGCAACCGCTTCATGTCCTTAATGCCCGAGAAGTTCTTTTCCAATGCCAGCCGTTCACGTTCAATCTGAAGCCGCTCTTTCTTGGCGTAATGCTCAATGCGGCCATCGGCCTGCATCGCTTCGATCTCTTTGTAGCGCTTGATGGATTTTTGAATCGTTTGGAAATTGGTGAGCAAACCGCCCAGCCAGCGCTGATTGATGTAGTACTGATTGCAGCGCAGCGACTCTTCTTTGATCGCGTCCTGTGCTTGCCGTTTGGTGCCCACAAACAGCACCGTCTTGTTGCTGCCTTCGCTCGTGAGGTTGGTGATGAATTTCATCGCCTCTTTGAACATGCGCTGGGTTTTTTGCAGGTCAATAATGTAAATGCCATTGCGTTCGCCAAAGATGAACTCCTTCATCTTCGGGTTCCAACGCCGCACCTGATGCCCGAAATGCACACCGGCTTCGAGCAGTTCTTTCATCGTAACTGTAGTCAAACAAGTCCTCCGTCGAATCGAATTGGTTTGTGTACTCGCCAACCGCGCGTCCCGCGGCTTTCTCTAAGGGAACAACCAAGCAGGCGGCTGGCAATGGATTTGAAGCGGACAGATAAAAGGGAGACGGGGCAATTGCTGCCCGTCTCCCCAATGTCATTAACGCTTCGAGAATTGGAAACGCTTACGCGCACCTTTTTGACCATATTTCTTGCGCTCTTTCGCGCGCGGGTCGCGCGTGAGCAGCCCAGCTTTTTTTAACTTCTTGCGCAATTCCGGATTGAATTCCAGCAACGCGCGTGCAATGCCGTGACGCACGGCGCCAGCCTGGCCGGCGCTGCCGCCGCCTTGCACATTGATCAACACGTCAAACTTGTTGGCGGTGTCGGTCAATTGCAGCGGCTGGCGAATGATCATCCGCAGCGTATCGTTTTTGAAGTAAGTATCGAACCCGCTCCGGTTGACCGTGATCTTGCCTTCGCCGGGACGCAGATAAACGCGCGCGGTCGCGCTTTTGCGGCGGCCCGTTCCGTAATGTTGAATCTCTGCCACGATTGAAATCGCTCCTTGGATATTGCTACTTGGCTTCGACGGCCAGGGGGGTGGGCTGCTGTGCTCCGTGTGGATGTTCGCCGCCCGCATAAACCTTGAGCTTGCTGCTCATGGCGCGTCCTAACTTGGTTTTGGGAAGCATCCCTTTGACCGCATCCTCAATCATCTTTTCAGGCCGACGGGCCAAGCGCTTGCGGGCGCTTTCCGATTTAATACCACCAGGGAAACCCGTGTGATGGTAGTAAATCTTGTCGTCGAGCTTGTTGCCTTTCAGAACTACTTTGGCCGCGTTGAGCACGATGACATGGTCGCCGGTGTCGAGGAAAGGGGTGTATGTGGGCTTATGTTTGCCCATCAGAATATGCGCAACCTCGCTGGCTAGACGCCCTAGGGTTTTACCGTCAGCGTCTACCACATGCCATGCGCGATGCTGCTCCAAACCTTTCCCACTTGGATAATAGGTACTCATAAATAGTCTCCATGAAAATTCGTCGAAAAAGCGAACGGCGAGAATATGGATTTAACCAGCAAGTGTCAAGCCAACAACCTCCCCGGCAAAATTTTCAGTTATTTTTTGTGCTTGTCAGTTGTAGCAAAAGCAAGTTGTACTTGGCTGTAAAGCCACACCTTGGCAAATTCCCAATCGCGTTTGACGGTAGAGATTGAAACCTCCAACAGCGCCGCAATTTCTTGCTCTGTTAAACCACCGAAGAAACGCAGTTCGACGACTTGGCCGGTGCGCGGATGCAAGCGTTCAAGATCGGTCAACGCATCATCCAGCGCGGCCAAATCCTGCTGAATTGGCTGGGGCATTTCGGCCAACTCTTCCAACGGCACTTTGATAAGATCGCCCGCGCGCCGCGCCGCGTGTTGGGCGCGCGCATGATCCACCAAAATGCGTCGCATCTGGCGGGCGGCGATGAGGCAAAAATGACCGCGATCCTGATACTCGATGGCGCTCTCGCCAAACAGGCGTAGATAAACCTCGTGGACGAGCGCCGTTGGCTGCAAGGTGTGATCCGCGCGTTCTTGACGCAGATACTGCCGCGCGAGTTGGCGCAGTTCTTGCTAGACCAAGCCGATCAGTTCCGCACCTGCCGCTCCGTCGCCATTGCGATAGGCGATGAGCAAGGGCGTGATTTCCTTAACGTCGGCGGTAGTGGGGAAGTAGGGAGAGATAACATTCCATTTCCGCTCTTACTTCTTCGGGTGCAGCGCGAGGTTGTAGCGATGAATAAACAGCCGCAAACAAATCTCATGCATGTGGTCTGACTTCGAGAAAGATAATGTCTTTCGCACAAAGCGCGCCAAGCGTTGGCGCAAGGTATTATTCCAACGTTCAACGTGTGCGGTTAACCCACTGTCTTTGCCGCACGCGGTATGTCGGCTGGCAGGGATAATTTTCTGGTATGCTTCCCAGAAATCAGTGTAACAATGCGCTTGTCGATACCCACGCGGAATTAGTCGCCATAGTTTGCGGCAAGTCGCGGCACTTCGATCACCGATGACGAAGGCCACAATTTGTCGTGTCTGTCGGCAAAGCGCAATCCAGACCCAACGTTTACAGTCTTTTTTGAGCACGAAAGACCAGAGTTCATCCAACTCCAGTTCGAGTTTCATCGTGCACGTGGGCTTGCGCAACGTTGCGCTCAACGCCGGCAGTGCGGCGGCTTTTTTTGAGCCAGACAGCGACGGTCTTACGCGAGACGCCGAAAACGCGCTCCAAGCCGCGTAGCGAACGGCGCTCTTCAGAAGCGCGCCGGATTCTTTCTTGCTCGTCAGCAGCGTAACTGTTGGGTTGGGGCAAGTCGCGACTGGTGCGCTCACAGTCGTAGCATTTATAACGTTGTTTGCCGTTGCGTGTAAGCCCGTTGCGCACGAGATTTTCGCTGTTACAGTGGTAGCAGGTAAGAGTTACGTCGATCATTGTAAAATCATACGTCATCTCTCCCTACTTCCCCACTACCAAAACGCCAACGCTGGACGTGGTATGGTTTTGACCGGCAGTGGCGCCAAGTCGTGGCTTTCGTCAATGAGCGCCGCACGGATGCCGCCTGCCAACGCCTGGTCGCGAAACTGCACGGCTGCCAAGTCGGCCGCTATGACACGGATGACTGGCAATCCTACGTGAAATGTTTGCCGCCGGAGAAACATCAAATCGGCAAGGACGGCACCTTGCATATCGAACGGAATAACTTGAATTTTCGGACGCACCTAAAACGTCTACAGCGGCGCACGATTTGTTACTCGAAATCTACAGTGATGCACGATGCGATGTTAAAGCTCTATGTTAGTCACCTAAACGCGGGGCATCATCATTTGTGAGACGCGATCCTACTATTCACGCCGGTACGACGAAGCCGAAGCGGCCTGCCATCAGGCTCTCGCTCTGATTCCGAACTACCCGATGTTCTGGTTTGTGCTAGGACTCATTCACACGGCGCAGGGAAAACACGAGCAGGCGGTCGCTGAACTTGAGCAAACTGCTACGGGAAGCGGGCGCATGATCAGAGTGCTTTCTGCGCTCGGCTACGCCCAGGCGCGCGCCGGGAACGTGGCGGCAGCGCAGACCGTGCGGACGGAATTGAAGACCAGAGCTGAAGCTGAATACATTCAGCCATGCTATTTCGCCATCATTTACGCCGCTTTGGGACAAGCGAAACAGGCGGTTGCATGGCTGGAAAAAGCCTACGAAGAGCGGCACGGTTTTCTGGTTTACTTGAACGTTGAGCCAGCCTTTGACTCTTTACGTTCGGATCCTAGATTCACTGCTTTGCTGAAACGCGTGAGGCTTGTGGGGTAGTTCTTACACCGTGGTCAGCGATTTACCCATCAAATTGTTAGCACTGTCTTGCCTACGATCTTCTGTTCCCCTAAAGCTCGCATTGCCGCTGGTGCTTCCGCCAACGAGAAGGTCTGCGACACGACCGGCTTGATCTGGCCCGCCTCATACAACGCGAATAATTCTGCCTGCGCTTCCGCCAAGAAGCCTGGATGATGTTCGAGGTAGCCGCCCCAATATGCACCAACAATCGAGATGTTCTTAAACAGAATCCGGTTCGCCGCAATCGAAGGTATGCGTCCGGCGGCAAAACCGATGACGAGCAGGCGGCCTTCGAGCGCGATGCATTTCAGCGCCTGATCGAAATAGTCCGCGCCGACCGGGTCGTAAATTACATCCGCGCCGTGCCCGCCTGTCAGCCGCTTGACCTGCTCAGGCCAATCACTCTCGTTGTAATTGATGACGTAGTCAGCGCCGTTCTCCAAACAAAACGCAAACTTGTCCGCGCTGCCGACGGCGGCAATCACATGTGCGCCCCAGGCCTCGCCCAATTGCATGGCCGACATTCCTACGCCGCCTGCTGCCGCCAGCACCAGCAGCCATTCACCCGCGCGCAATTGGCCGCGCTGTTTCAGCGCCAGATAGGAAGTTTGGTAGATGATTGGCATCGCTGCGGCTTCAGCAAAGTTCATTGCATCGGGGATGCGGAAGGTCTTGGCCGCGAGTGAGGTCGTGTATTCGGCAAAGCCATTGGAGGTCATCGCCAGCACGTGGTCGCCGATGTTGAAGCCGGTGACGCCTGCGCCCACGGCATCAATCACGCCCGCGACTTCGGAACCGGGCGCGAAGGGGAAGGGCGGGCGCGTCTGGTATTTGCCCTGCACCAGCAGGATGTCGAAGAAGTTGAGCGCCGCCGCGTGATTGCGAATGCGCACTTCGCCCGCGTTGGGTTCGGGCAGCGGGATGTCGTTGAAGTGCATGCCTTCGGGTTCGCACCATTCCGTCACTTGCCAGGCTTTCATAGGGTTCTCCATAAAAGAGTCGTGTCAGTAGCCCACGCGCGGGCTACTGACACAAAGAAAGCGGTCAACTCTCTTGCTGAAAGCTGACCGCTTTGGGTGGCGCGTTGAACGCTAGGTTATTTCTTGTTGTACACCATCGTCGTTTCCATCGGGCCATTCGGCGTTTCACGCACGGTAGTGATTTTCAGCGTCTTGCCGCCATCCGCCAACATCCAGGTTTCTTTGCTGGTCATGGTGAAATCATTGCCGTTGAAATTGCCGTTGGTGACAGAATTGATTTCGAGCTTGTCACCCGCCAGTTTGGCCTTCATGGTCGTTTTGCCGCGCTGGTTTTCGGTGACGACCTCGCTGCCATCGAGTTTGTAAGCGGAATTGGGCGCGCCCATCATCCCGCCGCCCATCCCGCGTCCGCCGCCACCGCCCGCGCCGCCGCCGCCGCCCGCACCGCCGCCGCCCTGAGGGGCCGCCATGTCGGTCTTGCGTTCGACTTTGACTTCTTTATCGTCCTGCGTGACGGTCAGCGTCTGGCTATTGAGCATGCTGGCCATGCGTTCATTCAATGTGCTCTTGGATTTGTCCAGCTCCCAAGTGCCGGCGAAATTGGCGCCTTTTTGCGCCAGCGCCGCCGCTGACAGCGCCAGCACCAACGCACACAAGGTGGCACCCGTAAACAGAATTCTTTTCATGGTTGTTTCTCCCTGTAAATGGATTTGGTTAAACAGCGCGCTCGCGTTTGGGACCGAAAGGGGAAACCTTGTGACGGCGATGCGCGCCCGATTGCTGCTGCCAAAGACGCCCACGTTCAGCGCGTGGTCACAAAAATCTCAGCCTTCGGTTTCGTCCACCACCAACTGCGCCAGCTTTTCGCGGTGATAGCTGGCATCGCCGAACATGATTTCTGAACCTTTGGCGCGTTTGTAATAAAGGTGCAGGTTGTGTTCCCAGGTGAAGCCGATGCCGCCGTGCACCTGTATGCCGTTGTTGCCGACTTCGCGCCCAGCGTCAGAGCAATAGACCTTGGCCATCGCCACCGCTAGCTTGGCCGCCGGATCATTTTCGGAAACGGCCCAGGCCGCGTAATAGGCCGCCGAACGCGAGCTTTCGAGCCACAGGAACATGTCGGCGCAACGATGCTGCACGGCTTGATAAATGCCGATGGGCTTGCCGAATTGCAGCCGCGTCTTGGCGTATTCGACCGCCATGTCTAGCGTCCATTGCATGCCGCCGGTTAGCTCGGCACACAAGGCCACCATTGCCACATCGGTCGCCGCTTCCAACGCTTCCTGTGCGCGCGCGTTGAACGCCAGCGCCTCGGTTTCGGCGACCGCGACGTTGTCGAAATCGAGCGTGTAAAGCTTGCGCGTCGCGTCAATGCCGGGCGTCGCCGTAATCGTCAGACCGCTGGCGCCTTTGCTGATGGGCAGGAAAACCAAGCCTTCATCGCCACGCGCCACGACGATGATCAGATCGGCAATCGCCGCATCGGTGACGAATTCTTTGCGTCCGGTCAGGCTGTAGCCTTTGCCGTTCTTTTCGGCGCGCAAGGCCACCGTTGCCGGGTTCCAATCGGCGGTTTCTTCCAGCAACGCGACCGTGGCTTTCAATTCGCCATTGGCGATCTTTTCCAGATACTGCGCGCGCTGCCCTTCGCTGCCCGTGCGTTCGATCAACGCTGCCGCCCAAAGCGTCGAAATGAACGGCCCGGGCAAACAGGCGCGGCCCATCTCTTCGGCGACGACGGCCAATTCGACTAGCCCCAGGCCCAGGCCGCCAAATTCTTCGGGCACGAGCAAGCCTGTCCAGCCCTGGTCAGCAATGGCTTGCCAGAGCTTTTCATCAAAGGCCGTGTCGGTGGCCATCAGTTCGCGCACTCGTTCCAATGGGCATTCACGCGCAAAGAATTCGCGCGCCGATTGTTGCAAGAGTTGTTGTGGTTTATTGAGATCAAAATCCATGTCAGTTGATAGTTGATAATTGACAGTTGATAGTTGGCAGGTTGATAGACGAAAGGAACCGTCACCTATCAGCTGTCACCTATCAACTGATTCAATAGCTCTTTGGTAAGCCCAACACGCGCTCGGCCACGATGTTGCGCAGAATCTCGCTGGTGCCCGCCTCAATGGTGTTGGCGCGCGAACGCAGGTAATCAAACACCCAGCGGCCATTGTTGAAGCCGTGCAGTTGCGCATAAGGCCCCAGCACTTCCATCGCCGTTTGCTGAAAGCGCTGGTTGTACTCGCTCCAGAAAATTTTCAGGATCGAACCTTCGGGGCCGGGCACGCCGGTCTTGCTGATTTTCGAGAGCGAGCGCGTATTATTCAGCCGGAAGATTTCCAGTTCGAGATAGGCCTGCGCCAGTTTTTGCCGCACCAGCGGATCGCCGGTGCGGTTCATTTCGCGCGCGCGGGCAATCAGCATTTCGAGGTTGCGCTTGAAGGCGATGTAAGTGCCCGCGCCCAGATTGGCGCGTTCGTTCATCAGTGTCGTGATGGCTGTTTGCCAGCCTTTGTTGACCTCGCCCAGCACGTTAGCGACGGGCACGCGCACGTTGTCAAAAAAGACTTCGTTGAAACTGGCGTCGCCGGTGATCTGTTTGAGCGGGCGCACGGTCACGCCGGGCGCGTGCATGTCAACGAGCAAGGCCGTAATGCCCTTGTGCTTCGGAACATTCGGATCGGTGCGCACAAGCAGCAAACACCAATCGGCCACGTGCGCCAGACTCGTCCAAATCTTCTGGCCGTTGATGACGAAATGATCGCCATCGAGCACGCCTTTGGTCGCGAGCGATGCCACGTCGCTGCCAGAATTGGGTTCGGAAAAGCCCTGGCACCAAATCTCTTCAGCGGAAAGAATCTTGGGCAGGAAGCGCTGTTTCTGTTCAGGCGTGCCCGCCGTGATGATCGTCGGGCCGATCAGGTACAGGCCGAGCGCGTTGATTAACGCCGGAGCTTCGGCACGCGCCCACTCTTCCTGCCAGATGGCTTGTTCGATAATCGCCGCGCCGCGTCCGCCGTATTCCTTGGGCCACGAGACGCCTGCCCAACCGGCGTCGTAGACCTTGCGTTGCCAGTTGCGCAAAAACTCGAAGTACGCGCCGCGCTCTTCTTCGTTGGTGTTGCCGTCCGTCCACGGGGGCGGCACGTTGGTCGAGAGCCAGGCGCGCAATTCGTCGCGGAACTGCTCTTCGCTGGGTGATAATTTCAAATCCATTTAAATTACCTCGTTGGTGATAAGACTGGCGGCATAAGCCACCGCCTCGTTGATCTGCGCTTCGTTAAAAACCTTGATGCAGTGTTGTTCCAGCAAAGCCGCCGTCACGCCTTGCCCCGCCTTCAGCGTTTTGCCAAAGCTGCCGTCATAAATCAAATCGTTGCCGCACGACGGGCTGCGCGCTTTCAAAATGGCAACCTTGATGTTGTGCGCCTGCGCCAGTTGTAAGGCCTGTCGCGCGCCGCTGACAAAAGCGTTCGTCACATCGTTGCCGGCAGAATCCAAAACCTGTGTTTGCTTAGCGAGCACCGCCGCGCCGTCGCCGTTTTGAATCTCGGCAGGCAAACGCGGCACGCCCAACCCGCCCGCGACTTCGGGGCAAATGGTGACGACTTGCCCGCGCGCCATCAAATCAGCCAGCGCGTCGTTGTCGCTGGCTTTGTCTGAGCCATCGTAGCGGACTTTGCTGCCAAGCAGGCAGGCACTGATAAGAAGTTTGCTCACGTTATTTCTGTTGCACCGATTGCCACAACAACTCCGCCACATCCACCACCTGCACCTCGCGCTCGCCCTTCCGCGCCTTCACGCCGTCTTCCAGCATCGTCATACAGAACGGACAGCCGACCGCGACGACGTCCGCGCCTGTGTCCAGCAGTTGCTGCGCCCTCTCCTGATTGACGCGCTTGTCTTTGGGTTCGTCCACAAAACTCATCCCGCCGCCGCCACCGCAGCAGAAACCATTCGCGCGATTCATTTCGGGTTCGACGGGCGCGCGTTTGCTCGACAGTTGCACCAACTGGCGCGGTGCGTCGAAAACGCCGTTGTGGCGGCCCAGATAGCACGGATCGTGAAAGGTGACTTGTTTATCCGTCGCCGCCGTGGGCGTGAGTTTGCCGTCGTTGACCAGTGCGGCGAGGAACTCGCTGTGGTGAAAGACTTCGTAATGCCCGCCGAAGTGCGGGTATTCGTTGCGGAAGGTGTTGAAGCAGTGCGGGCATGACGTGACGATCTTTTTGACCTGATATTTTGCCAGCGTCTCGACGTTCTCTTTCGCCAGCATTTCAAACAGGAATTCGTTGCCGATGCGCCGTGCCGGATCGCCCGTGCAGTTCTCTTCGCGGCCCAGGATGGCGAATTTGACGCCCGCCTTTTTCAACAACTGCGCCGTCGCGCGCACGACCTTTTGATTGCGTTCGAGCAGCGCACCGCCACAGCCGACCCAGAGCAAGACCTCTGCATCAGCGGCGTCGCCAATCATCTCGACGTTCAAGCCTTCCGCCCAATCCAATCGCCCGGCCTGTGTGCCTTTGAAGGGATGCCCACGCGATTCGAGCGAAGTGATCGCGTCCTGCATCGTGTGGGGGAACTCGGCCTCTTCCATCACTAGGAAGCGGCGCATGTCCACGATCTTCGGCATCTGTTCGATGAAGACGGGACAGGCTTCCATACACGCGCCGCAGGTCGTGCAAGCCCAGAGCGCTTCGGGCGCAGTCGCGGGCACAGTGCCGATGATGGGAGATGGGAGATGGGAGATGGGAGATTGCTCGTGCAGCAGCGTGCGCAAATCCAGAATGATGTCGCGCGGCGAAAGCGTCTTGCCCGCCGCGTGTGCCGGGCAAACCGATGTGCAGCGCCCGCATTCGGTGCAGGCGTCGAAATCGGCCAGGTCTTTCCAGGTGAAGCCGGCCAGCGTCTTGACGCCCAGCGTTTCGGCTTGCTCGAAATCAATCGTCTTGAGCAACGCCCCGCTCGGTGCCAGTCGTGCGGTGTAAATGTTCAGCGGCCCGGTCAGCGCGTGAATCATCTTGGTGTAAGGCGCCCAGGCGATGAAGCCGAAGACTAAAATCGCATGCGTCCACCACGCGGCGAAATGCCAGTGTTGCAACAGCGTCTCGTTCAAAATTACCGCCGAAGCGCGCGCGATCACATACCCGAACGGCGACCATGCGCCCCACGGGTCGTGTGTCGCGGCAATGCGCCAGCCTTCGACCAGAAAGCCCGTTAGCACGATGGCCAACAGCGCCAGCAGGATCGTTTCGGCTTCATCGGTGTAAACCAGCTTCTTTGGCTTCAACTTCAAGCGCCGCCACAACGCAAGGCCGACGCCGAACAAAGTCAGCGCGCCGAACACATCCACGATGAACGATTGAAAGATCAGATAGAACCAGCCCTGCATCAGCGGTAGGCCGAAATCGTGATGCACCATCACGACGGTCGTGGCGATGGTCAGGATGATAAAGCCGGTGAAGATGAACGTGTGAAAGATACGCGCGTGCCGTTCGCGCAGTGTGCGTTGTTGGCCGAGCGCGTGTTTCAGCAGCAACTGCAAGCGTTCTTTCGGGCGGTCGAAACGGTCAACCGGCAAACCCTGCCGCCACGTTTGCACGCGCCGCCAAACGCCGTAAGCCGCCACGGCCAGCGACAAGGCGAAGAGCAGATACAACACCTCGACGTGCGAGATGTTCCAGAGGACTTCACGGGTTGGCGTAGTAATGAGCATCAATGCGTACATTCACATGGCGAAGCCTTTGGAGTGCGGCAGCTTGATGCCGCTTTGGTATCCCCTCTGATATTGACGCAATGAGGGCTGTGCTGGCGTGGCCGTCGTTCCTTGCGCTTGCTCGAAACGCCGAAGGGAATACCAAAGCGGCGTCGAGCCGCCGCGCTCCAAAGACACTGCGCGTCATGGATCAGCTTTTCGCCGCCGCCAGTTTCTCTTTCAACAACGGAATCACTTTCTTGTAATCCTCGACGATGCCAAAGCGGCAATGCTTGAAAATCGGTGCGTCGGCATCCGTATTGATCGCCGCGATGTTCTTGGCGTCGGAGATGCCCGCCAGATGCTGGCTCGCGCCGCTGATGGCGACGGCGAGGTACAGGCCTGGCGCGACCTTCTTGCCCGTCTGGCCGACTTGCCACGTCGGCGGGCACCAGCCCGAATCGCAGGCCGCGCGCGAGGCAGCGACTTGCGCATTGAGAATGGCAGCCAGCGCTTTCAAGTCTTCAAATGGTTCCGGCCCGCCCAAGCCGCGTCCGCCTGAAACGATAATTGCAGCGTCTTCCAGCCGCGCCTCGCCGGCTGCTTCATTCTTGCGTTCGATAATGCGCGTTGTGGCGGGCACGGCTTCGGGCATGACGTGTTTGATCTCGGCGTTGACGCCCTCGCGTGGTTCCGCAGGTTCAAAGGCGCGCGCGCGCAACCAGACCACGGCGGGCGCGCGTTGCAATTCAATCGTCGCCACGGCTTTGCCGCCATACACCGCACGTTTGACGCGCAGCTTGTCGCCGTGCGGCAGTAACTCAATGCCATCGGCCACAGCGCTGCCGCCCAAACGATAGGCCAGGCGCGGCGCGAGTTCCTGACTGTACGTGTCATTGCCGAAGAGCACGGCGTGCGCAGCCAACTCACGGCAAACCTGCGTAAGCGTGTTCAAACAGGCCTCTGGCTGGTATTCGCTGAATGCCAGGCTGGTGATAGTTTCTGCCAGCGGGCTTAGTGCCGTTTGCAGCGCGTCATCCGCTGCGCCAATGACAACGGCGTGCAATCGGCCGCCGTTGTCAGCGGCTAAACGTTGGCCTGCGCCAGAGACGCCTTGGGCCGCGCGGTCAAAACCGTTGGCGGCGAAAAGACAAATGATTACGTTGCTCATAAACCTAAAGTGACTGCGTGATGGCCAGCACGCGCTGGGCGAATTGCTCAACCTTCTGTTCCAGCGAGTCGCCGTTGACGAATTCGCAATTCACGTCCTTGACCGGAATGCTTAGCTCAATGACCTCGTAATAGTCACCGCCAGCTCGGATGGCCGCCGCGTCAACGCCTAATTCATCCAGCGTAAATCTGGTGAGCGGCTGGCGGAACGACATCATCACGTCGCGGGTTTTGGGGATGCGCGGCACGTTGTGTTCGTCGTTGGTGATCGAGACGACCAGCGGCGGCGCGGCTTCGACAATCTCAAAGCCGTTGTCAGTCTGGCGTTTCAACCGCAACTTGCCGTCTACAGTTTCAATGTGATCAACGAAGGAAACTGACGGGACGCCCAGCACTTCGGCCAGCAGTCCGGCGGTTTGGCCTACGCCCCAATCACCGGATTCGCGCCCGACCATCACGATATCAAATATGCCGAGTTTGCCGATGGCGGCGGCCAGCACTTGGGCGACCGCCAGTGGGTCAGGATGTGGATGACCATCGTTGACGACCAGCGCGGCGGCATCGGCTTTCATCGCGAGCGCCTTGCGCAAGCTATCTTCGGCGGATTCGGGGCCGAAGCTGAGCGCCGTGATTTTGCCCGCGCCAAGTTGTTCTTTGAATTGGAGCGCCGTTTCCAGCGCGTTTTCGCAAAAGATGTTGGTGACCAGCGAGGCCGACCCACGCACGGCTTCTTTTTTGTCGGCATCCACGCGGAACTCGCGCGCGGGCGCGAGCGGATCGAGGATTTGTTTGAGACAGACGACGATGTTCACGATGCCAGATAAAGTCCCTTGCCGGGATATTTGGGAATGGCCCCACAGGCGCTGCCGCCCGGCGAAAATAGATGTTGAAAAAATTGTCTTGCGGTGATGTCAGGCCTATAATGCCCGCGCTTTCGGTGACCTACTGACCGGTAGGTTGCCCGTAGGTGGAGAGTAGCTTTGCTTCGCAAACCCTGTCAAGCGGCAGTCATTTTCTTAGTTCAACAAGCTGGGCGTGCAGAGATGAACAGATAAATCACGCTATCTTTTCGATTCCATCAACGCTCTCACTCTGAGGGCGATATTCAGAACAGCACCAGCAAACGCCAGTACGAAAATGGAGGCCGATTATGCAGACACGCAGCTTGCTGCTCGCGGGCAGCCTTGTTCTCTCACTTTTCTGCACCACGTTGCTTTATGCGCAAACCACGAACGGGAACTTGCGCGGCAGTGTCACCGATCCCAACGGCGCAGTGCTGCCCAATGCGGCGGTCACCGTCAAGAATCGCGACACCAATGCCACGCGCAAAGCCGTTACCAATGAGGAGGGAACTTTTGCCGTAGACAACCTCGCGCCCGGCGAATATGAAGTCACCATCGAGGCGCGCGGCTTTCAGAAAACCCTGAAACCATTCACGCTGCTGACCGGCGCCAGCGTCGAAGAGCATTTCGCGCTGACCGTCGGCTCAAACAACGAGACGGTCGTTATCACTTCGGACTCCGCGCAGGTCAACACCAGCGATTACAAAGTGGATGGCGTTATCACGCGCGAACGCATCGAGAACCTGCCGCTCAATGGCCGCAGCTTTCTCTCGTTGGCGTCGCTGGAACCCGGCGTGGATGTGACCTTCGATCCGAACCCAGGCGCGGGCGGGCCGAACAATTACTTTCGCGTTTCGATTGCCGGCAGCACCAGCACCTTGACGCGCATTTCGGTGGATGGGGCCAATGTCAACGACCGCATCACGGGCGGCACGGCGCAAAATTTCTCGCAAGAGACGGTGCAGGAATTTCAAATCTCGACCTTCAACTTTGATCTGTCGGTCGGCAATACTTCGTCAGGCGCGGTCAACATCGTCTCGCGCACGGGCGGCAATCAGTATCGCGGCAGCGGCTTTTATTTTTATCGCGATCACAACCTCGCCGCTTACCCCGCCTTCAAACGGCCCGATGATCCCAGCGCGTTCAATCCCGGTTTCAACAACCCTGACCTGCGCAAACGGCTGATTGATCCGTTTTTTGCCCGGCGCAACATGGGCGTTAATCTGGGCGGGCCGCTCAAGAAAGACAAGCTCTTCTTCTTCTCCAACTTTGAATACACCAACCAGGTGGGCGCGCAAACCATTAGCTTTACCAATCCGATCTTTGCGGGTTTTAGCCACGTCGGACAATTGCCGTTTCGCGGCAAGCTGTTCAACACGCGCCTGGATTACCGGCTCAACAGCAAGCACAGCCTTTACCTGCGCTACAGTCAGGATCGCAACACCAATCTGTCGGGCAGCGGCAATCTGGAATCCACTTGGACTTCCAGCCGCAATTACGCCGATCAAACCAACGTGGGCCTGACCAGCATTTTGAAGCCGACGCTGGTGAATGAACTGCGCCTTTCCTATTCGTTTTACAGCAACCAACTGCGGCCGCCGAATCAAGAGGAGTGCAGCAATCCACAATACTGTTTCAATCTGAACGGGCCGCGCATTGGCGGCTTCGGGCTGACGCTGGGCAATGACGCCAACGTCACCCAGCACCGCATCTTGCGCACCTATCAGTTGAATGAAAATGTTTATTGGCAGAAGGGCGCGCATCGCATCCGCTTTGGCGGCAATTGGGAACATCTTTACGGCCACGGTAGTTGGGCGCGCATTTATCAGGGCACCTTCAATCTTTATTCGCCCGACACGCTGTTGACGCAAAACACCACACTTTACAACGCGCTGCCGGCGACGTTGCGCACGACAACGGCGGGCTTGCCGACCTTCGCTGATATTTTGAAATTGCCGGTCACGGGTAACATCTCGGTCAGCGTCGGCGATGCCAAACAGCCGCCCGTCTATCGCGGCAAAGAGGCCGCGCGCAATGACGCCTATCGCCTCTACGCGCAAGACACCTGGCAGGTCAAACCAAAGTTCAGCTTCAGCTATGGCATGGCCTGGTCATTTGACGACAACCTCGTCAGCCACGATTTGGACAAGCCCGAATGGCTGCGTCCGGTGCTGGGCGGGGCGAATGCTGACCTGCGTCCGACGCGCTATGATTACAACAACTTCCAACCGGCCATCGGCTGGGCCTGGGCCTTGGGCAAACAGAGCAAGACGGTCATTCGCGGCGGGTCGGGCATCTATCACGCTTCGCCGAATTCGTTTTACACACGGCTGGGCGAACGCGGCTTTATCGGGCCGGCGGGCAATGGCCTCGTGCCGTTCAATTCGCAACTCGTGCCCAATCCGTTTGCGGGCACGCCGACGCCGGGCAGCACGACGCCCCAGCCGGTGACGTTGAATTTCACCGCGCCGACTTCGTTCACCGGGCAGAACGCGATTGCCATCATCCCGGATTTGCGCACGCAATTGTTGGCGCGTTGGGGCGGCGGCACTGACCTTTCGATTCGCGGCATCGAAGTCACCAAGCAAGCGTTGGGGGCCGCTGGTGAAGGCATCTTCATGAGCGACTTGACGACGGGCTACACCTTCCACATCACCGCCGGAGTGCAGCGCGAGATTCGCCGCAACATGATTTTGACGGCGGATTTCGTGATGCGGCGCGCCGTGCATTTCGGCGGCACCGAAGCCGGGTTTGGCACCGACCTCAATCGTGCGACGCGGCCCACGGTCGTTGCCACTGATCCCATCACGCAAGTCGTGACCTTCGCGCAAACGCCCGTCATTCCGTTCTGCGCGAACGCCACGCAACTGAATACGCCGAAATTCCCTTGCTCATCGGGCGCGATCATCGGTTATTGGTCGGGCATCAACACGCGCTACACCGGGCTGTTGATGAAGCTCGACAAACGCTTTGCCAACGGCTGGCAGTTCACCGGGTCGTATGCGTTGTCGCGTTATGTGAGCAACGTCAATACGACGATTGCCAACCCGACGACGCCGGCGAATCTATATGAAACGCGCGGCATCGCCGGCAACGATGTGCCGCACCGCTTCACCTTCAGCGGCTTTTATGAAGTGCCGCGCTTCAAGGGTGAAAACAAACTGTTGCGCGGATTGCTCAACACCTGGATGGTCGGACTGATTTCGGATATGCGCAGCCGTCCCACGCTGAATCCGAATTTGGGTTTGGACATTGATGGCGACGGCAGTTCGCGCTACCTGCTGCCCGGCATTGGCTGGAACAAGTTCGGACGCGGCCTGGATGCCAGCGACATTCGCAAAGCGGTCGAAGCGCATAATGCCGATGTCATCGCGCGCGCCAAACCCGTGCCCGCCACGGCGACGGCGGCGCAGATCGCGCAATGCACGGTCTTTGTGAACGGCACGCGGATGTGCGGCGCGCGCACCCCGCAAAACCAGGTGATCCCGCTGATTTATTTGCCGGATAAAATCGCGAATGGCGATCCGTTCCTCTCGCAGGATGTGCGGCTGACGCGGCAGATTCAACTTGGCGAAAAGCGGCGGCTCTCGTTGATTGCCGAAGGCTTCAACATCTTCAACATCGCCAATTTGTCCGGTTACGGCAGCGGGTTGAACGCTGTCGCAGCACCAGGGACGGTACAACAGGCGACCTTCGGCCAGCCCAGCAACCGCGTCAATCAAATCTTTGGCACGGGCGGGCCGCGTGCGTTCCAGTTTGCGGCGCGGCTGAATTTCTAGCCGTGGAATGGCTTTGCACAAAAAGTCCCGTTTGCACAAAAAGTCGAGTGATTGCGTAGAAGCGCGCGCAAATCCAAATGACTTATCGCCGCTTTTTTTCAACCTGCACAAAAAGTCCGTCATTTTTAGAGGTTTTTGTGCAAAGCCCCGTGGAATAACCGCTTCCCGCTGACGACGCGGATGGCGCGGCGCACGGTCTGGCGAACAATCAATTCGCCAGCCGTTGCGCCCGCGCCATCCGCGTTTTATCTTGAGCACCGGTTTGAAAAGCCAAGCTGAGAAGGAGCGCCAAGCAAACATGCCCGAACCCATCGAATGCCGCGTCGTGCAAGAGTTCCCCTGTTATTACGACCTCTATGTGCCCGGCGGCGCGCAACCCAAACCACTGGTCATCGCGCTGCACGGTTACGGCGGCGACAAAAGTTCGATGCTGAAATTGATGCGGCGCATCAACGCAACCGACTTCGTCATCGCCGCGCTGCAAGGCCCGCATCAACATCTGGTCATGCCGACCAAAGAGAGTCCCAAACTCGGTTACGGCTTCGGCTGGCTCAGCAATTTCAAGCCGGAAGAGTCGGTTGAATTGCATCATCGCCTGGTACGGCAAATCATCGCCGAGCAATCAGCGGCGGGCACCATTGATGCGCAGCGCGTCTTCCTGCTCGGCTTTTCGCAAGCCTGCGGCGTGAACTTCCGCTTTGCCTTCACACATCCCGAACTGATTCGCGGCGTCGTGGCGATCTGCGGCGGCATTCCGGGCGACTGGGACAGCGAAGGGAAGTACGCCAGCGGCGCGGTGGATGTGCTGATTGTGGCAGGTGAACGCGATGAGTTTTACAGCCCCGAACGTATCGGGCAAAATGCGGCGGCGCTGGAACGCCGCGCCAAATCGGTGACGTTGCGCGCGTTTGACGCCGGACACGAGGTGCCGCGTGAGACGTATCCGGTGATTGATGAATGGCTGATTCAGCATAGCCAATGAGGGTTCAGCGTGATGCAATTAGCACTCTCCGCCATTGGGTTGGTTTTGGCTTTGTTGTTGTTGTTTTTTTGGCGCTGTCTCAACAAAGATCGGAAGGCCAAAAAGCAAAGAGTTGAAGCTATCCTGGCCGACAGAGAGCGGCTGAGTCCAGAAAGCTTTTACGAACGATTCTTCAAAGGCGAAACCGTCCCAGCCGAGACTGTGGCAAAAGTTCGCGCCATCTTTGAGGAAGAAATTTGTGCCGGGATAGATTTATCGCGGCTTGCGGCTGATGACGATTTCTTATCAACAGACTTGAAGCTACTCTGGGAACTCGATTCGTTGGCTTCAGTAGAGGTTATTTGCAGAATTGAGAAAGAATTTGGCATTGAAATCTCGCGCCAGGAAGCCGCGCAAATGAACACCTTTAACCAAGTAGTCGAAATCGTTTGGCGCAAAGTGCAGCAACAAAATTTGGTTTGAACTATGGCAGCAAATCTCGAATCTCAAATTGAAAAATGGTTTTCTCTCCCACTCGCCGAACTGAGCGACGAGACCAAACAAGAAGCCTTAGCTGTCTTCGACGAATTCAAAACCGCGCTCAATCGCGGCCAAATCCGTGCCGCCAGCCGCGACGAAAGCGGCGCGTGGCAGGTTCACCAATGGGTCAAACGCGGTATCCTGCTTGGCTTCCGCTTGGGCGGGCTGATTGATTATTCGATAGACAACACCTTTCGCTATTTCGACAAAGACACCTATCCGACCAAACGCTTCAGCGTCACCAGCGGCGTGCGCATTGTGCCGGGTGGCACGACCGTGCGCGACGGCGCCTATCTGGGCCAGGGCGTGACGATCATGCCGCCGGCGTACATCAACACCGGCGCTTATGTGGATGACGGGACGATGGTTGATTCGCACGCGCTGATCGGTTCGTGCGCGCAAATCGGCAAGCGTTGCCACATCAGCGCGGCGGCCCAAATCGGCGGCGTGCTCGAACCCATCGGCGCGCTGCCCGTCATCATCGAAGACGAAGTCCTGGTCGGCGGCAACTGCGGCGTTTATGAAGGCACCATCGTGCGCGAACGCGCCATCCTGGGTTCGGGCGTGATCCTGAACGGCTCGACGCCGATTTTTGACGCCGTGCGCGAAACGATTTACCGGCGCGCGGGCGATCAGCCGCTGGAAGTCCCGGCGGGCGCGGTTGTCGTGCCCGGCGCGCGCGCGATTACCGTCGGCGCGGCCAAAGACTGGGGCCTGTCGGTTTACGCGCCGATCATCGTGAAGTACCGGGATGAAAAGACCGAGGCGGCGGTGCGGCTGGAAGATTTTCTGCGCTAATTCGATTTTGGCTGGAATAAACCACGGGGAGCACTGGGACACGGGGAAGAAAGAACAACAGGCTCTGCTCAGGTTTTCCCTGTGTTCCCCGTGTCCCCCGTGGTTCGATTGCTTTGCCTTCACCAAATCACACACGTTATGACATCTGATTACACGATCCGGCTGTGCCAAGCCATCGAAGATTTCGATCAATGCGTCGAGATGCAACGCATTGTCTGGCGCTTTCCCGACGCCGAAGTCACGCCTGTGCGCGCCTTTGTCATCACCATGCATAGCGGCGGGTTCACCTACGGCGCATTTGACCCGGCTGGAAAAATGCTGGGCTTTTCGCACGCGCTGCCCGCCTTCGACACGACCAAGCGCCCGTTCATTTATTCGCACATGGCCGCCGTGTTGCCGGGGCTGCAAAACTCAGGCATCGGCCACAAGCTGAAACTGGCGCAGCACGAACACGCGCGGCGCATCGGCGTCTGGCCGGTCAAGTGGACGTTCGATCCGCTGCTCTCGCGCAACGCCAATCTGAACATCAACAAGCTGGGCGCGGTGGTGCGGACGTATCACGTCAACTACTACGGCAATTTCAGCACCAGCGAGATGTGGCGCGGGCTGGATACCGACCGGCTCTTTGTTGAATGGTGGGTGCAATCTGAACACGTCGCCAACGCGCTGGCGGGCAAGCGTCGCGCGGATGCGCCGGTAGCGGTTGTCGAAGTGCCTTATGACATTGATACGTTGAAGAAAGAAGACATGGAGGCGGCGCGCGAATGGCAATTCAAAGTGCGCAGCGGCTTTCAATCGCTGCTTGCCGACGGGCTGTATTGCGCGGGCTTTGAAGCCGGGCGCGAGGGCGGCAATAGCCGGTACTTGTTTTATCAAAACGAACACGTAGAGGAGAAAGAGTGAAAGCAAAAGGCAAAAATCAAAAGGCAAAAATCAAAAATGCGGAACTGATCTTTAATGAAAAGAAAAGTGCCGACCTTTTGCTTTTTGCCTTTTGCTTTTTGCCTTTTGCCTTTTGAAAGCCATGAAAATCGAACGCATTGAACTCATCGAAATCAAACTCCCGCTCATCGCCCCGTTTGAAACCAGCTTTGGGCGCACCTTTGAGCGGCGCATCATTCTGACCAAAATCTTTGCCGACGGCCTGCACGGCTGGGGCGAATGCACCTGCAACGAAGGCCCGTTCTACAACCACGAAGCCACCGACATGGCCTGGCTCGTGCTGCGCGATTTCGCCGGGCCGATGGTTTTGGGCAAAGAGATCAGCGCGCCGACCGAAGTGCCCGCGCTGACCGCCCGCATTCGCGGCAACAAGATGGCGCGCGCCGCCATTGAATGCGCCATCTGGGATTTGGAGGCGCGGCGGCAAGGCGTCCCGCTCTGGCAACTGTTGGGCGGCACGCAGGAAGTCATCAACTGCGGCGTCTCGCTGGGCTTGGAAGACAGCGACGCCGCGATGTTGAAGAAGGTCGAGAAAGAAGTCGCCGCCGGATACCAGCGCATCAAGATCAAAATCAAACCGGGCCGCGATTACGCGATGATCCGGGCCTTGCGTGCCGAATACCCCGACATCACGATGTCGGTGGACGCCAATTCGGCCTACACCTTGAACGATGTTGCGTTGCTCAAAAAGATGGACGAGTTCAAGTTGCTGATGATCGAGCAGCCGCTGGCTTACGACGACATCCTTGACCACGCCGCCTTGCAGCCGCAGTTGCAGACGGCCCTCTGCCTGGACGAATCCATCCTGAGCGAAGACGACGCGCGCAAGGCCTTGCAACTGGGCGCCTGCCGCATCATCAACATCAAACTGGGCCGCGTTTCGGGCCACACCGAAGCGCGCAAGATTCAAGCCTACTGCCACGCGCGCAACATCCCGACCTGGTGCGGCGGGATGCTGGAAGCAGGCATCGGGCGCGCGCACAACATCCACATGTCCACGCTGCCGGGCTTCACGCTGCCGGGCGACGTGTCGGCGTCGCAGCGTTACTGGGCGGAAGACATCATCACGCCGCCGGTCGAAGTCACATCGGGCGGGACGATTCCGCGTCCGATGGGCGTGGGGTTGGGGTACGAAGTGAATGAGAAGCGGATTGAAGAAGTGACGGTGCGGACGGAAGTGATCGAGTAAAGCAATGACAGGAATCAACGGAACAAAAGCCTTGTGGTCGCCGGAGATTGCCAGCGCTTTCGATCCTGACGCGGAAGTGGTGATTGCGCCGGGTGATTGTCTCGCCACGCTGCGCACGCTGCCGGATGGATTGGCAAAGCTGGTGATTACTTCGCCGCCTTACAACCTTGGCAAGGTTTACGAGAAGGTGGCGGAGCTTGAGCAATATCTGACAGCCCTTGCGCCGATTGTGGATGAGTTGGTGCGCGTGCTCGCGCCGGAAGGCTCGTTGTGCTGGCAGGTGGGGAACTACGTCGAAGAGGGTGAGGTCTTTCCACTCGATATTTTCTACTACCCGTTTTTCAAGTCGCGCGGATTGAAGCTGCGCAACCGCATCATCTGGCATTTCGAGCACGGGCTGCACGCGACGAAACGATTTTCGGGTCGCTACGAAACATTGCTGTGGTTTACCAAAGGCGACAGCTACACCTTCAATCTCGACCCTGTGCGCGTGCCGTCGAAGTATCCGGGCAAGACGCATTTCAAAGGCGAGAAGTACGGCCAGCCGTCGGGCAATCCGCTGGGCAAGAACCCTGCCGATTTTTGGAAGATCGTGGAGCGCGATTGGGAAGCGGCGTTGTGGGAAATCCCGAACGTCAAAGCCAATCACCCAGAGAAGACGATTCATCCGTGCCAGTTTCCGATTGAGCTGGTCGAACGCTGCGTGCTGGCTTTGACCAATGAAGACGATTGGGTGCTCGATCCGTTTTCAGGCGTGGGGTCGGCGTTGCTGGCGGCGTTGCGCCACAAACGGCGGGCATTCGGTTGCGAGAAGGAAGAAGAGTTCGTCACGCTGGCGCGCCAGCGCGTGGAAGATTTGTACACGGGCAGGCTGCGTTATCGTCCGTTGGGCAAACCGGTTCATCAACCGACAGGGAGAGAGAAGGTCAGCCAGATTCCGCTGGAATGGTTGAGCAAAGGAGATTGACTTGAAAGTTGCCGGTACCTACTCGTTCAAAAATGGCGAAAAGGTGATTGCCAAACGCTACCCGCGCTTGCTTGACGAAGTTCTTGCGGTCATCAAACAGGTGCACGCGCCTCATCATAAAAGCAAAGTCAGCAAAGAAAAGACGATGCCGGGCCGCGCGCTTTTCAGCCCACGTTCGCTGAACAAATCGTTCAAAGCGGAGTTTGCCAAGTTTGCTTGGAGTCCGGTGCGCGTGCCTTGCCAATACTCCGAACAGCATTATTCGGCTGATTACGAGAATCGTTTGGTGAGCCGCGGCGCGTTTCGGGAAATGGATTTTGTGAAAGAGAAACTTGGCGTCGAAGTGCAGTTCGGCAAGTATGCGTTCATGGTCTATAACGTTTGCGCGAAGATGACCATCTTCCACAACCTCGGACACATCAATCTCGGCATCGAAATCGTACCGGTCAAGGCGTTTGCCGAAGAGATGTCCACCGGCGTTTCTTACTTCGAGCAGTTCATTTGGGATTTGGAGCATCGGGGCGTCTCGGACATTGATATTCCTGTCTTGATTCTGGGCATTGATTCTTAAACTTGCGGAGCGCCGCCGCGAACGGGCACGACAGCGCTGTTGTCCGCCACATCCACCCGCGATTAACCATCAAAGCAGTTCCATCATCACAACCATCGGAAAGGAAACAGCTATGGCAGAGAATCGTGGAGTCGTTTATTTAGGGCCGGGTCAGGTCGAGGTGCAGGAAATCAAGTATCCGAAGCTTGCCAATCCCAAGGGCAAGCGGATTGACCACGCGGTAATTCTGAAGATCGTCTCGACCAACATTTGCGGCAGCGATCAGCATATGGTGCGGGGCCGCACGACCGCGCCCGCCGGGCTGGTGCTGGGGCACGAGATCACGGGCGAGGTGATCGAAGCCGGCAAGGGCGTTGAATTTCTGAAGGTCGGCGATCTGTGCTCGGTGCCCTTCAACGTGGCGTGCGGGCGTTGCCGCAGTTGCAAGGAGCAGAAGACCGGCGTTTGCCTGACTGTCAATCCGGCGCGCGCGGGCGGGGCGTATGGCTACGTTGATATGGGCGGCTGGGTCGGCGGGCAGGCCGAATACGTGCTGGTGCCCTACGCCGATTTCAACCTGCTGAAGTTCCCCAACAAAGATCAGGCGATGGAGAAGATCAAAGATCTGACTTGCTTGTCTGACATTCTACCGACGGGCTATCACGGCTGTGTGTCGGCGGGCGTAGGGCCGGGCACGATTGTTTATATCGCGGGCGCGGGGCCGGTGGGCTTGGCGGCAGCGGCTGCGGCGCAACTGTTGGGCGCCGCCTGCGTGATCGTGGGCGACATGATTCCGGCGCGCTTGAAGCAGGCGAAGTCGTTCGGCTGTGAGGTCGTGGACTTGTCGAAGAGTGCGACATTGGGCGAACAGATCGAACAGATCGTCGGCGAGCCGCAGGTGGATTGTGCGGTGGATGCGGTTGGCTTTGAGGCGCGCGGTCATGGGTCGCTGGCGGGCGTCGAGCGTCCGGCGACGGTGCTCAATTCGATTATGGAAATTACGCGCGCCGGGGGAGCGTTGGGCATTCCAGGCTTGTATGTGACGGACGATCCGGGCGGCGTGGATGACAACGCGAAGATTGGCAGCTTGAGCATCCGCCTGGGTTTGGGCTGGGCCAAGAGTCATTCGTTTGTCACCGGGCAGACGCCGGTGCTGAAATACAACCGGCAACTGATGAACGCGATTTTGTACAACAAGATCAAAGTCGCCAAAGCCGTCAATGTCACGGTCATCACGCTGGACGAAGCGCCGAAAGGCTACGCCGATTTTGACAAAGGCGCGGCGCGTAAGTTCGTGATTGATCCGCACGGGCTGTTGAAAAAGGCGGCTTGAAATCAGTACCGCGCGCGTGAGCAAGCGGATGCTTGGATGCTAACAAACCAGCACCGCTTGCTCACGCGCGCGGTACCGTCCCAAAGGAGTTTTATGAAAGCGATTTGGAAAGACGCAGTGATTGCCGAAAGTGACGCGACCGTCGTGGTGGAAGGGAATCACTACTTCCCCCATGCGGCGCTCAAGACAGAGCATTTTCAGTCCAGCGAGACACACTCGGTCTGCCCTTGGAAGGGGACGGCCAGTTATTACAACGTAGTCGTCAACGGCGAAGTGAACAAAGATGCTGCCTGGTTTTATCCGCAAACAAAAGACGCCGCGAAGAACATCGAGAATTACGTCGCGTTTTGGAAAGGCGTGCAAGTCAGCGAGTAGCCGCGTTATGTCTGTTAAACACCAGCCCATCGAACAAGAGATCGCCGAACTCCGCCGCGCGTTGCTGGAGCACGACTACTGCTATTACGTGCTCAATCAGCCGGTCGTCAGCGATGCCGAATACGACGCACAGATGCGCCGGTTAAAAGAGCTGGAAGCCGCGCGGCCTGACTTGGTGACGTCCGACAGCCCTACGCAACGTGTGTCGGGGCAGGTGGTCGAGGGGTTCGCGCGTTACCGGCACAAGCGCCCGATGATGTCGCTCGACAACAGCTACAGCATTGACGAATTGCGCGAGTGGGCCAGACGCTGCGAGAAGCTGGCCGAAGGGCGGGCGTTTGATTATGTGGCTGAATTGAAAATTGACGGTCTGAGCATCGCGCTGATTTACGCGCGCGGCGTGCTGGCGCGCGGCGTGACGCGCGGCGATGGCGCCCAGGGCGATGTCGTGACGCAGAACGTGCGAACAATTCGCTCGGTGCCGTTGCGCTTACGTACTGAAGTTGGCGCGCAAGAAATCGAAGTGCGCGGCGAAGTTTTCTTGCCGCGTGAATCCTTCGACAAAATTAATCGCGAGCTAGCGGACGAGGGCGGGCAGACCTTCGCCAATCCACGCAATGCGGCGTCGGGAACGTTGCGCATGCACGACGCGCGGATTGTGGCCGAACGGGCGCTGGATATTTTTTGCTATCAGTTGTTCTTTGATGGCACAGACGCCTTCGACACGCACGCTGAATCACTGGAATGGCTGGCGCAGTCAGGTTTCAAAGTGAATCAGCACTGGCGGCGTTGCGGTGCGATTGAGGAAATCGTCGAGTTTTGTAACGCCTGGGATGAAAAGCGATTCAAGCTCAATTACGACACCGACGGCATTGTTGTGAAGGTCAATCAAGTCGGCGTGCGTGACCTGCTGGGTTCGACCGGGAAGTCGCCGCGCTGGGCGATTGCCTATAAATTCCCGGCGCAACAGGCTTCGACGCGCTTGTTGGATGTGCTGTACCAAGTTGGGCGCACCGGCGCGGTGACGCCGGTCGCGGTGTTGGAACCGGTATTGTTGGCGGGTACGACCGTGGCGCGCGCCAGCATGCACAATGCTGATGAGATGAACCGGCTCGGCGTATGGCGCGGCGATTGGGTTTTCATCGAAAAAAGCGGTGAGATTATCCCGCAGGTCGTCAAAGTCATCACTGAAAAGCGCACAGGTGAGGAATCGGAATTCGTTTTCCCCACCGCTTGTCCCGAATGCGAAACGGAACTCATTAAGCCAGCGGGCGAGGCGGTCACGCGTTGCCCAAACCCCGATTGCCCCGCTAAGTTGCGCGAGGGCTTGCTGCATTTTTCCCAGCGCCGCGCCATGCGCATCGAAGGGCTGGGTGTGGCGTTGGTGCAGCAGTTGACCGCTTTCCGTTGGCAACGCGACAAGCAGGGCGAGCCGCTCTTTGCCGCTGATGGGCAGCCTTTGAAATTGCCGCCGTTGGTGCATGATGCCGCCGACTTATATCTGCTCAAAGAGCGCCGCGACGAATTGATTGCCCTCGAACGCATGGGGGCCAAGTCGGCGGGCAACCTGCTCGAACAGATCGAAGCGAGCAAGGAAGCAGGCCTCGCCCGGCTGCTGTATGGGTTGGGCATTCGGCATGTCGGGGAACGCACCGCTCAAATTCTGGCCCAGCATTTTGGCGAGCTTGAAAAGCTGCGCAATGCCTCCAGCGAAGAACTGGCCCGGATTTATGAGATCGGCGAAGTCGTCGCCCGTTCCATTGCCGACTGGTTCGCCCAAAAACAGAATCGGACATTGGTGGACAGGTTAAAAGCTGCCGGGGTCAAGACAGATTTGGCTGCCGCCGTGGGCCAGCCGGTCGCGCGCGTTTTCGAAGGATTGCAATTCGTCCTGACCGGAACGTTGCCGACAATGAAGCGGGAAGAAGCCAAAGCTTTCCTCGAAGCGCGTGGCGGCCGTGTGGTCGGCAGTGTCAGTAAAAAAACAGACTACCTGATTGCCGGGGAAGAGGCTGGTTCAAAACTGACCAAGGCGCAGGAACTGGGGATAAAAATTTTGAGCGAAGCCGAAATGGTTCGTCTAGGATAAGCGTAAGGCTAACTATTTCTGTACTTAGAGAAAAATTCACTTAATATGCAAATAGTACATTTGTGCCCTTGTCAACAATTAGGTTGCTGCATATAATGCAAAGCAACTAGCAGCGGAAAATACCCTAATGGCTGAGGACGCTGCTGAATCGGGGGGACTGAAAAGGCCCCCCATTAACATTTCTGGGAGCAGTTTTTCCGCTCCAAATTTCCCAAGGTTAGAATTTCACCCGCACGCGATAGCTGAGGACGGCCTCGCCATCCTTTGCTACCGGCACGTTGAAGCGCGCCGCAAAGGCCGCCGTCTTTTCCGCCGGGAAGGTCGAACTGAGCATTTCCCAATCGCCGCCGATGGGTTCGTTGACGACGACGGTCACGGCCTCGTCCTTATGATTGCGGATGCGAATCTCGTAGGCGTATTCAAACACGCGCCGGGCGATGTTTTTGAAATCGGTCTGCTTGCGCTCGGCCACCACGTCAAAGGCGTCGCCGAGTTTGATGCGGACGGTTTCATCTTTGGGCGTGTGGTCAATGCGGTCTTCGCCGACGAATTGCTGTGCGCCTGTGCCATCCGCTTTGTAAACGCGCACGACGCCGGCGGGCAGCGGCATGCCCAGATTGTTTTCCTTCGCGTTTTTGAAGCCGACGTAAACGCCGACCTTCTCTTTGACCGGCTCGCCGGGATTGTTGTAGCCCTGAAAATAGAAAGCCTGTCCGTTGACGACGAGTTCTTTTTTGATGTTGAAGTTGTCGCTCGACAACAGGCTGATTTGCTTGGTCTCGTTGTTCTTGATGTTGGTCTGACGTTGCAGCGTATACAGGTGATATTCAAAAAACGCCTGCTCTTGAAACTGCGGTTGCGGCGCCGCGCCAGCGCGCATCGCCTCCATGCGCACTCCACCGAGATTGGCAAGAGGTTCTTGCACACGGTTGACATCGCCCGCCACGAGTTTCAATTCGGCGTTGCGATAGGCCGTGCCGCTGGTATTGTTGAGCGTGACCCAGCCATTCAAATCGGCTTTGGTGTCGTTCTGATTGACGACGAGCACGTAATCAGAGCGCCAGTTCAACCCTGTTGTCAGATACGACGCCTCGACCGTATGCGTTTCGGCAGCAGTGTTGTTGAGCGTCCAGACCAGCGTCGGTTTGGCGATCAGGTCTTGGGGCAGGCGGTCAAAGCGAATCTCGGCGACATTGGTCGGATTGATGACGATCTGATTGCCGATTTGCCAAACCTGGCCGCCGTTGTTCGAGAGCAGCGTCGCGTTG
Organism: Acidobacteriota bacterium; assembly: GCA_016196035.1. Taxonomy (NCBI): domain Bacteria; kingdom Pseudomonadati; phylum Acidobacteriota; species Acidobacteriota bacterium. The sequence goes on along the minus strand of JACPYM010000002.1, from coordinate 51,461 downwards.
GTCGGCACCAGCTTTTCGGAATTGTTTTCCAGCGTTTTCAGCACCAGCGTCAACTCCTTACCGACGTATTTGTCCAACAGCTTTTGCGGATTGAGCAGATCGTATTCGTAGCTCTGCTCGACGACTTCCAGCGCATTGGGCGCGGTGACGGATTTGATGTGCACCGAGGTGGCGTTGATTTGTTGCGCGACGTCCATAAAACGCAACTGCGACGTGCCGCGCGGCAGCCGCAACGTGCGCGTGTCTTTGACCAAACCGAGGTTGGAATTGTAAACGGTGATGGCGACGCTCTTTTGGTCTTCGATAGTGCTCGCGCCCGTTTGGCTGGCGGTTTGACCCGCAGTCTGCCCAGCAGGTTCAGCAACTTTTGTCTCTTCATTCATCTTTTTTGCTCCTTCACGGCGCGCGCGGCCGTCGTTGGCTGCCCATGTGTTCCCAGCAAACAGCGCGAACGTGAGCGTCCACGCGGCGAATGTGCGGCAGGTTTTGTCAGTTGTCATGGTTTCTCCTTTTTGACTTGGCGGCGTCAAGGGCCGGGCCAAAACGCGAGGGTGGCGTTTGGCCGATTCTGAACGCGGTGTGGGATGCGGCTTGCAGGCGTTCGGTTGAGACTATAGCGCCGCCGCCAGGAAAACGACACTTGTCGCACCGTAGGCTGGAAGTTGCACGCCAATCAGTTTCAGCGGATGATGCGCGGCGATGCTGATGGCAAGGCGCAAAATTTTGAGTTCGATTCTCGCGCTCTTCTGGCTGAGCGCGTGCAGCGGCCAGCTTTACAAGGTCGCCACGCCGCCCAAAATTACCGCGCCACCGTTGCTGGCGGAGGCGACTGGTTTGAGCGTCGCGGCCAAGGCTTTAAGTGGCGACGAAGCCCTGGAGCAATTTGACGCCAATCTTTTGTTGGCGGGCCTCGTCGCCGTGGATGTGCGGTTGGTCAATCGTGCCGCCGCCCCGTTGCAACTGGCGGCGCTGCGGGCGGAATTGCATGACAACAGCACTACGCTTTTCAAACTGCTGACGCCCAAACAGGCGCTCGAACAGGTGATGCGTTATTACGGCAATCGGCTCTATGCCAAGGCGGCCTATGCGCAAACGCTCGCCAGTTATGAAGCGCTTGCTCTGCCGTTGACCGCCACCCTTGCCCAGCAAGAAGAACTGCGCGGTTTTCTCTTTTTTGAGACGAAAGCCGATGCCACGACCTTGACCGGTTTGACGCTCACGCTCAACGGCTTGCCCACGCCCCTCACCTTGAAACTCGACTAAACCACCGTGTACCCAAACGCTCAACCCACAACGCCCGCGTCCGGCGCGCTCGACCAGCTTTGGCTGGGCGCAAAACACTTTTTTGCCGGACTGAATTTGCTCTTTCGGCAACGCCAATTGCTGTGGCTGTCACTGGTGCCGCTGATGCTGACCGTGGTGATGCTGGTCGTGCTGGCAGCGTTTTTTGCCTGGGTCGTAGGCGGCTTGCTGGTTGGCATTGCCACCTTTTTAGCGGGATTGGCCGGACAGCCCAAAGGTGTCTCGCCGGAATTGGCGCTGACGTTGCAAGCCTGGTCGTTCCTGCTCGGTCTCTTTTTCGCCAGCACGTTTTATCTGCCGTTGGCGCGCGTGTTGCTCGCGCCGTTTAGCGAAACGCTGTGCCGCAAGACGCATGAACTCACACACTCCGGCACGCGCTATCAATCTTCGCTCGGCTGGGCGCGCGCAATGTGGGAAGGCTTGAAACTGGTGGCGTTGCAACTGGCCGTTCTGCTGGTTGGTTTGGTCATCAGTTTTGGCTTGCCGGTGATTGGGCAGCTGTTTTTGATGCTGCTGACGATGGTCTTGTGCGGCATGGATTATCTGGATGTGCCGCTCGCGGCGCGCGGCCTGCCGTTGCGCGCGAAACTCGGCTTGCTGTGGCGCCACAAATTGCTGGCATGCGGTTTTGCGGCGGCGGGCTACGTGCTGCTTTACATCCCGCTGGTCAACATCCTGTCTTTGCCGGTGGGCGTGATTGGCGCAACATTGCTGACCGATCAATGGCCTGAGCAGCAATGAAATCAGCAGAGAGTGAAACGACAGAGCCGCAGTATTGTGCGCAACGCTGCGGCTCTGTCGTTATTGCAAGCGCTGATTTTGGCGGATTAGCGCCGCAGCACCTGCACTGGCAAATCGCCGGACTGCCCTTGTCTGTGCGTTAAGACTGCGCCGTTGCGGCTGGCTTTGATGTACCAAGTGCTCTCCGCCGGTCGCCATACCGCCAAATCGGTCAGCCCATCGCCGTCGTAATCGCCCGGCACGGCTTGATCACGATAAGGATCGCTGCCCGAACCCCAGACACTGATCCGGTAATCATTGGTCGCGCTTTGCCAGATGTACCAGGTGCCGTTTGACCCGCGCCAGACGGCCAAGTCAGTTTTGCCATCGCCGTCATAATCACTCGCGACCGGCACATCCGTGCCCACGCCCCATTGCTTGACGAAGTATTGGCCGTTGCTGCTGTACTTGACCAGCCAGGTGCCCGTCGCACGCCGGAAGACCGCGACATCTGTTTTGCCATCGCCGTCGTAATCGCCCGGCATGGGCACATCGTTGTACGGCGCGGCGCTCGATCCCCACGTCACCGTGTCAATCATCCCATCCGCACTGCGCACGATGTACCAAGCGCCGTTCGACCCGCGCCAAACAGCGATGTCAGTTTTGCCGTCGCCATCATAATCGCCGGGTACGGGCACATCGGTCGCCAGGCCCCATTGCTTGACGAACGCGCTGCCGTCGCTGCTGCGTTTCACATAAAACGTGCCGTCGCCCGGACGAAATACCGCCAAGTCCGTTTTCCTGTCACCGTCATAATCGCCGCAAAGCGTTACGTCGCCCGCCGCGCCCCAGCTTTGCGTGACGGCTTGCTGGTTACTGCTTTTCACGATGCGCCACAGACCTTCATTCGCCGCCCACAACGTCAAGTCGGTTTTGCCGTCGCCGTCGTAATCGGCCAACTGCGCCAGCGCCGTGGCTGCCGTGCGCGCCGCCGCACTCGCGCCGATGGTCAGCGCATAAACTCGCTGGCCCGTGCAGTTGTTGGCATCCGTCGCCGTAATCGTGAAGTTGTACGTGCCCGCCGCCGCCGGATAGCCGTAAAGCAGTCCCGCCGCGGCATACAGCGTCAGACCCGCTGGCAACGCGCCCGCCGTCACGGCGTAGCTGTACGAACCGCTGGGCGCGGCAGTGAGTGATTGCGAATAAAGCTGGCCCGGCGCGCCGTTCGGCAAGGCCGGTAACGTGATCGTCGGACACGCGCCGCTGCCGATGGTGAAGCTGTACGCGCGTTGGCCCGTGCAATTGCCAAAGCCCAGCGCCGTGAGCGTGAAGTTGTATGTCCCGGATGCCGTGGCCGTGCCGCTGACGACGCCAGTGGCCGCATTGAGCGACAAGCCTGGCAGCAACGCGCCTGCCGTGACTGCGAATGAATAATTGCCGCCCGGCGGTGCAGCCGTCAGCGTTTGGTTGTAAGCCGTATTAAGCGACGGCACAGGCAACGCCGACAACAGCACCGCCGGACAGCCGATCTGAAGTGCGTAGCTTTGTACGCCCACACAACCATTGGCCGCCATCGCGCGGACGGTAAAATTGTAGGTTCCTACCACGACCGGCAAACCGCTGAGCAGCCCGCTTGCAGCATTGAGCGTCAACCCGGCGGGCAGATTGCCTTGCGCCAAGCTGAAAACGTAAGCGCCCGCTGGTGCGACGCTGAGCATTTGGTTGTAGGCAATACCCGCCGCGCCCGCTGGCAACGTGCCCGGCGTGATGACCACCGTTCCACAAGGCGGCGTCGGCGGCGGCGTCGGCGTCGGCGTCGGCGTCGGAGTTGGGGTCGGCGTCGGTGTTGGCACATCACCATCGGGCCAGAAGCCACTGGCGAGCGCGAATTGGCCGCCGCCGGATTGCTCGGTCAGGTTTTGGCCCACCGAAGCGCCCAGGTTGAAATTGCCGCCGTTGCTGAATTCACCGCCGCCGGGCAAGACCGCGCGCGGCATTTCGATCACGCCCGCAGGCGCAGCGGTCAGCACGGGCGCGGCGCTCGGTTCCGTTTGGACGGCTGGCGCGACGCGCGGTTGTTCTTGTGTCCGCGCAGGCGCTGTCGTCACGCGCGGCGTTATGGACGTGGTGAGGGCGCGCGCGAATTCGCGGCCCCGCGCCGTGGCTTTGCACAAAGCGCCCCGAAAACAGTCCCCGATTTGTGCAACTCGGATTTTTGCACAAATCGGGGACCCATATCGCCTTGCAAAATAAGGCAATGTAACTAACCGATTTGTGCAAACCTTGAACGACTTATGCAAATTGAGCGGTTTGTGCAAAGCCCCGCGCCGTACCGAAGACCAGCCCGGCCTGCAACGCCACCGCAAGCAGCACGAGCAGCGCCAAGCGGCGGCACCGTGAATGAGGTGTCACTTGAGTATTCATCGCTCTGCCTCCGTTTGCGTGGTTATTGCTGGTTGGATTTGCACAGTGCCGCGTCCGCCCCGAAGCGAGGATCCGCGCAGACGATGCGTTTGAGTTGTTCGATTTGCGCCTGTTGCTCTTTGACGGCGTTGACCAGCACGGCGCTGATTTGCGCGTACTTGACGCCTTCGACCTCGCCTTTGTCGTTGCGGTAGGTAAGTAGCGGTTCGACCGCGGCGACCTCTTCGGCGATAAAGCCGAGGTCGTGCGCGCCGCCTTCTTTCCAATCGAAGGTGACGGGGCGCAGACGCTGAACGACGTTGAGGCCGCTGGTCAAGGATTCGACATTTGATTTATAGCGCAGACTCGACGAGCAAGCCCCAATTCGCTTTGAACTGAAGTGATAACACAACTGATCGGTGGCTCCGCCATTCACGCCAGTAAGGTAGACCACCCCGGGAAGGGTAAGAATGCCGGGGGCGATGACATTGCCTGTGGGGCGGCCAAGCATAATCGTATCGGAAGCACTGACGACCGCGCCCGCCCCAAGCGCGGTGGCATATGACAAGCCATTGGCTCCGAAGTTCGTGCTCGCGCCAAGCAAGGTGTTGTTGCTGCCGCTGGTTTGCGTCAGGCCGCTGGCATAGCCGACGAAGGTGTTGAAGTCGCCGGTGGCGTGCTGCGGCGCGGCGCTGAAGCCGATGAAAGTATTGCGAATGCCAGTCGTGTTGACCGCACCGGCATAAGCGCCGAAGAAGGCATTCGCCGCGCCGCTGGTATTCGCGCTCCCGGTTTCTGCGCCGAAGAAGGCGTTGTTACTCCCTGTCGTGATAATGCCTGCGCGGCGGCCAAAAAAGGAGTTGAGGCTTGTCGCTCCCACACTTGCGCCAGCGCCAGCGCCGAAGAAGGAGTTGGCAAACCCATTGCCATTCAGGCCAGCTTCGGCACCGAAATAGGCGTTTCCCTGGCCGGTTTGGTTGGAACTGCCTGACCTAAAACCGAAAAAGGTGTTTTGCTCGCCGGTCGAGTTACCGCTGCCGGCACTTTCGCCAAAGAACGCATTGGCGCTGCCGGTCATGTTGCTATAGCCTGCGGCGCTGCCAAAGAAGGCATTCGATCCGCCGCCCGAGTTGTTGGCGCCCGCGCGGTCGCCGAAAAACGCGTTGAATCTGCCGCCCGTGTTGGCCGCGCCTGCGTTCACTCCGAAGAAAGAATTCTGTCTGCCAGTCGTGTTGGCCGCGCCTGCGTTCACTCCGAAGAAGGAATTACTGAAGCCGGTCGTATTCGCCGCACCGGCAGACAAGCCGGCAAAAACATTGCCGCGCTGGCTATCCGCGCTCAACACGCGCTGCCCGCCCAGGTTGTATTGCGTCGCCGTATTGACCACGTTCCCGCTGAGCGTGCCGCCCGCCGTGCCGTTGCCATCAATGTTGAAATTGCTCGCGGCCTGCTGCGTCGTCGCGTTGTTGATGTAGCTGCCGCCGCCCGGCAAGCTGCCCGGCGGCAAGGTGCCCGTGATCTGCGCCGCCGGGATGGGGCCGGTGACGGTCTCGGCAGTCGTCGCGTTAAGGGCGCGAATCGCATACGGCGTCGAATTGATCGGCTGGCGCGGTGTCAGCGTCATGTACGTGCCCGTGCTCGCCCCCTGCCGCACGCTGATTTCCAGCCAGCGCGCCGCGCCCGGAAAGGCTGCCGCGCCAAAATCCAGCGTCGTACTAAACACGCCGTTCGTCACATTCACATCGTCGCGCGTGACCATTGTGCCGATTTGATTGCCGTTCACGGCGGCGTCGTAAAGTTTGAATTGCAGGTCATACGGCCCGTTGGCGGAGGCGCCGCCGTCGGTCAAGCGGCCCTGATAGGTGAACGAAGTGGTCTGCGCTGCCAAGCTGCCGGTCAAACAGGCGAGCAGCACGGCCAAGCGTAGCAGTGATTGTCGAAGCGTAGCGTTCATTGAGTCGGTTCCTCCTTGCAGGTTTGCGGGCCTGCGGGTTGAAGCGGGATTGCGCAGGCGACGCCGTCCGCGCCGCCTCATCTGAAAGCGTCCGTTTTTCGCTTCCACTGAGGCATGCACCGTCGCGCGGCGGATTCCTTCACCGAAACATATACAGCAACAGTTTTGTGCGGAATTTTGACCTTGCGGCAGGGCTGCTATAATCGCCGCGTTTTCCCAGGCGCACATCCACAACCTTTCCCCCACATGGCGATGGCAATTGCACCCTCGACAATTTCTGTGACGGGCACGCCGGGAGCGGCGGGCGTCAGCCAATTGCTGCTGGCCTGGGGCCAGGGCGACGAAGGCGCGCGCGACCAGTTGATCCCGCTCGTTTACGAGGAACTGCGCCGCCTGGCGCGCCAGCACATGCGCCGCGAACGCCCCGGCCAAACCTTGCAAACCTCGGCGCTGATTCACGAAGCTTATTTGCGGTTGGTGGGGCAAAGCGTACCCTGGCAAAACCGCGCGCATTTTTTCGGTATTGCGGCACGGCTGATGCGCGAAATCCTGGTCAATCGCGCGCGCGACCGCCAACGGCTCAAACGCGGCGGCGCGCAACAACCGGTCTCGCTCAGCGCCGCCGCCGAGGTAGCGAGCGGGCGGGCCATTGAAGTTCTGGCCCTGGACGACGCCTTGAAAAGTCTGGCTGAGCTTGATCTCCGCAAAAGCCAGATCATCGAGCTACGCTTTTTCGGCGGCCTGACGACCGCCGAGATGGCCACCGTGCTGGGCCTTTCCGATTCCACCATTGAACGCGAATGGCGGCTAGCCAAGGCCTGGCTGCAACGTGAAATGGAGAGAGAAAAGTGAAAAGTGAAAAGTGAAAAGTGAAAAGTGACCGAAGACTTCTTCACTGTTCACTTTTCACTTTCTATCCTATGTCCCCAGAGCGCTGGCAACAGATCAATCAACTTTTCCACGACGTACTGGCCCGCCCGCCCGCCGCGCGTACCGCCTTTCTCATACAAGTCTGTCAGGAGGATGACGAACTGCGTGATGAGGTGCAGGCGCTACTCGCCGCCGACGACCAAGCCGGCGCGCTGGTTGAACAGCCGCTGAGCGGGTTTGCCGCCGAGCTAATGTCCGATTTGCCCAGCACTGCGCCCTTGCCCGCCGCCGTCATCGGCACACGGTTGGGCGGCTATTAGATTTTGCGTGAATTGGGGCGCGGCGGCATGGACGAAGTTTATTTGGCGCACGATCAAAAAATGGGCCGCCAGGTCGCGCTCAAACTGTTGCCCGCACGCTTCACCCACGACCCCGAACGGCTGCATCGCTTTCGCCAAGAAGCGCGCGCCGCCTCGGCCTTGAATCATCCGAGCATCGTCACGATCTTCGACATCGGCCAGGAGAACGGGCGGCATTTCATAGCGACTGAGTACGTCGAAGGCCGGACCTTACGCACGGTTTTGCAACAGGAACGTTTCACGCCTGTGCAGGCGTTGGACATTGCCAGCCAGGCCGCCAGTGCGCTAGCGACAGCGCATCAGGCGGGTATCATCCACCGCGACATCAAACCCGAAAACATCATGTTGCGGCCTGACGGTTACGTGAAGGTGCTCGACTTCGGCCTGGCGAAGCTGACCGAGTTGCCTGTGTCAAAGAGTGGGGAAGACAGCGGGAGCGAGGTCGAGACACGCGCAGCGGATTTGCCCGCGAGTTTCGAGACGCGGACAGGCATGGTGCTAGTACTCCATCAAGCTGAAAATGAGGGATGTAGGGCGGGATTTAATCCCGCCCTACATCCCGGATGCGCTCTCAGCATCCATCACTTACAGCTTGATGGAGTACTAGGCACGGTGGATTACATGTCGACTGAACAGGCGCGCGGACAGAAAGTGGATGCGCGCACAGATTTGTTCAGCCTGGGCGTGGTGTTTTACGAATTGCTAACGGGCAAGCGGCCGTTCAGCGGCGTGACGCGCAATCACGTGCTGGTGGCGATTCTGGATGAAGCGCCGCTGCCGCTCACCGCACATTGGCCCGCCGCGCCCGCCGCGTTGCAAGCCATCGTCAGCCGGGCACTGAGCAAAGACCGCGACGAACGTTATTCGACCGCCCAGGAATTGCTCATCCAGCTTAAACAGTTGAAAGATGATTTGGCGCTTGCCGCACAGCTTGAGCGGGGCCGCGCGAGCGGTGAATTGCGCCCGCCGCCAGTCACGCGCGACAGCGCTGTCACGACTGATCCGGAAGCCAGCCGCAAGACCACAGGCGCGCTTGCCTTACTACGTGAGTTGCGCCAACGCAAGTTCAGGTCGGCGCTGGCCTAGGTGGGCGTGTTGATGTTGCTCGTGGCGGCGGCCATAGGGCCGCTCAAATGGTGGGGGGCGGGCACACGTAAACAACCCTTCGTGCGCAAGCAGATCACGCGCTTCTCAGTGCCGACCGAACCGGAAGGCGGCGCGCTGTCGCCCGATGGCAAGTGTGTTGTTTACCTCGCGCTCGAAAATGACGGTCGAAGCCTCTGGATCAAACAGGTCAATGGCGGTGGCAGTGCGCGCATTGCTGATCTGGGTAGTAATAAATTCGTTTGGTCATTAGCGGTCTCGCCCGACAGCAATTTTGTTTATTACGTCCTCAATGAACCGCAAGGCCCAGTGCTTTATCGAGTGCCTCTACTCGGCGGCCAGCCACCGCGCCAACTCCCCGCGAAAATCACCATCTTTGCCAACGAGAATTTTTCGCCGGATGGTCAGCGTGTGGCGGTCGGTAAGCCGCTGCCGGGCACAGGTGGGATGGCCTTGAAGCTGGTGACGCTGGCAAGCGGCGCCGAACAAGTGCTAGCCACCTGGCCCGACGCCACCGTGGAAGGCCGCGCCTGGTCACCCGATGACCGCACCGTGGCTTATGTCGTGCATAAGCTCAACGACCCAGGGGGCAAAAACTTTTATCTCGCGGAACGTCCGGTGGGCGGTGGGCCGGAACACATTATCATCCCCGCACAGACGCAACCGCTCAGAAAAGTGCTCTGGCTGCCCCAACGCCGCGGCCTGTTGGTGGAAATGCGTAGCGAAACGTCAGGCTCGTATCAGGTCTACGTCGCCTCTTATGCGGATGGCACACTGCGCCCGCTCACCGAGGACACCGACGAATACTATGCCAACGGCTTGACCACCGACGGACGGACGTTGCTGATGTCTCGGCTCGACCGCCTTGGGAGTATTCAGGTGGCGCCGCTGGCCGCGCCGCGACGGGCACAGCCGCTCATCCCAGGCTTGAATTTTTTCGATACGCTGGCTTGGACGCCCGACGGGCAGGTGCTCTACAACCAACTGGCCGAAAGCGGCAACAATCTCTGGCGGCTCACACCCGGCCTCGGCACCACGCAACAACTGACCACCGCGACCGGCGCCAATTATTACCCCTGTGCCACGGCGGATGGCCGTTACATCGTCTTCACCTCCACGCAAGCGGGCGGCGAACAACTCTGGCGCATCAACGCCGATGGCGGCCATCCGCTGCAACTAACCACACAAGGCGGCACCCGCCCGCAATGCGCGCCGGACAGCCAATGGATCGTTTATGAGAACGGCCGCAGCCCGCATCCTTATGGAAGATTGCTATCAACGGCGGCCCGCCCACGCCATTAACTCAACCCGGCACGGCCAATCCGGCGCTTTCGCCCGACGGCCAGCAACTCGCGTGTGAATACCACGATCCAGCCACCGGGCAATGGCGGCTTGCGGTTATCCCGGTTACCGGCGGCACACCCAGCCAAACTTATCCCGTCACCGTGGGCAATGGAGCGTTGCGCTGGGCGCGCGCTGGCCGCGCGTTGCTGTGGGCCTCAGGCCATGCGCAAGGCTATTACCAAACTATCCGGCTTCAACCGCTCGACGGCGGCGCACCGCAAACGTTGCTGGAATTGCCGGATCAGAAACTCTATTGGTTCGACCTCTCACCCGATGGCCAGCGGCTTGCCTACATCAGCGGCAATTTCGCGCTTAGCTTTTTGCTGGTGCGTGAACTTGATTGAGCTGGCATACGGTGTTGCGCCAGGGCGTCAGGGCTTGCGCAAGGTTTGCGGGTGGCGCGCCAAAAACGCCTGCACGATGGCGGCGGGTTCGCGGCGTTCGACCTCGGCTTCGTAATTCATCTGCCGCATCTCCTGATCCGAAATCAATCCGCTCAAGCGTTCGAGCAGCGGGCGCAGCTCAGGATGCTGTTGCAACGTTTCGTTCCGCACGACCGGCACGGCGTGATAGGGCGGGAAATAATGCCGGTCGTCTTCCAACGCAAACAAATCCAGCTTGGCGATCAAGCCATTGGTCGCATCGCCTGAGATTAAATCTACCTGGCGCTCGGCTAGCGCGCGGTAGGTCAGCGACAAATCCATTGAGAGCGGCGTTGCGGCAAACTTCAACCCATACGCTTGCACCAAGCCGCGATAGCCGTCTTCGCGATCCAGAAAGGCGGCGCCAAAACCCGCCCGCAACTGCGAGGAAATGCGCGCCGCATCCGAAATCGTTTTCAGCCCACGCTGGCGGGCCTCTGTGCCACGCACCAGAATTACATAGGTGTTGTTGAAACCCAGCGGCGGCAGCATCGTGCGTTCCGTCGCGGCATAGCCAGCGGCGACGCGGCGCGTGACCTCGTCGGCATCGAGCAGCACCGGCTGTTTGAAAATCGCCGTCAGCGCCGTGCCAGTGTATTCGACATAAAGATCAAGATCGCCCGCGCGCAAGGCCGTCTCGCAGACCAGCGTGTCGCCCAGGTTGAGCTTGCGCGCGACCGCGAGCGGCGTGTTGCGTTCGATCACTTGCGCCAGCAATTCGCCGAGGATGACTTGCTCGGTGAAGTTTTTAGAACCGACGACGATGCGCCCGCCTTTGCGTTCGGCCAGCAACAATCCACCTGTTAGCAAGACTAAAACCAATGCCGTTGAAGCCGCCGCGATCAGCAAACCACGCGGGTTGCGTTTGTGGCCGGGCGCGAGCCAGCGTTCCAACCAGCCCAACGCCCCGTCCGCGGCCAATGCCAACAAGGCCGCCGGAATCGCGCCCGCCAGGATCACGGTGCTATCCACGCTGGCGACGCCGCGAAAGATGTATTCGCCTAACCCGCCCGCGCCGATGGCTGCCGCGATGGTCGCCGTGCCCACGCCGACCACGGTGGCGACGCGAATGCCCGCCAATATCGAAGGGCGCGCCAGCGGCAATTCGATATAGCGCAAGGTCTGCGCGTCGGTCAGCCCCAGCGCCATCGAGGCTTCGCGCAAGGGCCGCTCGACGCTTTGCAGGCCATTGACCGTCAGCCGCATCACCGGCAACAGCGCATATAGCGTCAACACGATCAAGGCCGTCTTCGCCCCGATGCCGCCGATCAGCGGTAGCGGGATCAAAAAGCCGAACAGCGCCAGGCTGGGAATGGTTTGCAGCACATTCGCCACGCCCAACAGCGGCACGCCCAGCCGTGGCCGTCGCTGCGCCAACACGCCCAGCGGCACGCCCAGCAAGACCGCGATGCCGGTCGAAACGGCAACCAGCGCAATGTGGCGCAGGATGGCCGTGAGAAATTCGGCCTGATGATGGAACCAGAATTCGAGTAGACGCATAAACGCGAAACGCGGACGTGCTGCCGGATTGATTATGGATTGACGGCGCGATTCTAAAGCGAAACCGGCAGGATTGATATGTTTGAGCGGGCGAGCATTTTTCATTCTCCATTCGCCATTCTCCATTCTCTTGCAGTAGGCAGGCTGTTGGAGAGGGCCCTCCTGCAAGAGAAGGTAGAATGGCGAATGAAGAATTGGGAATGCCTTGCTCAGGTCAACGTTGGCATTGCCTAAGGGCTGTGCTAGAAACACGACGCGCAGTTCGAGCACGTTCATCTCACAAAAAAATGGCAACTTACGACGATCTCAGCCTGCACGTCAGGCTGTTTATGAAAGGCTATCCGTTCGCGCGCTACACGCTTGACCCCGTGCCGTGCGCGCCGTTGCGGAAGCCGCTCAGCCAAGCGCGCGTGGCCCTCGTCACGACCGCCGGATTGCGTACACCTGAACAGGCTGAGTTCGATCATTCGATCAAAATGGGCGATACGTCATTTCGGGAAATCCCGAATGACGTGGATGTGCCGACGCTGATCGAATCGCATCGCAGCTACGCCTTTGACCACACGGGCATCGAGGCCGACCGCAATCTGGCCTTCCCGCTCGAACGGTTTCGTGAGTTGACGGCGCAGGGCGTAATCGGCGCGTTGAACTATCGGCATTTCAGTTTTATGGGTTCGATTGTCGGCCCCGGCAAATTGATTGAAGAGACGGCCCCGGCGGTGGCGCGCAGGTTGCGCGACGATGGTGTCGAAGTGGCGTTGCTGACGCCCGTCTGACCGATGTGCAACCAGACGGTCGGTCTGGTGCAAGCGGCGCTCGAACGCGCAGGGATCACAACAGTTTCGCTGTCGTTGTTGCGTGAGGTCGCCGCGATTATCAAACCGCCCCGCACGTTGTTTGTGCCGTTCCCGCTGGGGTTTCCGCTGGGCGCGCCGAACAATGTCGAATTGCAACACCGTGTGATTGCAGCGGCATTGGCATTGTTGCCGCGCAATGATGTGCCTGTGCTCGCGGAATTCATGGATTGACTATGACTGCTATCACTTCTTGCCAAGCCAGGCTCGAACGTTTCTTCGAGCTTTCGGCGCACGGCACCGACATCCGCACCGAGATTGCTGCCGGAGTTACGACGTTTTTGACGATGGCTTACATCATCTTCGTCAACCCGGCGATTCTGAACGAAGCGGGCGTGCCGTTTGCCGGCGCTTTGTTTGCGACGTGTCTGGCCTCGGCGGTGGGATCGCTGTTGATGGGCGTGCTGGCGAATTATCCCTTCGCGCTAGCGCCGGGGATGGGGCTGAACGCCTATTTCACTTACACCGTGGTGAAAGGGCTGGGGCACGATTGGCGCGTAGCGTTGGGCGCGGTGTTCATCTCTGGCGTAGTGTTTTTGGTCTTAACGCTGGCGCGCATTCGCACGTTGATCGTGGATGCGATTCCGCTGACATTGAAAACCTCGGTGGCGGCGGGCATCGGCCTGTTCATCGCGTTTATCGGGTTGAAGAACGCGGGCATCGTGATCGCTTCGCCCGCGACCTTTGTGACGCTGGGGCACATCACGTCGAAGCCGGTCGTGCTGATGCTGATTGGTTTGTTGCTAACGGCGGCGCTGATGGCGCGCGGCTACAAGAGCGCGATCATCATCGGCATTCTGGCCGTGACCGTGGCGGCGATGGCGCTGGGCGTGGCGAAACCGCCGACGGCATTGATTCAAAAACCGGATTGGCAGTCGGCGTTTTTGCAACTGGATATTCGCGGCGCGTTGCGCGTGGGGCTGCTCGACATCGTCTTCGTGTTTCTGTTCGTGGACATGTTCGACACGATTGGTTCGCTGATGGGCTTGGGGCAGCAGGCGGGCTATTTGACGGCGGAGGGCAAACTGCCGCGCGTTAATCGCGCCTTGCTGGCCGATGCGATTGCGACGATTGCCGGTTCGCTGTTTGGGACTTCGACGGTGGTGACATATATCGAAAGCGCGACCGGCGTGAGCGAAGGCGGGCGCACCGGTTTGACAGCAGTTGTCGTCGCGTTTCTGTTTTTGCTGGCGACGTTTTTTGCGCCGCTTGCCGGAGCGATTCCGCCGATTGCGACGGCGCCGGCCTTGGTGCTGGTGGGCGCGTTGATGATCCGCTCCGTGCTCTCGATCAAATGGGACGATTTGACCGAAGCCTTGCCCGCGTTTCTGACTTTGCTGGCGATGCCGCTGACGTTTTCGATTGCGAATGGCTTGGCGCTGGGCTTTATCTTTTATGCCCTGCTGAAAGTGTTGACGGGGCGGGCGCGCGAGGCGAGTCCGATGGTGTATGTGTTAGCGGTGCTGTTTATTTTGCGTTATGTTTATTTGAGTGGCGAATGAGGAAGGCGATGGCGTAAACCAGCGCGCCGCCAAGCATGAATCCGCCCAGCACATCGGTCAGCCAGTGCACGCCGAGATAGACGCGGCTGAAGCCAATCAGCGAGATCAACAAGGCCGCGCTCAACCAAAAATACCAACGCCACCGCGGCCATGCTTGCGCCAGCAGTAGCGCCACCATGCCATACACTGCCATTGACGACGTTGCGTGTCCACTGGGGAAGCTGTAATCGCCAGGCCGCACAATGAGGGTGTCCCAGAGTTGCGGGCGGGCGCGTTGGAAAAAGAGTTTGAGTTGGGGATTGATCAGATAGCTCAGGCTGAAAGCCAGCAACAACAGCGCGGGATCGCGTTTGCGCCGCTGCCGGATGAGCAGGAACGCGCCGCACAGCAAGGCAAAGAGCAATAACGTCCGCGGCTCGCCGCCGCGCGTGAGCGCGCTCATCCAGGCATCCAGCCAGGGTTGCGCGCGCGAGTGAACCCACAGGCTGAAGGTGCGATCAAATTCGGCGATTGGGTTCAGCATAGGACTTACGCACAAGAGCATGGAGTTCAGGCTTCAGCCTGTGTTGGAGAGCGTGCACACAGGCTGAAGCCTGAACTCCATGCTCTTGTGTCACGTTTGTCTGCAACTTTGCGTAAGCCTTATAGCACGCAAGCCGCAAGCATCACGTCACACTACCGCCATCCACCGTTACGACTTCGCCGACCATATAGCTGTTGCGATCTGAAACCATGAACGCGGCGAATTCGGCCAGCTCTTCGGGATGGCCCAGGCGGTTGCGCGCGACCCAGACCTTATGCATTTCCATCAACCGCGCTGGCAGCGCGTCGGCTAGGTCCGTGTCGAAGAGGCCGGCGGCAATCGCGTTGACCGTGACACCGAAAGGCGCGGCTTCGCGCGAGAGGCATTTGGTGAAACCGATGATGGCGGCTTTGGACGTGGCGTAATGCACGGCGGTCGGCAGCGAACGGATCGCGCCGATGCTGGTCAGGTTCAGGATGTTGCCGGCGCGCTGGCGCAGCATGATTTTGAAGACGGGCTTGGTGACGTTGAAAACACCGTTGATGTTGGTATTGATGACTTCGTCCCAGGCGTGCGGGGTGGTGGTGGCGAAGATGTCACCGCGATTGATGGCGGCGTTGTTGACCAGCACGTCAATGCGGCCAAACTCTTCGCGAATGTGGCGCACCATTTTGTTGATGCCGGGGCGGTCGGTGACGGGCACTTTGAAGGCCAGTGCGCGGCGGCCCAACGCTTCGACCTTGGCGATGACCTCGGCGGCCAGGTCGTCACGCAGGTTATAATTGAAAGCGATGTCCGCGCCTTCGCGGGCGAAGATTTCGCAAAGCGCGCGTCCGATGCCGCGCGTGCCGCCAGTGATGAGTGCCTTTTTCCCTTCGAGTAAGAGTCCCATAGTTGAGTAGTAAGTTTGGAAGATGCCGAAAAGAAGGCGGGATGATAGCGTAGTGGTCAGTGACAAGAAAGCCGCTGCCGAGGAGACGCGCGAAGCGTGTGGTGCGATTTGGTGTTAGCCGCGTTCGGCCTCCAATTCAACCGCCGGTTTGGCCAGCGGTTTGATGAAAGGTTTGATGGGGTTGTGCTCTTCGACTTTTTTCATCAACTCTTTGACGATGCGTTGGGTGGCATCGGGAATTGCAATTTTCGCCGCCGCCAGTTTCATGGCCGCGTGTTCGGCCGGATCGTTTAGCAAGCGGCGCATGATCGGCACGATGTCTTTGGTCTGGTTTAGCAAAATCCCCGCGCGATGGCGCGCGACCAGACCGGCCGTCTGCGATTCCTGCGGCATGGGCGGAGTCGTCGTGTCGGCAATGATCGGCAAGCGCGAAGCCAACGCCTCAAACGTCGTCAGCCCGCCCAGCTTAGAGACCATCACATCTGCTGCGCCCATCAATTTTTCCATCGCGTTGGTATAGCCGATGACTTTGGTCGGGAAAGCGGCGCGCTGCGCCAGCCTGGTGATCTGTGCGCGCAACGGTTCATTACGTCCAGCCAGAAAGACGGCCTGGGCGTTTTTTAACTGCTCGCCCTGTTCGACCATCTGTTCAAAGATACGCGGGATATTGCCGCCGCCGACCCAACCGGCGTTGATGAACATCGTGAACTTTTCAGGATCAAGCCCAAGCTCGGCGCGCGCGGCGGTGCGCTCATCATCAGTTTGGTGCTGAAATTTCGGATGAATCGGGATGCCGCAAATTTTGATCTTCTCCGCCGGCACGCCGTAATCCAGCAGTTGCTGTTGGGCTTCTTCGGTGGCGACCAGGTACAGGCTGACTTCTTCGCAAGCCCAGCCACGCCAAAATCCGTAGCAAGGATCGGTCACGACTGTGACCAGCGGAATGCGGTCGAGCAGCCCCAATTCGCGCAAGGCCCGCCCAAAGAAGTGCTGCGTCATCGGATGTACCGAGACGACCACCTGCGGGCAGTATTTCTCGAACAACTGTTTCACATAACGCGAAGTCACCCGATAGATAAAGTTTGATTCGTTGGGGCGGAAGCGTTCGATGGCCCAGTAGTAATACTTCATCAACGGCTGATGATGGCGCAGCAGGTAGTTATAAAAATCGGCGCACTTCTGCGCGAGCAGGTGCGATTCCTCAATGGCGCGCGCGATATTGACCAGACACTCCGGCGCGGCAAAGCGTTTCAAGCCGTCCGCAATCGCACTGGCGGCAGAGGCGTGGCCGCCGCCGGTGTCAGAGGTGATGATGAGAAATTTGGGGGTGGTTTCGCTGGTCATAGTTACCTGTCACAATCAACGTCTAACATCCACTCTGAAATATGCATTGGATTACGAGTGATTTTCACCCCCAAAGGGTTTTTAATGGTCACCGAAAAATAAATTTGACATTTGAGTAGCATCACTTTGTTTTTGGTCTTTCGGTTTTATCCCTGATTCACTAAATTCATAACCCAACCTATACATAAACATCTTTTGAATCCTGCCTACCTGGACGGTTGGAATGATGCCAATAACAAAAATGATAAGAGGCCAAAATAAAGCGACCGCGGCTTTGGTAGTTTCGCCGTTGTGGTAGAGATAGAAACAGGTCATAGGGCAAACAAGCCATTTCAACCTTATAAAAATCACTCCAAAATCTGCTGCGCTGACGCTAACGAAGTTGTACCTTATCAACATTGCCCACAAAATATTTAAGGTGACAACTACAAGAACAACTGCTTTCCACGATAAAAATAGCAATGCTATCGGAGCCAATGGCTGGGACATGAAAATCGGCCATCGTCCCCACTCAACGGCTCTTAACCAACTCCAGAGCGTATTCTCTTCGTCGCTGTGTTGCAGAGGATTCCACATGATAAACCCCTCTAGTTAATACCTTTTGCGCAGGTGATTTTTTACCATCATTATTTGTCAGCAGGTGGCAAACGCTTTTCAAACTTGAGCAGTTCAACTTGAAGCTGCAACGCCAGTTTCTCCCGCGCATCCTGGTCGTGCCGTTGGTTCATGATGATTTGGTCGGCCAGCCGTTGCAGCAACAATCCGTGCTCAACCTGTGTGCGCTCGAGTTGCTCAATGTCTTTCCGCAGCCGTTCGTGGTCTTTTGCCACCGTCAGCGTGTGCTGAAAGAAAGCGAAGAAGTCTTTTAACATAGCCAATCCTTCCGGAGCTTACTCATCACTTCCTCACTCTGGGCGGCGAGTCGAGCGCTCTCTTCGCGGGAGGCGGCGATGCGCTGAAGAATGCCTGCCAACTCAGTGTTTGCGGCGCGCAGAAATTCACCGAGGCCTACCGCCTCTGCTTGCTCAAGCGTAAATGGAAAAAGCTGCTCACCGGATTCAGCCTTAATCGGTTCGTTCATTGTCTTGACTCCTTTCAGTTGGTTGGCCACAGCTAAACAGCGTTGGCTGGAATCATTTTGCCATCAACCTCGCCCCGATGCGACTTCTTCAACTGCCGCTCCAGCTTCTTGATCTGAATCAAGTGCTTCGGATTAAACGCCAGCGACGGGTAATAACAATTCGATTCGTGCGTGCAATAGCAGCCATCTTTGACGTGCGCGCGCCGCACTTTCATCTCCGGCGAATTCCAGAGCGCCCAGAAATCCCAGTTGTAATCGCGCAAGTTGCCGATGGGGTCGAGCTTCTCGCAACTAGACACGGTGCCCTCGTCATAGATCACGCCGCCCGTCGTGCCCGCGTGGCAACGCAATTGGGCTTTGTGCTGCTCTTCGGTGCGCGCGATCAGTTCGTGCATGTAAATATCCACCGCCGCTTTGAAGTAACCGCCCTTGCCTTTGTAGTGGTTCTTGATGACGCCATGCTGCGAATCGTCGTCAATCAGCGCCGAAAGCTGGCGGTAACGGTTGAGGTCAATGTTCAACTCACGCGCGTCTTTGGAGGGCGGGCGGATGTAATTGACGTTGATCTTGTCGGGCTTCAGTTCGTGGCGCAGGAAGTCGTACCAGTCGAAGATGCGCTCCTGATTCGAGTTCATAAAGCAGGTGCAGGTCTGCACGTCCAGGCGCGGAATCTCGCGTTGGATTTCCTGCAACTGGCGCGCGGTCGAGATGGCCTTGTCCCAACTGCCAGCTTTGCCGCGAATCTTTTCGTGGTCTTCTTTCAGGCCGTCAATGCCGAGCGCGACAGTGACGTTGAGCTTCGGGCATTCGTCCAGGATGCGTTGCACATCGGGCATGATGCGCTGCTGGATGCCGCCGTTCGACATCAGGTAGACCGATTCCAACTGGTTGTTTTCGTAAAAGGCGCGCACGACTTCGGGCAGGTCTTTGCGGGTGAAAGGCTCGCCGCCCGCGATGATCAGAATCGGCAGGCTGCCGCCGAGCGTTTCGCTAATGCGTTGCAGTTCGGCGGTGGTCATTTGCAGTTTTTTGCGCGGCTTGTCGTCGAGTTCTTCGGTATAGAAGCAGTGCGAGCAGCGCATGTCGCAGACCGAGGTGATCAGAATGTTCAAGATGACGGGCGAGGTCACGCCGCCCAGCAACACTTTGCCATAGCGTTTGACTAATTCCAGGTTGTAATCCATAAGGCTCTCTTTCAGATACGCCGCTTCAATTTGAATGCGTTGTGGTAACTAAGCGAAGTATTTAGCGTTATCCGCCAACGCAAAGTCAAACTAATTTTCCCCTGGGTACGCACGCTTCGTGAACGTGCTGCTTTGGCGTCAGATGGCTTGAGGCTGAAAGGATTCCCTTCGGCATCTATCCGCCTTTTGCCAAGATCGCACGCAAGGATGCGTGCGTACCCAGGCTTGAGCCTGATGTTTCACCACCCACTGCCGCGCCTGGATCATCCGTCCGAAATCCGTGAAAAACTGCTGCCGCTCTGCCGTCTGCAACCCGGCGAAATCTGGCAGGACAAGCGCCAAGGGCATCGCCTCGGCTGCCTGGATGCGGCGCAATGGGCAGACGTGAAAAAGCTGTGCGGTCGGCAACGCGCTGTGCTGGCGATTCACGATGTACCCTACAACTTCATCGCGTTTGAACAGCGCAAGGTGGATGAGTTCACCGCTTGGTGCGCGCGGGTCACTCACCACACCGAACAGGTGTTGGCGGCGGACAGCAGTTTGTATCTGTGGCTGGGCGCCGATCAGCGCGCTGATTTTGCACCCTTGCCTGAAATCATGCTGATGATGCGCGCGACCGGTTTTACTGCGCGCAGCTTCATCACGTTGCGCAACCAACGCGGTTACGGCACACAGCAAAACTGGATGAGCGTGCGGCAGGAGTTGCTCTATTACACCAAAGGCAAGCCGCCTTTTACGCCGCAATACACCGATCTGCCAAAAACACTGCGCGGCTATTTCAAAGAAGTCGGTGGGCAACGTACCGAGAATGCCGCGCGCGGCAAAGCCCCGACCTTACGCGCGGGCAATGTCTGGATTGATGTGCAACAAGTCTTTTACCGTATGGCAGAGAACGTCAACGGCTGTTACGCGCAAAAGCCGCTCAAGGCCATTACGCGCATTATCGAAGCCAGTTCGCAACCGGGCGATGTCGTGCTTGATTTCTTCGCCCATTCAGGCACGACGCTCTTGGCGTGCGAATTGACCGGACGGCGCTGTCTGACAATGGATATTGATCCGCTCTTTGCCGAAGTTGCGCGGCGGCGGCTGGAACATTATCGCCGCACGGGCAAGACGGGTTGGCAGGATAGCAATCCGTTTGCGCGTGAATTGGGGCAAATTTGACCTGCTTGCGACGCGGGCGCGCCATCGGCTATTGTGCCTGTCAACGTATCCAACGAAATTATTGATTGCATGAAGCCTGCCACGCACCAATCGCACGTCCCCGATGCCCGCGCTGATGCCGCTCTGTTGGCGCTGGCGCTGCTGTGGGGCACGTCGCATGTCATCACCAAAAATGTACTGCTCTCGCATACGCCCTTTTTTTACACCGGTCTGCGGTTTGGGATCGCGGCAGTGCTGTTTGCCCTGGTTTATGCCGGGCCGTTGCGGCGCAGCAGTCGCCAAGCCATACGCCAAGGATTATTGTTAGGCGTCTGTAGCTTCACGGGCATCAGCTTTTACACCGCCGGACTGGTTTTTACCCAGGCTTCCAAAGCAGGCTTTATTACAGGTTTGTATCTGGTCTTCACCCCGTTGCTGGCGTGGCTGTTTTTCCAGCTGCATCCCACACGGGACAATCTGGCTGGTTTGCTCATCGCCGTCACGGGCTTCGCGCTGTTGAGCTATCCGCAAACGGGCGCAACGTTCAATTGGGGCGATGGCCTGATCCTGTGCGCCGCGCTGGCCTGGGGCGCGCATATCGCCGCAACCAGCGCCTTTGCGCGGCAAAGCGAAATCCACTTGCTGGCGGCTTGGCAAGTTATCGTGGTCGCCGTGTTGGCAGTTTTAGCGCACCTCGTATTGAGCAAGTTTGCGGTCACCGCGTCCAGTGGGCCATTGACCCAATTGCTGGCTTTGGAAGCGCGCCCGAATCATTTGACGACGGCTACGATGGCGCAAATCGGCTATATGGCTTTGCTCGTGACCTTCGTTGCCGCACTCGTACAAACCTGGGCGCAAGGCAAAGTCGCACCCGCGCATGCCGCTTTGTTTTATGCGCTCGAACCGGTGATGGCCGCGCTCTTTGCCGCGCTCATCTTGGGCGAGAAACTGAGCGGACGCAGCGCGCTCGGCGCTTTGCTGATCGTTGCCGGTGTGACGCTTTCACGCCTTGGCTTGCTCAGCAAGGCCGCCCAGCGTGCTGCCGCAGCCCGCGCGGAAAAGCTACGCATCGAAGAGCAGCGCGAATTCGGCGCTTGAGCCAGCCCTGTTAATTCTCCGCACGTTGGTTATAATCCGTTGTCTGACCCCGACACTTTTCCCCCAAGGCTGACCGGACTCGGCTTGTCCTGCGAGTTACGGCTCGCGCTCACCTATACGCAAGCTACACGAAAAGGAACTGAGGTGATTCTGTGACGAAGGTCCTCATCGTAGATGATCTGGAAGGCGTGCGGCGGATGCTCCTGTATGCGCTGGAGGATGATTATGACGTGCGCCAGGCCAGCAATGGGCTGGAAGCTATTTCAGCGGTGGCGCTGGAACGCCCCGACGTGATCGTGATGGATTTGGACATGCCCGTGATGGACGGCGTCGAAGCTACGCGGCGGTTGAAAGCCGATCCGGGGTTCGCAGGCATCAAGGTGCTGGCAGTTAGCGGCCAGCACAATAGCGAACGCGCGCGGCTGGTGCAGGATTCCGCCGACGCCTTTATTGAAAAGCCTTATGAGATAGACGATCTAATCGAAGCGGTGCGGCGCTTGGCCGTAGCTTAAATCGGCTGTCGGGAAAAACAAAAAGGCGCAGGCGGGAAAAGCTTCCGGCCTGCGCCTTTTTGTTTTTCTGAATCGTGTTGTGGTTAATCGGCCAGTTGCAATTGCACGACGTTGCTGGTGTAGCCGTCACTGATGATTTGCAACTTGACCAAGCCCCCGGTTAAGTCAGGTGGCAAGGCCAGATTGATTTGATCCAAGCCAGCCAAGATGCCTTGCGCGCCAACATAGACCGGCTTAAGCTCAACTTCGCCAATCTGCACCCGCAACTTTTTGGCGTGACGAAAGCCCGTGCCGAAGAGCAGCAGGAAATTCGCGCGTTGATCTGTGCTCGGTTCGACCGTGCGCCACCCGCCTTTCGCGTCAGTCACCGAAGCAAAGTTCTCGCCATCAAACGTCGTCAGCGCTGTCGGTATGCCTTTGCCGTTGGAAGAGAAGGTAAACAAGGCGGGCGCGGAATTGGTGATCAGCAGCGTGCCTTGCGCTATCAACTCGGTTTCGCGAATGACGAAGATGCGCGCCTCGCCCAGCGCAATTTGATCAGGCAGCAAGTAATTGATCTGGCCCGGCGAGATGAAAAAGAGCGGCGCCGAAAAGACCGCGTTCTGGCTGTCTATCAACCGCACACCCAAACCATCCAGGTTGGTCGGCAACGGAATGGTGGCGGCAACCTGGGCGCGTTCGGTCAACTTCGTGCCAAAGAGCGCGGCAATCGCTCCCGGTGCCAAACGGGGCGCATAACTGGCCGCATTGACCGTGACCAACGCCGTAGATGGGGCCATTGCAGGCGGATCGTTTGCGCCAGGATGCGCGGCGGCAAGTGACGGCAGGAGCCTTCCTAAACACAGCCCCAGCAGCACGCACTGACAAGTCAGCAACGCGCGGCGTGACCAGCGATTTGTCGCGGAAGATTTCATCAAGGTGGTTGGGATGCGTTGTTTGCAGGCTGCTTGACGCTACTTGAATGCGCAAAGCGCCCGCACTATAGCGATTGGCCGTTGCGTGCGGCAAGCAAAAAATCCGGCGGCGAAATTAATCCACGCCGTCGCGCCGATGAATCTGTTTATTGTGCAGCGCCCGTAAGCAGGGTGGAATTCAATCTCAGGCAACCGCTTTCAGGAGGAACATCATGACTGCCGAAACTGTCACCAACGCTATCAATGAATATTTTGACGCCGTCTGCGCACTCGACGCTGACCGCTGGGTCGCCACGTTTGCCGCCGACGCGACCAGCTATGAACCGGGCAATCCGCCGCTCGTCGGGCACGACGCCTTGCGCATGTTTTTCAACGGCATCGCGGGCGGCTTTGCACAAATCGAGATGCGTGCCACTGAAATCCATCCCGTCGGCAACGAAGCGGGCGTGAAATGGACAGCCACCGGCACGGGCAAGAATGGCCGCACGGTAAGCTTCGCGGGCATAGATGTTTTCGTTCTCAACGAAGCGGGCACGATTCAAATGTGCAAAGGGTACTGGAATCCGGCGGCAATGATGGCGGAACTGATGGGTTAAGCCCTACACGCACTGTCTTACGAGCCTTGGTTGCGCAATTCGTCTGGAAGCTTTAGAAAGCGAGTTGTAGTCAGCATCGCTTCTACCTTCAGAGGATGAATATGCGCGCAATCCCTTCCCTCAAAATCAGCATCTCCGGTGTGCGCGGCGTCATCGGCGATTCGCTTTCGCCGACGCTGCTCACACGTTTTGCCCAGGCCTTCGGCACCTACGCCGGTTCCGGCACCATCGTCATCGGGCGCGACACGCGCACGTCGGGCGAGATGGTGCGCCAGGCGGTGATCGCCGGCTTGGTATCCAGCGGTTGCCGCGTGATTGATCTCGACATCGTGCCCGTGCCGACCGTGCAATTGCTGGTGCGGCAGCGCAAAGCGCACGGCGGCATCGCCATCACCGCCAGCCACAATCCGGCGGAATGGAATGCGCTGAAATTCGTCGGCGCGGACGGCTTGTTCCTGAGCGCAGGCCAGGCGCGCGAGTTGCTCGATATTTATCACCAGGGCGATTACACCAAAGTCGTCGGCGCTGAGATGCGGCAGGTCGAAAGCTTCACCGGTGCTGCTGAGTTGCACATCAAAGCCATCCTCGACGTGGTTGGCCCGCTTCCGCCCACTCCCCAAAAAATCAAAGTCGCGCTCGATTCCTGCAACGGCGCGAGTTCGCAGCTTGCGCCGCAGTTGCTGGCGGCGCTTGGCGCTGAAGTCGTCAGCATCAACACGACGCCGGACGGTTTGTTCCCGCGCGGGGCTGAACCCATCGCCGAGAACATCGGCGCACTGTGCCAATTGGTCAAAGACAGCGGCGCGGTGGCTGGCTTCGCGCAGGACATGGACGCCGACCGTCTGGCGGTTGTGGCTGAATGCGGCGAACCCGTTGGCGAAGACAATACGCTGGTACTGGCGACGCACTACGTGCTCGGCAAAACGCCGGGCCCAAACAGTGTGGTCGTGACGAATCTTTCAACCAGCATGGCGATGGATGATGTTGTGCGGCTGTTCAACGGCACGCTGCATCGTTCCAAAATCGGCGAGGCCAATGTGACCGAGTTGATGCAACAGACGGGCGCGGTCATCGGCGGCGAAGGCAACGGCGGCGTGATCTATCCGAAGATCAATTTTTGCCGCGACAGTCACGTGGGAATGGCGTTGATCCTGCATCTGCTGGCCGAGAGCGGCAAAACGATTTCGCAACTGCTGACCGAACAGCCGCGCTACCGGATGGTCAAAGAGAAGCTGGAATGCCCGTCAGACAAGATCAGCGAGGTGCTGAAACTGATTCGCCGTGAGTTCGCCGACTACGAACAAGACTTGCGCGACGGCGTCAAAGTTACTTTGCCGCAAGGCTGGCTGCACGTGCGCGGGTCAAATACCGAGCCGATCATTCGTTTGGTGGCGGAGGCGGGTGACGAGGCACAGGCGCGCGCGATTCTTGATACGGTCTTTACCAAGGTTTCCCGTTTGTTGGCAGCCTAGACGACGTGATAACTCTGCAAGGCGCGCAAATACAACGCCCGCTCAAACGCCGCCGGATCAGGGCAATGCTGCTGGCTCAAGCTGCCGCGCATTTGCGCCACTGACTCGTATTCGTGCTGCCCCATCCATTCGCACAAGCTGTGCTCAATGGTTTGCAGGTAATCAATCCCGCGTTCATAGAGCACTGAGCAAAGCATCGTTACATCCGCGCCCGCCATCAATAACTTCAAGACATCAATGGCCGAATGCACGCCGCTCGTCGCGGCCAGTTGCGCATGAATCCGTCCGTACAGAATCGCGATCCAACGCAGCGGTAAGCGCAAGGCCTGTGGTTTGCTGTAAAGAATGTTGGTGCGCACTTCCAACGCCTCCAGATCAAAATCGGGTTGGTAGAAGCGATTGAACAGCACCAGCGCATCGGCGCCCGCAGCGTCAAGCTGTTTTGCCACCTGCGCGAAGTTGCTGAAATACGGGCCGAGTTTGAGCGCGACGGGCAACTGCACGGCGCTTTTTACCGCGTGCAATATGTCGAGATAGGTTTGTTCGACTTGCGCTGCAGTTAGATCAGGATCGGTGGGGATGTAGTAAATGTTCAACTCCAGCGCATCGGCCCCGGCCTCTTCCATCTGGCGTGCGAACTCGGTCCAGCCGCCCAGCGTCGCGCCGTTCAAGCTGGCGATGATCGGAATGTCCACGGCCTCTTTCGCGCGGCGGATGTGATTTAGATACGCATCCGGCCCGAAGTGGAACGTCTCAGGTTCGGGAAAATAGCTCAGCGCTTCGGCAAAGCTTTCGGTGCCCTGTGTCAGGTGATGATGTAATTCGAGCCGTTCGTGCGTGATCTGCTCTTCAAACAACGAATGCAGCACGATGGCCGCCGCGCCTACGTCTTCCATACGCTTCAGGTTGTCCAAGTCTTGCGAGAGCGGCGAGGCGGAGGGCACGAGCGGTGTGCGCAACTTCAGTCCCAGATAATTCGTGGTCAAATCCATTTTGTCACCTCATTCTTTCCTTGTAGTGGCGAATTTATTCGCCACGTCGGATAACGAATAAATTCGTTACTACGAGGGAGAGCGCCGATCACTTGCTTCACGCGCCTTGCGCTGGTTGGGGCGTGTGTGCTGCCAGGTGTTCGTAAAATTTGCGCCGAGCATCGGCGTCGGCTTGCGCGGCGGCGAACAAGCGGGCCGCGTCGTCGGGATGGCTTTGCGACAGCATGCGGAAGCGGTTCTCCATCCGCAGGAATTGCTCGACCGGCATTTTGACGGCGGGCGAATCCAGTGAGAGCGGATGTTCGCCCGCGTGCATCAATTCGGGGTTGAAGCGATACAGCAGCCATTGGCCAGAATTGACGGCGGCCTTTTGATTTTGCATGGCTGTGGTCATGTTGATGCCGTGCGCGATGCAATGGCTGTAGGCAATGATCAGCGCGGGGCCATCGTAATTTTCAGCTTCGATAAACGCTTTCAGCGTGTGCTCATCGCGCCCGCCCATCACCACACTGGCGACGTAGATGTTGCCGTAACTCATCATCATCAAGCCCAGGTCTTTCTTGCGTCCCGGTTTGCCACCCGCCGCAAATTTGGCGACGGCGGCGCGCGGTGTGGCCTTGGACATCTGACCGCCGGTGTTGGAATAGACTTCGGTGTCGAGCACCAGCACCTTGACGTTGCGTCCGCTCGCCAGCACGTGATCCAGCCCGCCGAAGCCGATGTCATAAGCCCAGCCATCACCGCCGACAATCCAGACACTTTTGCGCACCAATAAATCGGCCAGCGTCAACAACAGGTGCGCTTCTGGTGAATCGAGCGCGGCCAGCTTGTCTTTCAAGGCGGCCACCCGCGCGCGCTGTTCGTGAATGTCGGCTTCGTCCTTTTGCGGCGCGGTCAAAATCGCCGTAACCAACTCTTCGCCCACCACGCGCGCCAGCCGTTGCAGCAGCTCTTCAGCAAACTGTTTCTGCTTATCAATCGAGACGCGGAAGCCGAGGCCGAATTCGGCGTTGTCCTCGAACAGGGAATTGGCCCACGCCGGGCCGCGTCCTTCGGCGTTCTTGGCCCAAGGCGTCGTCGGCAGGTTGCCGCCATAAATCGAGGAGCAGCCCGTCGCGTTGGCGACGATCAGCCGGTCACCAAAGAGTTGCGAGAGCAGCTTCAGATATGGCGTTTCGCCGCAGCCCGAACACGCGCCCGAAAATTCAAACAGCGGTTCCTGCAACTGCTGCTGGCGGATGTTGTTGATCTTGATCAGGCGGCGATCCACTTCGGGCAGGTTCAGAAAGAAGTCCCAGTTCGCGCGCTCGGCAACTCGCAACGGGGCTTGCGGCTCCATGTTCAGGGCTTTGAGGCGCACCTGCGATTTGTTCTTGGCGGGGCAGACATCCACGCAAATGCCGCAGCCGGTGCAATCTTCGGGCGCGACCTGGATGGTATATTGCTGGCCCGCCCATTCTTTGTCTTTCGCCGTGCAGGCTTTGAAGGTCGCGGGCGCGTCACACAGTTTGGCTTCGTCATAAACCTTGATGCGGATGACGCCGTGCGGGCAAACCAGCGCGCACTTGCCGCATTGAATGCAGACCTGCGTATCCCAGACGGGAATCTCCTGCGCCAGATTGCGTTTCTCCCAGCGCGCCGTGCCCGTGGGGAAAGTGCCATCGCAGCGCATAGCGCTGACCGGCAATTCGTGCCCGCGTCCGGCGCTGATTGTGCCCAGCACATCGCGCACGAAAGGCGGTGCAGCCGCGAACGCAGTAGGTGGCAAAGCGCTATGCGCGGTGGCGGCGGCGGGAATGCTGACTTCGTGCAATAACGCGAGCGTCGCCTCGACGGCCTGCAAATTCATGCGCACGATCTCGCTGCCTTTTTTGCCGTAGCTCTTTTCAATCGAATGGCGAATCGCGGCGAGCGCCTCTTCACGCGGCATCACGCCGGTGATGGCGAAAAAGCAGACCTGCATCACCGTATTGATTTGTCGGCCCATGCCGCTAGCGCGTGCCACGCTGTACGCATCAATCACGAAGAGCTTGGCTTGTTTGGCGATGAGCTGTTGTTGCAAGGCCAGCGGCAGTTGCGCCCAAACTTCATCTTGGCCGTGCGCTGTGTTGATCAGAAAGGTGCCGCCGGGCCGCAGCGTTTCCAGCAGATTACTGCGTTCCAGAAAGACCGGCTGATGACAAGCGACGAAATTCGCCTGGTTGATCAGATAAGTCGAGCGAATCGGCTCCGGCCCGAAACGTAGATGCGAGACTGTCTCGGAACCGGATTTTTTAGAATCGTAAACGAAATAACCCTGCGCGTAATGAGCGGTTTCCTCGCCGATGATCTTGATCGTGTTTTTGTTTGCGCCGACCGTGCCATCCGAACCGAGGCCGTAAAAGACCGCGCGAAAGACGCTGTCAGGTTCGGTCGAAAACGCCAGATCGTAACTCAGGCTGGTGTGCGAAACGTCGTCGTTGATGCCGATGGTGAAGTGGCGTTTGGGTTGCGCGTTCGTCAGATGATCGAAAATGCCCATGACCATCGCGGGCGTGAACTCTTTGGACGAGAGGCCGTAACGCCCGCTGATGATCGCAGGCAAGGGCGCGCCGCCCATTTCATACAATCCGCTGACCACATCCAGATACAACGGTTCGCCCGCGCTGCCCGGCTCTTTGCAACGGTCGAGCACGGCAATGGATTTGACGGTAGTGGGAAGCGCTGCGGCAAAGCGCGCGGCGTCGAAGGGGCGATAGAGCCGGACTTTCAGCACGCCGACCTTTTCGCCCTGTGCCGTCAGATAGTCCACCGTCTCGTGCGCGGCCTCTGCGCCCGAACCCATCAGCACGATGACGCGCTCGGCGTCGGGCGCGCCGTGGTATTCGTAAAGCTGATATTGCCGCCCGGTCAGTTGCGCGAAACGATCCAGCAGGCGCTGCACGATCTCCGGGCAGGCGGCGTAAAACGGATTGACCGTTTCGCGGCCCTGAAAATAGACATCGGCATTTTGCGCCGTGCCGCGCAAGACCGGATGATCGGGCGACAAGGCGCGCGCGCGATGTTCGGCAATGCGCGCTTCATCAATCAGCGCCCGCAGCACCACATCATCCAGCAATTCGATCTTGGCGATCTCGTGCGAGGTGCGGAAGCCGTCAAAGAAATGCAGAAACGGCAGCCGCGTTTCCAAACTCGCGGCCTGCGCAATCAACGCGAAATCCTGCGCCTCTTGCACCGAAGCCGAAGCCAGCATCGCCCAGCCGGTCGCGCGCGCCGCCATCACGTCGCTGTGGTCGCCGAAAATCGAAAGCCCCTGGGCGGCCAAGGCGCGCGCCGCGATGTGAAAGACCGTGGGCGTCAATTCGCCCGCGATCTTGTACATATTCGGGATCATCAACAGCAGCCCCTGCGAAGCCGTGAACGTCGTCGCCAGTGCGCCGGTTTGCAACGCGCCGTGAATCGCGCCCGCCGCACCGCCTTCGCTTTGCAACTCAACCACGGCGGGCACGGTGCCCCAGAGGTTCGTCCTGCCTTGCGCGGCCCAGGCGTCGGCCCATTCGCCCATCGCCGAGGCGGGCGTGATCGGATAAATGGCAATCACTTCGTTGAGCCGGTAAGCGATGGCGGCGACCGCTTCGTTGCCGTCGAGGGTGACAAATTGTTTGGTCATCGGTGCGGGCCTTTCACTGCGAGAATTTACGCGCGGGCGGTTGTCTCGATGTGGAGAATTGCGCAACCGTCCGCAACGGCTTCTCTTGGGCAAAGGGCGTGCCTGTGCGTAATAGGGCTGGCTGGGATGGGGCTAGCCAGCGAGCGGTATTTTGGCGCTACAGATCACTGAAGGTGTGGATTATTTCAACCAGAGGCGATGGGGGTTGATGTTAGCGCTGAATCGGCACGTATTGGTTTTGACCCTAAGCATGCCAGCAAAATTGAAGGACGCTTTAGCACGTCATTGGATTCCCTGAAACGCGGAAATCATTCCTTGCCCAATCACCCGCTGTGGTTTGCAGCCGCTTCCGCTAAACCCTCCGCGCCTCCGCAATAATTCCCCGTCATTCGACGAAATGCCCGTCAATAAAGAGTTTTATTCAGTATTGGCCACTCGTTATTCGCACCTGCCGGGCTTTGGCACGGTGCTTGAAATAGACTGGCGCGAGGTCAAGCGGAGATGGCAACTCCGGTAAATTCGGCAGATGCCATAAGCAGGAAGAGCAAGGAGGTAACGATGAAAAGTAAAGCTGCACAAAGACGCCAGAATCGGAATCGTCCGCGACTTTTTGTGATCTGTAACGCAACCCAAGCGGCGGAGGCGCGGCCTCCGCCGCAAAGCCCGCCGCTGCACACGGCGGGCTGAAAATGAAAGGGCTACGCAACCAATGACGCAACAACAGAGCAAGGAGGGATTATGAAAAACAATCAGCGAATCATCAGAACCGCGCCCCCACAAATTTCAAATGGGTCGGCGCTCGTCTCTGATTTGGCCTTTAGCGTGTTGACCGGCATCGCCGGTGTGCGGCGGCTGGTGTTCCGCATGATTTTGTTTGCCGCGCTGCTGGCTGCCGGGCTGGCCTTTACGGCAGGGATCATGTTGCGCGACTATCTGCCCGACCTGACGCGCATCAACAGTTTTGCCGAGGCTGAACCGGCCGCTTCTCCCCCGGGGAAACCGCCGCCGGAGCAGGCCCGTCGTAACGCCAACGCCGCCTACAAGCGTGCCCGCGCGCGTAATCCGAACGACGAACAACAAGCCTCGGGTCAATAGCAATGCGGGAGTACTTGCCGCCGTCGGTTTCCCAGGCAATTACTCCCGTTCCAACCCACGCTCCGGAGAGAAGACAAGCGATGACTGAGACAGATCATAACCGCGTGAACTATCTGGCAGTCGTACACGGACAACACGTCGCGCCGCCGCCGCCAGCCAGCTTTGCCACGGCCAATGCGGCCCACGCTGCCGGCTGTGAACTCGCCAGCCAATGCCTGAGCCAGCTTGAACAGTATGACGACCCCAAACAATTCCCGCCCCGCTTGTTGATTCTGCTCGCCTCTGCCGCCTATCTGGAACAGGTGGATGCCGCGCAACTCTTGACTGGCATTCAACAGGCCTTTGCGGGCTATTCAGAACAAAACGATTTGCCTGCGGGCGATGTGCCCTTGCTCGGCTGTTCCGTCGCGGCAGTCGTCTTCAAACATCCCGATTATGCCAATCGCGTTCACGAACAGGGCGCGCTGCTGATTTGCCTGGCTTCCCGTTTAATCACAGCGGAGATTGCCGTCGGCCACGATGCGCGCCAGAACCCTGAAGGCGCTATCCAGTCGCTGCTCACGCAATT
Source organism: Acidobacteriota bacterium (assembly GCA_016196035.1). NCBI lineage: Bacteria > Pseudomonadati > Acidobacteriota > Acidobacteriota bacterium. Next base: position 20,064 of record JACPYM010000002.1, on the reverse strand, counting down.
CGATTTGAGCGGCAAAGATCCCAACCCGCTGGCTGATCGTGTTCTGCTGTCTTTCTTTCCCGGCTTTGGCAAGGCCGATGAAGGCGCAGCGCTTTATCCCGCCCCCGAATTGCATCGCCGCTTGCGCGCAGGCGTGCGCGCCCGCATTCGCATCGCGGGCGGCGTAGCTTCTGCCAACAATCCGGTCAGTCAAGCGACCCCCGTGCTTTTTGCCGGGCGTGCGATACATACCGACGCCGTAGTCGCCGCCCGCGTGACCACCGGCGTCCCCATCGGCATTGGGCTGGATCACGGTTTAACGCCGACTGGCCGGGTTGTACGCGTAAGCAAACTTGGCGCGGACAAATACACCATTGCGGAATTCGACGGCGCTTTGTCGCCTGTGCAAGTCGTCGAAGAGCTGGGGCGCAACGTGATGATGGGCAAGCTCTCTACTGCCGGCGAATCATTGATTGGCATGCCGCTGGCTGCTCCTGATAAGAAAGCCATACGGCTCTTTCACGAAGTTCGTGAAGGGGATTATTACGAATTCTTGCGGCCTGAGCATAAGCAGGTCCTGAACGCCACAGTGGATTGTGTCAAACAAGCCCGGGAAAGCCTTCTCATCAAAACTCCGCTCGCCGTGTTGCTGTTGATCTGCAATGCCTGGCGTCTGTTTTATCAATCCGCCGGAATGGATATTGAACAGACGTTGGCCGAATTGGAAGCTGCGACCGGGTTGCCATGTATGGGTGGGTTTGTGGATGGTGAGGCTGGCGAAGATGTTACTGGACGCTCCGTATTTGGCAATGGTGGGGTTGCAGGGACGATCTTCGGTGATGAGATGCGTGAGCGCACACCCTTGCATAAAGGATTTCAGGCATTATCTGAATATGGCCCCGACATGACAGAGGCGCCAAGTGTCGAAGAGGCTATCAAAATGGCCTTGCGAATCGTGGTCAAAGCTGGATATTCCAGCGCAATGTTGTCGCTCATTCTCAAAGACGGCGAGCAGGAATATGTCAAAGCGGTGAGCGCCAAAGGAGAGCGTTTTGGGAGGATTGTCTCTGAGACAAAACGATTATTAAAGAAAGAAGCCGGTAAAAAGGAAGATGTTCTTGCGCATGTTGCTAGAACAGGCGAGTCATTGTTTATACGTGATGCACGCACTCACCCACTTTGTAACAAGAAAGCAGCGAGGAAGGCAAAAATAATCAGCCATTACGTAATTCCTCTACGTAGATTGCAAAATCAAGGGGTACTGGGAGTATTGCAAGTTGATCTGGGAAATACGCCCGAACTGAACGATAGAACCCGTGAGGTTTTGGAATCCCTGGCTGCGATGATTAGCGCGACGCTTAATCGCCTCATGAATTGGTTTGAAGCAAGTATCAGGCGAGAACTTGATGCTGCAATGTTGGAAAGCCTGGCGAAAGAAACTTTGGAAGAAGGGTTACAGCACCTTATTCAGCAAGCTGTCAAAGCTTTTCATGTCGAGATGGGGCACATTCGCCTAGCTGATAATAACCGGCAAAAATTGGTGATGGCGGCAGGTGTTGGTGATTTTTATGAGGCTGCAGTGAAAGTTCGTCATAACACAGATTTTGATGACAACTCGCCAATCGGGGTGGCTTTTAAGAAGCGAGGTACCACCATTCGCAATGATACAAAGAATGATGAGTCTCACAAATACATGCTCCAAAGCTGTCAGCATCACCCGTCCTTAGTAAAGGCGTTAAAACAGATAAAATCTTATGCCACCATCGCGTTCGAAGACGAAGAAAAAGAGGCTCTGGGAGCGCTCAGTCTTTACCGCTCAAAAGAATGGGGGTTTCTCTCCCCGCATAAGAAAGCGTTAGAGGCGCTGGGCCAGCGCGCTGGCTTTCTGGTTGGATATTTCCGCAATAAACGCATGTTGCAATTTGTTATAAAGGCCAGCCCACGCTTGTCGGACATCGTTGACCTTAGCGATTTCAGTGGCGAGCTATCGAAAGCAGTCGAGCGGTTCTGCGGACAGGCCAGAGCGCGATGGGGATCGCTCTATTTGCTGGATGAAGACCGGCAATGTTACGTATTGCGGGCGCAATACGGTTGGCAGCAACCTGAATGGGTGCATGCCGCGCGCTACGATAATGACCATAAATGGGTGGGCGCTGGCGCTTCGGCTAGCAAACCAAACATCATTTCCGACCTGTATGAGTACCATAAAGAACTCGGTACCTCCCCGCGTTATATGCAACAGGCGTTCGGTTTTGAGTTGTCACCGGAGAAAACAGTGGAATCAATCGGCCTGCTTCTACAGGTGGGCGGCAAGAGGCTCGGCTTTTTTACAATGCACCGACCGAAAGACGGTGCATTGAGCGGTTTTGCAGTGCGGAATAGGGACGCTCTTTTAGAAGGTGCCTCAGATATTGCCGGATTGGTGCATGTTATGCAGACCACGCGCGAACGGCAGTGGAGAGAGGGTGAGGCGCGCCGGCGCCAGAATTTTTATAGGCAATTGACCCAGCCGGATGACAAGCGCGCGTTTGAAACCAAAGTATGTCAGGAGATGCTCAAGTCATTTCACGCCCGGCAAGCGCATTTTTACCGCATTGAGCAGGCTGAGAATGAAACCCGTGTCTTTTGGGTTGAAGGCTATCGTCGCCTCGACAAGCCTGACAGTAGTTACGAGAAGTTACTACCACCTGAATACGATTCTCTGCCACTTAAGTTGGTCAAAGAGTCCGTACTGGCCAATCTTGCAGTTGTGGGGCGCCGCCCGACCGTGAAAGTAAAACGGTTTGAGTTGAATGCAGATCAGCGCAAGAAAGATACATTAGCGGCGGCTGAAGGGTTGGTGATACGCGCTTGCGTACCAATTATCAGCAAAAATGAGCTATTTGGAATTTTAGACCTACATTGGACGGTGGGAACTGCTCGAATTAATTCAAGCAATGTGGAACATGATGAAGGGCAATTGCTGGCACTTGGCTCAATGGTAGGTTCAGCTTATCGCGGAAACCAAGAAGCACTAGAAATTGAGCGGAGTAAGCTTGCCGCACAAGGAGCAGGCGCACACGCATTCCAATATTCTCATCGTCTAGGTAATAAGATTCAGAATATTCAGTTTGCAGCACTTAAAATTAAGCAGAATTTAGTTACTCAACAAGAAAAATGCTTGAGCGATTTACTAAGTGAAATCAACCAAGCAATTGAGATTTCGAATGACTCAATTACAGGATTTAGCCAGAGATTGTTAACAGCATCGCTTGCGCGGTTTTCTTTACATGATTTACTTGAGGAATCTTTGCTAGGACTGAACTCGGATGAACAAGCTATGCTTGCTAAGGGGAAAATTAAGCTTGTATCAGATATTTCAAAGAGTATTGTCGCATATGCAGATTTTGATTTGGTTAAGGACGCTTTGGTTAACCTTTTGAACAATGCGATAAGGGCTATACAAAAAAAATGCGAAGGGGAAGCGCCTCATATATTTGAACGTGATATAAAACCGACACTGATGATTTCAGCAGAAACTATGAGTGATCGACGTGATGTCGAAATCACAATTTCGGATTGTGGGACTGGAATGTCGGAAGAGCAAATTAACTGGGCCTTGGCAGGTTTTTATGATAGGCCAGGTAGAAGAGGCGTTGGAGTTTTAATTGCAAAGGTTCTTCTCAATATTCAGGGAGGGCAGTTAAAATATGAAAGCAGTCTTGGTGTTGGAACGCAGGTAAGAGTAACTTTGCCGCTGGCAGATAAAGGAGAACGCTTATGTTTACAAATCCCCAAGCTCTAGACACGGTCAGAGTTTTGATAATTGAAAACGAGCTATTACAAGCAGAGGGGATTAGGGATGGACTGCTTGCCATTAGTTCAGAAGATAAACGCAAATATGGTGCTTTGCTTTTTGAAATTCGACTTGCCCATTCAGTAACTGAGTCTGTTAAGCTGCTCAATGAAGCTCGCGACAAGAAAGCTCCTTACCATTTAGTCTTTTTAGATTTGGGTTTGCCTATCAATAATGGTGAACCAGAACGTTCGCCGGAAGATACTGGATTGAAAGTACTGGAACATGCACGGCTTTCCGGTGCAACAATGCAAATAATTATCGTTTCAAAGTTCCCTCTGTTTGAGTATGCGCGCGCGGCTTTTCTTGGTGGTGCTTTGGACTTCATCGCAAAACCATACACGCTCAAGACATTACAAGATCAAACGAAAGATTGCTTGAAACGCTTGCAAGCCAAGTATGCCGATGCTTTGCTGGAACAGCGCTTACGCGACCTGTTCCCTTACGATGAGCAAGTGCTGGCTTACCGCTTCGGTGCCTGTTTTTCCGGTCTCACGCAAGATGTCGTTTACGAAACAGAGCAATTGGAAGAGGAATTTAGAGAGCGATTAGACTTGGATGCCAAGACCGACTCGCAAGATTCGCTTGTGCGCCATTTAGAGGCTTTGTCGGTTGCTGTGCGCAAGTCGAAACAGGCTTGGGCTGATTTGCAGGAAATGTTGCCAAAGGGTGGCGAAGAGCCGACGCGCTATGTAGTGGCTGAGCTACTGCGCGAGATCGAAACGGAATTGTTGCCCTGTTTGAAAGTAAAGCAGGTCGAATTGGACATCCCATCAGGGCAACCGGTTGAAGTACTCAGCTTTTACGAAGACACGCGCGTCGTACTCAGAGAGCTGATCCTCGGCGGGTTGTGCAAGCTGACCAATTACGGCGAGCCTGAGCGCAAGCTGGAAATCTCGATTTCAACCTTTACTGAATCTGAATACGCAAAGGTCACTTTTAGCAGTGACCTTTTTCATTTCGATGAGCCGACCAAAGCCGCGATTGCCAAAGGACAACGGCAAAACGACGGGCAATTCGGCCAGGTCTGGGGCTTGTCGGTTGCGCAGCACATTGCCTTGCGCGGCGGCGGGCGGTTGCAAATCGGTTCGGCGGAACAACCTGACAGCGTGACGTACTTCATCCCGTTAGCCCGCCATGCCTAAAGTCATCATCGTAGACAATTCAACACGCGACGCTGAGCGTGTGGGCAAGCTATTGGCGCGGGATGGCGCCGAAGCGGAGCTTTGTCAGGCGGGCGCAGCCGCTGCGCAGTTGCTGGCCAGCGCGCCTGCGGGTTTCGCCGCCGTGTTCATTTTGTGGGAACTGGCCGGGCCGCCGGTTGGCGCGGAGTTGCTGGCCTTATGCCGAACGCGTTGGCCGCAGATGCCGGTCGTCGTGATGAGCGGTTCGTTGGATGCCTCGCTGGCGACGCGCGCGTTTGCCTTGGGTGCGCGTGACTTTTTGGAAAAGCCGGTTGAGGAAAAGCGGTTGCGCGGTTGTTTGCAAAGATTGCTGGCAACACATCCTGAGACGCAGGAATTCAATGACCTGCGCCAACAGCTCATCGGCGAATCGCCCGCCTGGCTGGCGACGTTGCGCGAAGTCGTCAAGGTCATGGCGCACGCTGATGCGCGCGTCATGCTGATTGGCGAGTCGGGCACGGGCAAGGAGTTGCTGGCGCAAGCCATTCATCGGAATGGCGCGCGGGCAGAGCAAGCTTGCGTCGCCGTCAATGTCGGTGAGATTCCGGCGACGTTGATCGAGAGCGTGCTGTTCGGGCACGAGCGTGGCGCGTTCACCAATGCGGTGAGCAAGCGCGAAGGGTTGCTGGAAGAAGCTGGCGAGGGCACGCTCTTTTTGGATGAGATTGGCGATTTAGCCGTAGACTTGCAAGGCAAGTTGCTGCGCGTCATTCAGGAGAAAAAGTTCCGCCGTGTCGGGGGCAAGGTGTTGTTGGATTTTAAGGCGCGCATTATCGCCGCGACCAATCGTGATCTGGCGGCGGCGGTGACACAAGGCGCGTTTCGACGCGACCTTTATCACCGGCTGGCGGAGGTGACGATCCAATTGCCGCCGCTGCGCGAACGCAAGGGCGACGTGGAATTGTTGCTGCGCCATTTTCTCGAACGGAACGGCGGCGTGCGTGTCAGGCGGCTGTCGCGCGAGGCGTTGACTATTTTGCGCAGTTACCCTTTTCACGGCAACGTGCGCGAGTTGGAGAACCTCATTAAAGGGGCAGTGATTGCCTGCGACGGCGATACGGTTTTACCGCATCACTTGCCTTTGCAAAGTATGGGCACGTTTCTCAACACGGCGGAGGTTGCGCCCGCAAATCCGCCAACGGACGAAGGCGTAGACCCTGAACGGCAGGCGTTGCAACGCGAAGTGGCGCAGTCATTGCCCGCACGCTGGCTGGAAATGTCTTACCGCGAAGCCATGCAGTTTTATGTGCAGGCCTTTGACCGGCGTTATCTGCCCTACAAGCTGGCGCGCGCGCATCACAACATTACGCAAGCCGCCAAAGACGCGGGGATTGACGTGAAGACGTTTCGGAAACGTTGGGAAGACGCCGGCCTCAGCCCGCTCAGCGCAAAGGAGGGAAGTGATGAGTGATGACCGGAAAACTGTCCTCATCGGTGATTGGAAGGCGGAAAGAATCCAAGTATTGAAAGACATCCTGGCCGATGAGTTCGATAAGCAGATTGAAGAGGCCGACAACTTCAATCTGCTTATGGCAATGGTTTACCAGGCGAGAGGAAGCAAATCTCCTTGGCGGTTGGTACTTGTGGCAGACAAGTTAAAGCTTAACGCCTATGGAGAAGATGTCATTGGCCCGTTGCATATTCAACAAGTGTTAGGCGTTGTTGATCCCAGTATTGAGATACGGCGTATCTGCATTCACAGCCTGGAGAATTGGTCAAACCCGGATCAGGATCATTACTACACCCAAAACCTTACTTATCTTTATGTGCCGCTTAACAGCCCGACCTCAGAAGAGTATGTACGCATTGTTTCGACATTTAAGACGGTGTTGAAGCACAAAGGGGCAGCCCCGGCAATTCGCCTCGATAATGATCCGATCTTGCGCGAACAAGTTCGCGCGCTGGATGAGCGAGAACGTAACTTGGAACGAGGGACCAAAATCCTTAGTTACTTGATTCGCAATCTCAATCTCGGCGGAAAAGATGTGCTTGTTAGTAAATTAGGGCAAGGTAAATCAGGAGCGCGGGTTTTCCAGTTTGTTACATGTATGCCGGATGGCGAAGAGCATGATTATGTCTTGAAACTTTCACCCATGAGTGAGCGCTGGAAATTGGATTTGGAAATCAGCCGGCACGGGCAGGCAAAAAGGGCCATCGGCGCTTACAAGATTCACGTGGCGGAATTGGTAACGGTAGACAAGAGTAAGCCTGAAAGCGACCCGGCCAGGCACATCGTTGAATACGGCAATTGGCATGCGGTTTGTTATGACTTCTTGGGTGGCGAACGCTTTGGCGCCTTTCTGGATTTGGCCTCCGCGATTGTGATTGCGCCTGAGCAATTGCAAACCAAAACACAGCATGCGCATCAGCAACTCAAATCGGACTCCGATATTCAGCTCCGCGTGGAGTTGCTCAAAACCAAGCTCGATTGGTTGAAGAACACTTGGTATCTGAAGGCAAGCCGCAAACCGCGCGTTTTGTGGGAGGCGGCTGACCGTCCCGCGAAAGAGTATCCGCAGATGCCGCCTTACAGTTTGCCGGGGCAAGCGAAGGGTAACATCTTGAACTTCCTGGCTGACCGCGATGCTGAGATTGGCCGGCATTTCTTTGACGACTGGGACGCGCGCGTGCAACTCGTGCGCCGATTCATCGAATGGCCGCCGAGCACGTCGGTCGCCGGCTTGTTAGGGTGTGAATTGCAGGTGGTCGTCTCGCCCGTCCACGGCGATCTGAATGCCAACAACATTTTGCTTTGGTTGAAAGAGGCGCGGCCCTTTCTGATTGATTTCCCGTGGTATCAGGACGCGGGGCACGCGGTGCAAGACCTGGCCTCGCTGGAATTCAACCTCAAGTTTTATCTGCTGGATCGGCAGGAATTGAACGCGCCCAAGCATCCCTTGCCCGCGCTGGATCATTCGCCGACGCAATTGCCGCTCTGGCGCGAGTTGGAAAAACGCCTGCTGGCTGATGCCGTTTTGGCCGAGGCCAAGCAGTGGCAGCCGAAGCGTTGCCACTCCGGCAACGCGGCTTTATGTTGGGAGCTATTGCGTTGTATCAGGCAAGCTGCGGTTGAGGTACAAGGGCAAAAATGCGGTGAACCGAAGCCGCCGGAATTTTTTGACGAATACTTGCCCGCGCTGCTTTTCTACACCGTGCGCGCGATTGGGTATGACTTGCCGTTGCCGAAGCGGCTGCTGGCGATTTACAGCGCCAGCGAAATCCTGCGCAAATTGCAGTTCGATCAACCTGCTGTGGCCTGAGCCTGACGGAGCAAAGCTATGCCTGCGGAAAAAATCGTTAGCCAGTTCAACAAGAGCGATCTCTTTGCCGTACTCCCGCCGGGGTTTGTCATTTTCACTTTTGTCTATGCGGTCTATCGCACGAATAACCAGACGGCCTCGTTGTGGGCGGTGTTGCAAGGGCTGACCGACCAGTTGCAACAGCGCCCGGCCTGGCTTGTCTTCGTGCTGTTTGCCGCGTATTTGCTGGGCAATCTGGTGCGCACCATTCCCGTCGAATTCGCGGAACGAATGTTGCCGCCGTTCAGAAAAAAAGGCTTTCCCTATCCCGACAAGTTACAGGAAGTCATTGTTACGTTGACTGAAAATGCCGCCGCCGCGCGGCTGGTTGACTCGGAGCAATTGCCGGACTTGAGCAACGGCGTGCCGTTGCATGTGTATAACTACTGGAAAAATGCGTTGTGTGTGGGCACGGCCAACGGCTTCGATTACTTTCAAAGTTTCGAGACGCGCATGCGTTTTTTTACCGGGATGCTGTGGGCGGGGTGGGTAGGATTGTTGGGGAGTCTGGTTATCGCGCTACGTTGCCAAACGCTCACGCATCCGGCGGGACTGACGATGTTTGTGTTGGCGTTGGTGATCCTGCTGACGTTTGGACTGAACTTCCGGCGCGTCAGACGGCAGGAGGCGCGGGCCTTGTTGCTGCTCTTTGTCGTGTATCAGCAAAATTCCGCGCGCTCGGCCAGTCAATACGCCAAGCCTCTAGTCGCCGTTGAGGATGACTGAAGCCCCGTCTCACCGCGAAAGAATCTTATTACCGAGTTGAATCACCACCAGATTCAACCAATCTAGCAGGTCATTCAGCACTTCAGCCCGATTGGTTTCGTTAAAAGTTTCGTGGCGCGCGTCGGGGTAAAGTTTGTGCCGGATGCTGCGCACGCCGTGTTGGCGATAGGCCACGACCAGCGCTTCCAACCCATTGCCAAACTCGTTGACCGGATCGCGGTGCCCCGAGAATAGGTACAGCGGCAAATCTTTGCGGAGGTGCGCCCGGTTCTCTGCGCGGGCGATTTCGGGAATGGCGTCGAGAATGTCCAGCCAGGTTTGCGTGGAGGCAATGAAGCCGCACAACGGATCATTGACGTATTGATCCACTTCTTTTGAATCGCGCGAGAGCCAGTCAAACGGCGTGCGATTGGGCGCGAAAGCCTGATTGAAGGCGTCAAAGGAAAGGCGGTTGAGCAACTGGCTGTGCCCGCGTTTGCCCAAGCGCAAGCGTTCAAAACGCGCAATCAGCTTGCCCACTTTTGCCAAGCCACTGACCTTGCCATTCGGGCCGGACATGGCAATCGCATCGAACAGGTCGCCCTGTTCATACGCCATCTGCTGCGCCAATTGCGAACCCAGACTGTGGCCGAGCAGGATCAACGGCAGCCCTTCGTATTTCTGTTTCTCTTCAGTGCACATCTGCACCAGATCGGTGGCGATGCGCTGCCAGCCGTTGGCATCGGCAAAATGGCCCAATTCTTCTGGGCGCTGGGCGCTGCGCCCGTGACCGCGATAATCGTTGGCGTAAACCGCATAGCCATTGTCGGTCAGGAATTTAGCGACGCGTTCATAACGCCCACCATGTTCAGCCAGTCCGTGTGCGATGTGCACAACGGCTTTGGTGTCGTCTTCGTCATCGGGCAGCCAGCGGTGTACAAACAGTTGCGCCCAGTCATCGGCGGTGAACAGAAAAGGATCGGTTCTCATGCAGTCTTTAGTCTTGCTCCACTTGCTCGCGTAAAAAGCCCAGCGCGAGGCCGCACTGGCCGAGATAATACGTCGCCCACACCAGATAATCGCGCCCTGGCACCGGTGTTTTGAATTTGTTGATGCCGATCAACGAGTCGGAAATCAAAAACAGCAGCGCGCCCCACACAATCCAACTTTGCCGGAAGCGCCCCAGAATGGCCGCCGCCACCATCAACGTAATTGCGCCAATGTAACAGGCCACCGGCACGGCCAATTGACCCAAGCCCGGCCACAACCACATCGTTTGCGCCAGGCTGAAAAACAATAGCGCCGCCAGCGAAATCTGCTGATTCGCGCTCAGGCGCAAGGGCCGCTGACGATTGCGCACAAACAGCACGACATAGATCAAATGCGCAATCAGAAACGCGCCCAAGCCCTGCACGAACATACCTTGCAGATCGAGGAAAATGTCGCCCAGCGTCGAAAACGCCAGCGCGCCACCGAGCAGCAAATGATTAGGCGGTGGCAGTAACCGGAAGGCGATCACAGCCAGTGGCGCAATGCACAACCCCTTCAACACCACACTGCCGGCAAAAGGCTGCCAGCTTTTCGTAACGAAATAGAGCGCACTGCACGCCAGCGAAAGCAGTAGCAGCTTTTGCGAAATTTCGCCGAGTCCGCTTGGGCGACTCGGCGTGTGGGTCGCGGTGTTCATAGGATATCGTGCCTGATTGTATTGCTGGTTGATCGAACGCGCAGGATCATAACAGCCGTCGTGATGATTTGCGAAGCTCACGGCAAAGGGCCGGAAATCCAGTGCTTGCAAAACAACAAGAGCGCCGCGCCATTTACCAATGACGCGGCGCTCTCGTTGTGGCGTCGTGTGGGGCAACGCAGGTGGTGAGGCGGGGTTTAGAATTCGACTTCGATCTGTGCCAGCGCGCGATGGATGACCCCGCCCACGTTGACGCGCACTTGCACGAAATAGGAGCCGGGCTTCCAGGTTTGGCCGACGGCAGGCGCGACGAAGATCGTGTAAATGCCGTTGCCTGCGGGTTGGAAGCAGGACGCGCACGCGATTTGATTGATAGCGGAACCGCCCGCGGGCACGAACGGATTGAATACATCAATGTCCGCATCGGTTAGGCCCAACACTGGCACGCCGCCGTTGAGCACTTGAATCCCCAGGCGCACCGGGTTGCGATTGAGATCGCCCGGCGCTTGACCCGGCAGAAAACATTGCACGCCGCCTGTGCGGCAATAGCTGTGATCCACTTGCACGGTCAATGTCGCGCCAAAGGTCGCCGCGCCCGGGGCCGCGCTCAACAGCGCCTGGGTCGTGAAGTTTTCGGCCAGGCTCGAGTCAAGTTTCGGCCAAACCTTGAGGTCATCAGCGGCATCAGCGGCCTGACCGGTCTTGCTATGATCGCGTTTAACGTCTTGCGCCAAAGCCGCGCCGGTCAACAGCAGGGCACTCAGCAGGCTCAATAAACTCATCTTTACGATCCCGGTTTTCAGCAAAGCATTGATCTTCATTTTGAAATCTCCTTTGGTTCTTTCCGTCTTCAAGCAGCGGCGTCGTTGCGCCGCTGCTGGTTAATGCTGGGCAGATTCGTTGGGCAAAATGTTTACCACGCCGTTTCTGCCGACGCGGCGCAGTATGCCGAGCCGTCAGTTGACGGGCTATTACAATAGTCACATGCCCGGCAAGGCCATTCTCCGAGGCAATTCCATCTAGTTGTTGATAGCTATGCTACAGAATCTAGTAAATGGGCTTTCAGTATGAATTGATCATATCAAGCGCGTAAACTTCTAACATTAAACCAAACTTTGGTGGTTGACCGATACTAGGTCGTGTGCTACAAACGTTTCCGTCATTCCCCAGCAGGTGCGGGCGGTTGGCATATGCAATCAAGCAAAGACAAACTAAAAATTCGTTGTTCTAAGTTGTTTAGCGAGTGTGTCAGCTAGGCCCCCCGGTTTTATGGCTTGAGACATTTGCGCGCGTTTTCCTCATCACTGGCGCGTTAACTTCATCCCCTCCAATCGCGACTCATTAGCAGAGAAATGCCTGACGAGCGACAGGCATACGTTTACCGAGAGAACCACAATTCAATCTGTGTCGACCGTTTTGTGTCGAGAGGAGTGCCGGTCGTGACCCCGAGTACCAGACCGCTGTTTGCGCTTGGACTCTTGCTGTTCCTGTGTCTTGCAACCAGCGTTACCAAGTCCCAATCCTTGACTGCTTCGACATCTATGTTAGATGTCGAAGAGCGTTCATTACTTGTCCGCATTAACGAATACCGCGCTGCGCGCGGGCTTTCGCAATTGCGCGTTTCCTATAGCCTGACCCGTTGTGCCGAATGGATGTCAGGCGATATGGCCCACAAAAACTATCTGAGTCATACCGACAGTGCCCGCCGCGATCCCTTTGCGCGCATGTCCGCTTTCAGCTACGGCTATAAAGGCAGCCGCGGTGAAAATCTGGCCGCTGGCTATAACGACGGCAGCCGCATCTTCGAGCTTTGGAAAGGCTCGCCTGAACACCACAAGTTGATGCTCGATCCCGCCTATCGCGTGATTGGCATTGCGCGCGCTTACGATCCCGAGAGTCAATTGCGTTGGTATTGGGCCGCTGACTTTGGCAGTTATGTAGACGGCACGATGGAAGTGCCGCTGCATTACGTGATGAACGTTGCGACGGTCAATGCCGCCACGCAATCGAACACTGTGGCGCCGGAATCCATCGCGATCGCTTCAGGCGAAGGGCTGAGCGCCTGCACAGTGGTGGCGAATACCTTGCCCTTGCCGACTTCTCTATGCGGCACTTCGGTGACGGTCAACGGCAAGGTCGCGCGACTCTATTCCGTCGCGCCCGCCCAGATTCATTATGTAGTCCCGGCGGATACGCAACCGGGGAGCGCGACGGTCGAGATTTTGAACAGTGATAAGCTCATTGCCAGCGGCTCGGTCAATGTCGAGCGCGTCAGCCCCGGCTTGTTTGCCATCGTCAATGATGGGCGAATGCGCGCCAATGAGTCGGCCCAGCGCAGCGCTTATTATCCGTTTGCTTCGCTGGCCGATAGCAACACGCGGGCGCTGGATGCTAATAAGTCACCCAAGTCTATTGAGGATGAGCAGCGGCAGTTGGTGCTTTATGGCACCGGCTTGCGCAATTGTTCAAACATCAAAAACGTTGAAGTCCGCGTCAACGGCACCCCGGTTAAGGTGCGCTATGTCGGCGCCCAGGCGGGCAGCTATGGCCTGGATCAACTCAACATCGAACTGCCGAAAGAGTTGCAGCAACAGGAAATGTTGCAGGTCGGCCTCTGGGTGGAAGGGCGTGAGGCCAATCCGGTCAGTGTGAAGGTAGTGCCGAAAACATAGGCCAAAATCTTAACCAGCAAGAGAGAGGAAGAAGCCGGTTCTTCTCTTTTGTGTTCATTGCAGCAGATACCAAGCCACTTCCGGCCTCAAGTTTTGCCGTTCCACCTAGCGGCTTGCTGCCGTTGGGTTTTATCAACCAATCAGGAACCTCGGCCCAGCACGGTAGCAATTGCCACTGCCCAGCCAGCCGCCGTTTCCTGCCCAAGCCAACAGGAGTTTGTTTATGCTACGCATCCCTAATCGCAGCATTCAATCAACCATCTTTTCAGGTTTGATTTTGGCACTGGCTTTCGTTTGCCTGTCATTTACCCCCCCCATCTGTTAGTCGGCTAGCCGCAAGCGCCGCCGCGCAATGTCCGCCCGAACCAAGCGGGGTGAGCCAGGAAATTGCTGGCAGCGTATTCGACGACGCCAACGGCGCGGCCATCGCGCCGGGCGGCAGCGTCCGCATCGGCACGCGGTTGCGCTTGCACACGCGGGGCGTGTCGAACGGTTCCTGCCAGACTAAAAATCCCGATTGCACCAATGGCGCGGTCGTGGAGCGTTATGCCAGCGACATCGCCATTTCAGTAGACATCAACACCGGCACCGGGCAGGACGGCAACGTGCAATTGAAGACCGTCACTGGCAAAGACCCCGTCACCGGCTTGCCGCAAGACTTTCACCTGCTGGATTCGACAGCAACGAATGCGCAGGGCGGGCCGGGGCTTTATCAGCCGACAACGCCAGGCACTTACAAATTCAATTTTGTGCTGACGACACAGGCGACACCCTGCGACATTCAACCGACGCAATACACGGCCAGCATCACCTTGCATGTGATTGACGCGATTGACACGCTCAACAATGGCGATTGGACGCGCGGCGAGACCAGCCAAGTCGTGATGACTGCTGCTTCGTTGCCGAGTGTGGGCGGCGGTGGCGCGGCGGTCGGCGGCTCTTTGGTGGTTGCCAACAACCCCGCAGCGCCTCTTTCCAGCAAAGCCAATCCGACCAATTCCAACATCTATCATTACGAAGTGGATTTGGAATTGCCGTTGGTGGATGGCTCAGTGCCACTGGCGCGCCATTACAACAAACTGTCGAAATTCGATGGCGCGTTTGGCTATGGCTGGACCTCGCTCTTTGACGTTTCAATCAATGAGCAAGGCGGCAATCAGTTGCGCATGTTGCGCGATGACGGCAGCACGGTTTTCTTTGAAGCCACCGGGACAATTGACCCGGAAACTGGCGGTGACCTTTACAACGCCACGGTGCCGCGCAACTTTTACGGCACGCTTGCCAAAGGGCCGTTTGGGTTCAAGGTGAAGCAGCGCAACGGTTGGGTTTACGAATTCAACACGCTGGGCAAGCTGACCGCCATCGCTGACCGCAATAATAACCGCATCACGCTGGCGCGGCCCGGCCTTACCGGCACGCTCGTCGGCTCGGTGACGGATGCCTTCGGTCGCAGTTTTGCCGTCAATTACGGATTCAACAGCACGCGCGTCAGCAGCATTACTTTCAACGGCGCAACGGTGGCGACTTACACCTATGGCGGGTTTAACAACACGCAAGTGACTTACGCCGACGGTTCGCAATACCGCCATCAATACAACGAGCGCGGCTTGACCACGGTGCGTGACGCCCTCAACAACATCCTGACCAAATGGACCTTCGATGACGTGACCGGGCAACTGATCTCGGTCGAACGCGCCAATGGCGTCGAAAAACTGACCTACAACTATGTGCGCACCCCGTCATCAGGTGCCTTGACGCCCGATCAACCCGGCGAAACTGACGTGACCGACGCGCTGGATCGTGTCACCAAATACTTTTTCATAAGCGGCAGCAACGCCGCTTGCAACGGCAACGCCTGCCCGATTGCACCGCTCAGCCGGGCCGCCATCATCCGCACCGAACGCCAGAGCGTCGAAGGCAATCTGATCAACAGCTTCGTACTCGATGCAAACGAGAACCTGACACAGGCGGTTGACCAACTGGGCCGGACGACACTTTATAGCTACAACCCGGCAGGCGATGTCACGACGATCATTGACGTGCTGGGCACGCTCAGTTTCACCTACAACAGCTTCGGCCAGGTGTTGATCGCCACTGACCGTATGAGCGGCGTGACGACGAACGGTTATGACAGCAAAGGCAATCTGCTCACAACCACCGATATGACGGGGCGAACGAGCACGTTCGTTTACGACGGGCAGGGCTTGGTGACCGGCGCCACTGACCCACGCGGCATCAGCTCGACCTTCACGTACAGCGCCGGACAGGTCGCCAGCCGCAGCATGAATGGCGGGCACACGATGAATTACCAATACTACGCGCGCGGCTGGTTGGCGCAGGTGACCGATACCAACGGCCATTCGACCAATTACACGCGCGATTTGGTGGGCCATGTGCTGACGGTGAGCGACACGCTGGGCGCGCCGCCTTTCGTGCCGCTGGCCGCGTTTGAATACGATCTGGCGGGCCGCCGCACCAAAGCCACCGATGCGCGCGGCAATGCGACGACATACACCTATGACAACGCCTATCGGCTGACCACCGAAACAGACGCGGCGAGTAACACGACCAATTACATTTACGACAAAATGTCGAACCTGCAAAAGGTCACCGATCCGCTGGTGCGTGTGACCGATCTGGTTTACGACGATCTGGATCGCTTACGCCGCGTCAACTATCCGCTGGGTTTGTTTGAACGCTACGAATATGACGCGGGCCACCGGCTGATCCGGCGGATTGATACGGCGGGGCGGCTGACGCGGTTTACCTACGACGTGGGCGACCGGCTGACGCGCGAGCTTGACCCGGCGGGCAATGACACGCAGTACAGCTACAACCCGCGTTCGCAGGTCTTGCAGGTGACGGACGCGCGCAATCAGCGCTACGAATTCAGCTATGACGCCGTGGGCCGGGTGCTGCAAACGAAGCGCGGCGGGCGCGAGTGGAGCTTTACCTACGACGGCGATGGCAACCGCGCCACGCGCACCGACGCCAAAGGCAACACGACGACTTACGCCTACAACGAACTGAACAACCTGACCACAATCACCTATGCCAACGGCGGCACCCAAACATATGCCTACGATGTGCTGGGTCGGATGACGGGTGCGACGAATGCGACGGGCACGGTGACGTTGAGTTACGACGCGCGTAGCCGCGTGACTGGCACGACGGATGTGTGGGGCCAAACGCTCGGCTATCAATACGACAACAATAACAACCGCACGCAGATGACGCTGGGCGCGAGCCAGACGACGTATGCCTATGATGTGCTGGATCGAGTAACACAAATGGCGCATAACAGTGTGGGCGCGACGACCTTTGCTTATGATCCGGTGAGCAGACTGACCAATCGCACGCTGGCGAATGGCGTGGCGGCGACGGCGAGTTATGACCCGTTGGATCGGTTGACGCGGCTGACCTATGCGAAGGGCGCAAATACCATCGCCGATTGGCAGTATCAATTCGACGATGCGCACCAGATCACGCAGATCGCCGAACCAACAGGCAATCGCACGTATACGTATGACGTGTTGAACCGTTTGACGGCGGCGACGCGCCCCGGCCAAGCGTCAGAGAGCTATGCGTATGACGCGGTGGGCAACCGGACGGCATCGCACTTGAGCACGGTGTACAATTACCTCTCATTCAATCGGCTGTCGGCGACGGCGGATGCCAATTTTACCTACGACGCCAACGGCAACTTAAAGACGAAAGTAACAGCGCAAGGCACCTGGGAGTATGACTGGGACAGCGAGAACCGGCTGATTCGAGTAACACGGCCCGACCTATTCGTGGTCAATTACCGCTACGACGCATTGGGTCGCAGAGTGGAACGGCGGACGGGGCCGGGGGAATGGACGCGGTTCACCTATGATGGGATGGATGTGGTGTTGGATCGGCAGCCGGGCGGAGTTTCGCTGGAATATGGCAACGGGTTCGGGATGGATAACAAGTTGTGGCAAAAAGCGAATGGTGGTTTGCCGACTTGGTATGTGACCGATCAGCAAACCAGTACGCGGGCATTGACAAACGGGGCTGGCAGTGTGATCGGAGCTTTGGATTACGATGCGTATGGGAATAGCGTGGGCAGTGCGCAGACGCGCTATGACTATACGGGGCGCGAGCGCGACCTGGATACAGGGTTGTTGTATTACCGAGCGCGGTGGTACGACCCGCAGGCGGGGCGGTTTATCAGTGAAGATCCGATTGGATTGAAGGGTGGAATGAATATGTTTGGATATGTAGGTGGGAATCCAGTTGGGAAAGCTGATCCGACCGGGTTGTGTGATTGTGAAAAGAAAACAGACACTAATTGTTCTCGATTTGTTCGTGTTATTCTTGGTTTTTATGCGTTTGGCCCGGATGCCTATTCACTTGGTACTGCGTTGTTACTACAGTCACGGGTATTCCAATTAACTACAGCCAAGAATATGCCCACTGGTTTTAGAGAAGAGTTAGTAGGTCAGGCAGGGTTGAAGGATAATAACGGCCAAAATGTCCCTTATCAGGGTAGCGATGTATACCAGCATGTTCTTGCCCACGCTGGAGCAACGTTGATTGGAGATAGTCGTTTGCCCTTGGCGTCTGTTCCGCTATTTCGCTTAAGTGGTTTTGTGGGGGATAAGTACCCGTTTACAGGTCAACAGTTGACGGATTTTGCATTAGGACAGGATGTAAGAGAGCGTGATGTACCAGGCGCCCACGGGTCACAAGACCCAAATGGCGTAGAGGCGGCGCAAGAGGTAAATGATGACCTTGCAGGCCGCACTATTGGCATTTTATTGCGGAATGCGCTCAAGGCTGGCACAACCAGAAAAAATCTATTGCCGCATGTCTATAATGTTCTCTGCTTTTAGGGGTAGGTGCTTTAAATAAGTATCGCCCTGGTGTGCTACGGAAACGGTGAAGCCTAAAGCCATAGAGACAAAGTCTTGGCGACTCGTTATTTTTAGAGGCCCTTTGTCTCTATGGCTCTGATAGACCAACCTGCGTGCTGAATGAAAGTAAGGTGAGCAATGAACAAACCAGGTATTTTGGTATTACTGGCGATAGCACTACTGATGGGTATGATTGTGGGGTGTGGCGTTTTTTATGGCAACATTCTGCTTACGCCATATAAATTAACTACCCTTTCACCGACCGGTGTGTATCGCATCGCTATCAGAGAGAAAGTATTCAACGATAGCTCTTATAAAGTTTTACTCAGCCAGTTAAGTGATGAGAGACAATCAATCGGTACGACTGAATATGTACTGGGCGAGTGGGGACGGCCTGCTAGCTTACTTTCTGGTTATGAAGCCCAGCCAAGATTTTTTGAACGCTTCACTCAACATATATGGGTGGCAAACAATATCGTGCGGTTTTCCAGTCAGCCAATCAACTCGGGCAGGGAAGCTGATCTTATCTATGTTCATAATGATACCGACACAGCCATTAACTATCTTCGAGTTGATTGTAGCTTATTTAGGCCGGATGAAATGTTTTTGGCTTTTGACCTTCCACCGCATGCAACTATAACCATTCATTCGCTACCTCAGACCAGTAACGTCTCACACTTGTATAGCCAAGGAGCATTCGTTAATGGCAAAGAAATTTCCGAAACTTATTTGTCCTTTGACGCTATTAAACCTCAACAGTCGCCCTCTCATTATTGCTTAACAATCAATGAGCGAAAAGTAGTAATTAGCAGTGAAGAGTTTGAAGGCTTCTATCGTCGTGATGCTGATCCGGTTACTGGCAGCCCACCCAGCAACCCCCAACTGAGAATTCCAAGAGCGGCTACATGTAAGCAACCAGTAAGAGAATAGCTTGTTGTGATCAAATGAGCTTAAAAATACTTCAAGTAATTATCAGAACCGCAGGCTGGTTTCTGAAATATAAGAAAGGCCTTTGTATTGTCAGCCTGACAATGTTGGCTGCTCACTACGCTTATGATGCTTGCTATTGCAATGGTAACTTGCTGTTTCCTTATAAGCTGGCCTCGGCATCACCTAACGGAATTTATAAAATCGAGATCAAAGAGGCGGCCAAATGGAGCGATGAGCATTACATCTTCGACGATTATAAGGTCGTTCTACGTTGGGAGAAAAACAGAGTTACTAAGTTGAGTTATTGCGATAATGCGATCATTGGTTCATCTGGCACTGGCAAGTATGACGGAAGCGTCCAGCATAGCGATCCCTTTTCAGTCAAATGCTCGCCCCCGGAATGGATAGCTGAAAATGTACTTGGTGGCGCGACAAAAAACCGCCCGGACAAGCGAGATAGCTATGTTCTTAATCAGACGGACCAAGTTGTCAATTATCTTCGAGTGGGTTGGGGTTGCGATTATATAATCCTCGATTTACAACCAGGGGCAAAAGTTACTTTGCCTGACGTTTCGCTGGAAGGCGCGCTTTGTGCCGGAAGGTTTTTCAACAAAGAAGTTATTGCCTGCCCCGGCCATCCGCTCGGCGCGTTGCCGCCATATTGCCTAATCATCAAGCCAGATAAGGTTGTTTTCGAGTGTCGGCAACCCAGAGAGATACAGACTTACTAATAAAGGTAAATTGTCATCAACCAATACTGTGGACATTTTTCGGGGTAGCAATGAAATGAAAAGGGTCGTTTGCCAGAAAGAAGGTGTCTACCAAAACTCCTTCTCTTGTCGCACGACCCGTGACCGTAGTCACGGCTACCTTAAAACAGATGCCGGGGCTCG